>NZ_JBRUHR010000036.1:0-3327 GCF_053206925.1 Streptococcus dentiloxodontae | reverse complement strand
ACAAGGCTGCCTACGATATTGCAAAGGCGAACTATGACACTAAGGTAGCTGAAAAAGCCGCAGCGGACAAAGCCAATGCGGAAGCAGAAGCGAAATATCAAGAAGAGTTAGCCGCATATAACACCGCAAAGGCTCAATACGACCAAGACAAGGCTGCCTACGATATTGCAAAGGCAAATTATGATACTAAGGTAGCTGAAAAAGCCGCAGCGGACAAAGCCAATGCGGAAGCAGAAGCGAAATATCAAGAAGAATTAGCTAAGTACAATGCCGATAAGACACAGTACGATAAAGATATCGTTGAATATGCAACTAAAAAGGCTGAGTATGAGACGAGTCTCAAGCAGTATAAAAATGCTAAAGAAGCTTATGATAAATTTTTGGCTGACCAAGGATTGACAGCTGTCCAAGCTGCTCAAGAATTGACATTTTTACACGAACCTAATGCAACACATACTATTGATGGTATTAATACCTATTTAACCAAAGAGGCTCAACAACGACTGAATACCAATGGGGTTGAGCAATATACTTCAGATAATATTCAAGCAAGTGATATCGTTACTACTAGTCCTTGGGGAAACAACAAGGATGAATGGATTCAAATCAAAGAAGGGGACAAATTCTCTATAACTTATGATGGCTTGACCCAATCCAAGATGGTTGTTGACGGCGTTCCGCAGGATATTAAAAAAGTTATCTATAGGTATAAGATTATCAGCTTACCTTCTATAGATGGAAAAGGTATTGCCAATGTCAACAGTGATCCGACTATTACCCTCACAGTTGGATCTTCGACAGACAAGAACAAGAATCAACCAATCAAGGTAGCTGTTGATATTGAGTTTTATGATAAAGATGGCAATATGTTTGACCTTTCTAAGCGTAATGCCATTGTTGCCCTAAACTCTCTCAACCACTGGACAGGAGCTTCTTATGTTGACAGTGGGGATAAACCACGTGCTCTAACAGTAGAAGCGAAAGATGTTAATGGAAATACTGTTCGCGGAACATGGGATCCTTATGCGGATGGTAGTATGCCAGCTATTCAAAATAATGGCGTTGTTGTCAAGACTGGGGAAGCGGACTTTGGAGACAAAAAAGTTAAAATTTCTGCTAGCAATCCACTTAAGATTGTCAGCCAAAAGGCTGGTTGGGACAATGGCTGGGTGATTCAAAGCGAAACGGTAACTGGAGATACGACTGTTAATGCTTCTGGTGGTGGTAACGGCCATTCCATTGGTTCAGAAGAGTACACTTATAATGGTAATGATGATGTTTTAGGGACTTATAAGGTCGAACCAGAAACTGGTTTGCTTACCTTTACCCCTAAGAAAAAGTTCCAAAGCACTGAGCACCAAGAGTCTGTAAATATTGGTGATAAAGAATTTATCGCTATTCCAAATTCAAGTGTTACTTTTGATTCAACAACTAGAGAAGCTACATCGGTAAACGACAATCAATATATCGAACACGGTGCAGTCTTTAACGGTGAAACTTCTTCAACTCTTCGTGGTTGGGATGACCCTTATTCACCTTACCTCTACTATGGAGGAGCTGGTGTTAAGATGACAGATGGTCATTTGGTCTTTACTGCTGCTGGTGCTAACGCTGATGGCATGCCATCAGTTTATTGGTTTGCTATTAACTCAAATGTTGGCTTCCCTAAAGATCCTGGTGTTGAACCAAAACTACCAGAAGAGCCGACAGCTCCAACCCCACCGGTGGCTCCAACAAAAGTCGTAGTAGAGGTTCCAAGTGAACCGACAGCCCCAACGGCTCCAACCCCACCGGTGGCTCCAACAAAAGTTATAGTAGAGGTTCCAAGTGAACCGACAGCCCCAACGGCTCCGACCCCACCTGTGGCTCCAACAAAAGTTATAGTAGAGGTTCCAAGTGAACCGACAGCCCCAACGGCTCCGACCTCACCGGTGGCTCCAACAAAAGTTATAGTAGAGGTTCCAAGTGAACCGACAGCCCCAACGGCTCCGACCCCACCGGTGGCTCCAACAAAAGTTATAGTAGAGGTTCCAAGTGAACCGACAGCCCCAACGGCTCCAACCCCACCTGTGGCTCCAACAAAAGTCGTAGTAGAGGTTCCAAGTGAACCGACAGCCCCAACGGCTCCGACCCCACCGGTGGCTCCAACAAAAGTTATAGTAGAGGTTCCAAGTGAACCGACGGCTCCGACCGCTCCAACCCCACCGGTGGCTCCAACAAAAGTTATAGTAGAAGTTCCAAGTGAACCGGCAGAGCCAACGGCTCCGACCCCACCGGTGGCTCCAACAAAAGTTGAAGTAGAGGTTCCAAGTGAACCGACCGCTCCGACCGCTCCCACTGAACCGACGGCTCCGACCCCACCGATAGTTATTACAGTAGAAGTTCCGGCAGAGCCAGTTGCACCGACAGAACCCGCAGTTCCAAAAGTTCAATGGCACCGAAATTATATCGTTGAAACGGTGAAACATGTGATACCGCCAACGACTCCTTCGACACCAATTAGTAGTACATCAGAGAATCCAAAGGCAACCCCACCAACAGCCACAGTGGAAATTTTACCAGAAACAGGTGAAAGTTCTGATAAGGATATAGTGTTAACAGGTGCAGGTGTTCTTGCGCTAGCATTGGCAGGATTATTTGGAGCTTGTAAGCGTAAAGAAGACTAAGTTACGGTGAGTGTTACTATTATTGTTTAAATTTTGGCTCTTTGTCAACTGTAGTGGGTGACTTATAATTAAGCACGAGAGAGAATCAGATTGGTTCTCTCTCTTTGCATGTTCAAAGCGATAAGAATTTTAGTTTTAAAGTTTTTGAAGTTTCGAAAGCCAAAAGCTTGGCGCTTGATGTCTTTGATAAGCTTGTTGGTAGCTTCCAATTTAGCGTTAGAATAAGGCAGCTCAAGGGCATTTGTGATGTAATCTTTGTATTTCAGAAAGGTTTTGAAGACGGTTGAAAATGCCTGATTGACACCGTTCAAATGGTCTTCAATCAGTTCAAAAAATTGAGTTGCTCGTTTTTCTTGAAAATGGAAGAGCAGAAGCTGGTAAAGATTATAATAAAAGCTAAGCTCATCAGAGAAGTCTAAGGTTTTATTGACAATCTCACGAGGGGTTAAGGTTTGCCTAAAGGTTCGTGAATAGAAAGCTTTATCAGAGAGTTTTCTGCTGTCTTTTTGGAGAATTTTCCAATTGTTTTCAAGAATGGTGACAATCTTTCGTGTTTCAAAGTCTTGAGCGATGAAGGCGAGTTTACCCTTATTTCGAGAGAATTCATCCCAACTCAAGACCTTAGGAAGTTTGGAGAAATCCTCTTTGAAAGTGAATTGTG
>NZ_JBRUHR010000035.1:0-5166 GCF_053206925.1 Streptococcus dentiloxodontae | reverse complement strand
GTTGGTAGAGCATCTGATTTGTAATCAGAGGGTCGCGTGTTCAAGTCATGTAGCCGGCATTAGCGAACGTAGTTCAGTGGTAGAACATCACCTTGCCAAGGTGGGGGTCGCGGGTTCGAATCCCGTCGTTCGCTTGAGAGATGCCGGGGTGGCGGAACTGGCAGACGCACAGGACTTAAAATCCTGCGAAGGGTAACCTTCGTACCGGTTCGATTCCGGTTCTCGGCATTAATTTAATAAGAAGCACCCTTGGCTCAACTGGATAGAGTACCTGACTACGAATCAGGCGGTTGCAGGTTCGAATCCTGCAGGGTGCATCTTCGGGAAGTAGCTCAGCTTGGTAGAGCACTTGGTTTGGGACCAAGGGGTCGCAGGTTCGAATCCTGTCTTCCCGATTATGGCGGTGTAGCTCAGCTGGCTAGAGCGTCCGGTTCATACCCGGGAGGTCGGGGGTTCGATCCCCTTCGCCGCTATTATATATGGATTTATTGGACCTTTAGCTCAGCTGGTTAGAGCACTCGGCTCATAACCGAGCGGTCGTAGGTTCGAGTCCTACAAGGTCCATTTATATTTGTACTTTGGAGGATTACCCAAGTCCGGCTGAAGGGAACGGTCTTGAAAACCGTCAGGCGTGTAAAAGCGTGCGTGGGTTCGAATCCCACATCCTCCTTTTATTTTTATCGCGGGATGGAGCAGCTAGGTAGCTCGTCGGGCTCATAACCCGAAGGTCGTAGGTTCAAATCCTGCTCCCGCAATCAGATGGCTCGGTAGCTCAGTTGGTAGAGCAATGGATTGAAGCTCCATGTGTCGGCGGTTCGATTCCGTCTCGCGCCATTTGCGGGTGTAGTTTAGTGGTAAAACTACAGCCTTCCAAGCTGTTGTCGCGAGTTCGATTCTCGTCACCCGCTTTGTTTGGAGAATACCCAAGCTTTGTTGCTTGGGCGCGTAGCTCAGATGGTTAGAGCGCACGCCTGATAAGCGTGAGGTCGGTGGTTCGATTCCACTCGTGCCCATAGTGGAGAATTACTCAAGAGGCTGAAGAGGACGGTTTGCTAAATCGTTAGGTCGGGTAACTGGCGCGGGGGTTCGAATCCCCCATTCTCCGTTATTAGAACGAGTTATCTTTCGATAATTCGTTTTCTTTTATTTTTGTTTAGGAGCGACGGATGAAAAATAGTATTTATCGTATACTGGTAGTTTCTGTTATAACTGTTTTAACATTTCTTTTGCTGTTTTCATTTGTATTTTCGCGTCCAAAAGTTGTTAATGCAATTACATCACCGGTAACAAGTTTAGTTTCAAAATTCGATACTGTTTTATCTGCTCCATTTAGTTTACTTGCTTCAGCAAAAGATGCACTGGGGGATTTTGTAGAAACCTATAAGGAGAATACCGAATTAAAGAAAACTATCTCTGAACTGCAAAGTCAAAAAACTACTATATCAAATTTAAAGGAAGAAAATGAATCTCTGAGAGCATCACTCAACATCAGTGAATCATTTTCCAATCAAGTAACCTTAACAACTAAAATTAAAACTCGCTCAACTGTTTCTTGGCTGGATGTTGTTTCTGTAAATTTAGGATCTTCCGATGGTGTTGAAAAGTCAATGATTGCGACTGCTAATGGAGGCGTTATAGGGGTTGTATCATCTGTTAATGATTCTACTTCAACTGTTTCACTTTTATCAAATACTGAGGATGAGATTACACTTGCTGCTAAGGCTGCCAATAATTCTGGTTCGACAATTTATGGTATTGTCTCGGGATATGACAGTGAAAAGGATTTGCTAAAGATGACGCGTTTAAATTCGTCTGCGGATCTTGCCAAGGGGGACAAGGTTGTTACAAGCGGCTTAGATGGCGCTTCAGTTGCCGAGATTCCTGTAGGAACAGTTGATTCTGTTGTTGACGAAGATAATGTCAGAACAATTTATATTAAACCCACTGCAGATTTTACTTCAATATCTTACGTGACTTTAGTCGGATCAGGTGATTAGTATGGAAATTTTGAAAAAGCCTGTTATGCTCTATTTTTTAACATTTGTCGCCCTTCTTTGGGATGGACATTTGAGTGAGATTGCCGACACTTTTTTACCTAATAATTTTTTTGTTGTTTCTCACTTATTATTAATTTTTGTTTTTTACTTAGCCGCATATTTTCAAAAAGCAACTATCGCTTGGTATTTGGCTTTTTTAGGTTTTCTTTATGATGCTTATTATTTTAAGGCCATGGGAATTGTCGTATTTATTTTGCCTTTGCTGTATCTTTTTGTTTTGTTTGTGCTAAGTAAGCTTCGACAAAGTCTATTTGTAGATTTCCTAGTTATTTTTCTTATGGTTTCCCTATTTGAAGTGGCAGCCTATGGGTTAGGCTTGCTTTATAAAATAACTTCTTATAATTATTTGGATGTCATTGTCTATCAACTTGCTCCGACCATGGTTTTTAATGTATTACTATTTATTTTAATAAAGAAACCTATAGAAAAGCTATTTTCTTACTATTTTGACGATATAATTAAATAGAATTGTAACATTGGCGTAACAATAAATGCGCCAATTTTTGTTACAATAATAGAGTCTTATCGAAAAGGAGTAGTATTTTATATTATGAAAAAACGTATTCTTTCAGCAGTCTTAGTAAGTGGTGTAACTCTTACAACAGCTGCAACAGTAAATGCAGAAGATTATGATTCGCAAATTGCAGCGGCAGATAGTACGATTACAAATCTTACTGCACAACAGCAGGCTGCGCAAGATGCAGTATCTTCTATTCAATCACAAGTAACAACAATTCAAACACAACAAACTGAATTGGAAGCTCAAAATGCTGAACTTGAAGCTAAGTCATCAGCTTTGGAAACAGAAATCCAAGAATTGTCAAGCAAAATCGTTGCTCGTCAAGAATCATTGGAAGAGCAAGCTCGCAGTGCTCAACAAAATAACACTGCTACTAGCTACATCAATTCAATTTTGAATTCAAAATCAATTTCTGAAGCAATCAGCCGTATTACAGCTATTTCTAAAGTTGTATCTGCCAGTGATGATTTGTTGACTGAGCAAGAAGCTGATCAAGCAGAACTTCAGGAAAAACAAGCAGAAAACCAAGAAGCTATCAATACTATTGCTGCTAACCAAGCTACACTTGAGTCAAATAAAGCTACTTTAACAACTCAACAAGCAGAACTTGAAGCAGCACAAGTAACCTTGGAAGCTGAATTGGCAACTGCTCAAGAAGAAAAATCATCTCTTGAAACTGAAAAATCAACAGCAGAATCAGTAGCAGCTTCAACAGCAGCTTCTGTTTCTGAATCACAAGCAGTTGTTGCCTCTGAACAAGCACAGGCTGAAGCTAATGCAGCAGCGGCAGCACAAGCAGTGGCTTCTGAACAATCAGCATCGCAAGCAGCAGCTTCTGGTACAACTGATGAAACAGCTTCTGACTCAACCGAATCTGGTGCTACAGAGGCAGCTCCGGCAGCAGAGCAGTCAACAGCAAGTCAGCCAGCGGCTTCTACGACGACTTCATCATCAGCTAAAGTTGATGGTTCATCGTCAGCTAATACTTATCCTGCAGGTCAATGTACTTGGGGTGTTAAAGCAGTTGCGTCTTGGGTTGGTAATAACTGGGGTAATGCGAAGAACTGGATTTCTTCTGCACAAGCAGCTGGTTACTCAGTAGGAACAACACCAGTAGCAGGTGCGGTAGCAGTATGGCCTAATGATGGTGGTGGCTATGGACACGTTGCTGTGGTTACATCTGTTTCAGGTTCAAATGCTATCCAAGTTTCTGAAGCGAACTATGCTGGTAATCAATCAATTGGTAACTATCGTGGTACATTTGATCCTACTTCATCATCTTGGGGTGGTTCAGTTTACTACATTTATCCATAAAATGAATATTAGGGGTCTGAGATTTATCTCAGACTTTTTTACTTTAAATGATTTTTAACTGAGTTTAACGCTATTGATTAGTCATTGAAAAAAGCTTTAAAAAAGGGTAGAATGGGAAGGTAGAATATTTGGAGGAAATCATGTCTTATACTAATTTGAAGTTGTTTGCACTGTCGTCAAACCAGGAGTTAGCAGCTAAGGTTGCTGATAGTATGGGGATTACACTTGGAAAATCAAGCGTTCGACAATTTTCTGATGGTGAAATTCAAGTCAATATTGAAGAGTCAATTCGTGGACATCATGTTTTTATTCTTCAATCAACTAGTTCCCCAGTCAATGATAATTTAATGGAAATATTAATTATGGTTGATGCACTTAAACGTGCCAGTGCTGAAACAGTGAGTGTCGTTATGCCATATTATGGTTATGCTCGTCAGGATCGTAAAGCACGCTCTCGTGAACCGATTACTTCCAAGTTAGTAGCCAACATGCTTGAAGTAGCTGGTGTAGATCGCCTTTTAACAGTTGATCTTCATGCAGCTCAGATTCAAGGCTTCTTTGATATTCCTGTAGATCACTTAATGGGAGCCCCTTTAATTGCGGGTTACTTTGACCGTGTGGGTCTAACAGGTGATGATGTGGTTGTTGTTTCTCCTGACCATGGAGGAGTTACGCGTGCACGTAAACTGGCACAATGTCTTCAGACTCCAATTGCTATTATTGATAAAAGACGTAGTGTCGATAAGATGAATACCTCTGAAGTTATGAATATTATCGGAAATGTTGCTGGTAAGACCTGTATCTTAATTGATGATATGATTGACACGGCGGGAACGATTTGTCATGCAGCAGATGCGCTTGCAGAAGCAGGGGCAACTCATGTTTATGCTTCTTGTACTCACCCTGTTTTGTCAGGCCCAGCTCTTGACAATATTCAGAATTCAGCTATTGAAAAATTGATTGTTCTGGATACTATTTATCTTCCTAAAGAGCGTTTAATTGATAAGATTGAACAAATTTCGATTGCAGATTTGATTTCTGAAGCTATTATTCGTATTCATGAAAAACGTCCTCTATCACCATTATTTGAAATGGGAAAGGCATAAATTTTTAAGAATCACCTATTATAGGTGGTTTTTTACGGCTCCTTGTCAACTGTAGTGGGTGACTTATAACTAAGCACGAGAGAGAATCAGATTGGTTCTCTCTCTTTGCATGTTCAAAGCGATAAGAATTTTAGTTTTAAAGTTTTTGAAGTTTCGAAAGCCAAAAGCT
>NZ_JBRUHR010000034.1:0-5455 GCF_053206925.1 Streptococcus dentiloxodontae | reverse complement strand
GGAAGAAAAGTAGTTGACAAAGGGAATAAGGTTTGCTAGAATATAGGAGTTGTCTTCAGAGGAAGGCAGAGCCCTTTGAGAACTGAATAAGAAACCAAGTGCAGGGTTTGTTATGAGAATAATAGACCTGTCAATTTACACGAATAAATCTGTCGGCGGACAGAAAGAGTAAGATTAAATGAGAGTTTGATCCTGGCTCAGGACGAACGCTGGCGGCGTGCCTAATACATGCAAGTGGAACGCTTTGCTTTCACCGTAGCTTGCTACACCGGAAGTAAAGAGTCGCGAACGGGTGAGTAACGCGTAGGTAACCTGCCTATTAGCGGGGGATAACTATTGGAAACGATAGCTAATACCGCATAAAAGTTTTGAACACATGTTAAGAACTTGAAAGATACAAGTGTATCACTAGTAGATGGACCTGCGTTGTATTAGCTAGTTGGTAAGGTAATGGCTTACCAAGGCAACGATACATAGCCGACCTGAGAGGGTGATCGGCCACACTGGGACTGAGACACGGCCCAGACTCCTACGGGAGGCAGCAGTAGGGAATCTTCGGCAATGGGGGGAACCCTGACCGAGCAACGCCGCGTGAGTGAAGAAGGTTTTCGGATCGTAAAGCTCTGTTGTAAGAGAAGAACGTTGATGAGAGTGGAAAGTTCATCAAGTGACGGTAACTTACCAGAAAGGGACGGCTAACTACGTGCCAGCAGCCGCGGTAATACGTAGGTCCCGAGCGTTGTCCGGATTTATTGGGCGTAAAGGGAGCGCAGGCGGTTCTGTAAGTCAGAAGTTAAAGGCAGTGGCTTAACCATTGTTTGCTTTTGAAACTGCAGGACTTGAGTGCAGAAGGGGAGAGTGGAATTCCATGTGTAGCGGTGAAATGCGTAGATATATGGAGGAACACCGGTGGCGAAAGCGGCTCTCTGGTCTGTAACTGACGCTGAGGCTCGAAAGCGTGGGGAGCGAACAGGATTAGATACCCTGGTAGTCCACGCCGTAAACGATGAGTGCTAGGTGTTGGGTCCTTTCCGGGACTCAGTGCCGCAGCTAACGCAATAAGCACTCCGCCTGGGGAGTACGACCGCAAGGTTGAAACTCAAAGGAATTGACGGGGGCCCGCACAAGCGGTGGAGCATGTGGTTTAATTCGAAGCAACGCGAAGAACCTTACCAGGTCTTGACATCCCGATGCTATTCTTAGAGATAAGAAGTTACTTTTGTACATCGGAGACAGGTGGTGCATGGTTGTCGTCAGCTCGTGTCGTGAGATGTTGGGTTAAGTCCCGCAACGAGCGCAACCCCTATTGTTAGTTGCCATCATTAAGTTGGGCACTCTAGCGAGACTGCCGGTAATAAACCGGAGGAAGGTGGGGATGACGTCAAATCATCATGCCCCTTATGACCTGGGCTACACACGTGCTACAATGGTCGGTACAACGAGTCGCAAGCCGGTGACGGCAAGCTAATCTCTGAAAGCCGATCTCAGTTCGGATTGGAGGCTGCAACTCGCCTCCATGAAGTCGGAATCGCTAGTAATCGCGGATCAGCACGCCGCGGTGAATACGTTCCCGGGCCTTGTACACACCGCCCGTCACACCACGAGAGTTTGTAACACCCGAAGTCGGTGAGGTAACCTTTTAGGAGCCAGCCGCCTAAGGTGGGATAGATGATTGGGGTGAAGTCGTAACAAGGTAGCCGTATCGGAAGGTGCGGCTGGATCACCTCCTTTCTAAGGAAAAACTAAGTAACGGAGGGCGAAAAAAGCGACTTGATTTTAGGGGCTGACCAAGAAATCCTGATTTCTTAGGGCAGACATCTAAATCACAAGCTTTTAGCCCGAGTACAATTTAGCTCGTAAGGGTTAGAGAGTAAAGCTGTTATTTTAGTAACGGAATGCATTTGGTTCTTATTTAGTTTTGAGAGGGCATGTGGGGCCTTAGCTCAGCTGGGAGAGCGCCTGCTTTGCACGCAGGAGGTCAGCGGTTCGATCCCGCTAGGCTCCATAAAACAGGATACTAACAGAGGGTTCAACTCAGTATCTTGTTTATGACAACGAAGTCGCTAAAATAGGAATAGGATAAAGGTTTAACTATTAGTAGTTAAACACGACCTCATTTCTTAGGAAAAAAGATAAACGTCCTCGTGTCTAAAGACACTAGCGTCAGTTTCCTATTTTTCTACAGAAATGCCCAACAAGTTGGGACGGTCTTAGTATCCTAAAGATTGTCCATTGAAAATTGAATACATCTATCAAACTATATTGGAAACAATATAGAGAAAGTAACAAGAAATAAACCGAAACGCTGTTTATATTTTAATGAGTTAAAAAATAAGGTTAAGTTAATAAGGGCGCACGGTGGATGCCTTGGCACTAGGAGCCGAAGAAGGACGTGACTAACGACGAAATGCTTTGGGGAGCTGTAAGTAAGCTATGATCCAGAGATGTCCGAATGGGGGAACCCACTAGTTAATGACTAGTATCCATAACTGTTAAGGTTATGAGAAGGAAGACGCAGTGAACTGAAACATCTAAGTAGCTGCAGGAAGAGAAAGCAAGAGCGATTGCCTTAGTAGCGGCGAGCGAAGAGGCAAAAGGGCAAACCAGAGTGTTTACACTCTGGGGTTGTAGGACTGCAATGTGGACTTAAAGAGTATAGAAGAATTACCTGGGAAGGTAAGCCAAAGAGAGTAAGAGCCTCGTATTCGAAATAGTCTTTAACCCTAGCAGGATCCTGAGTACGGCGGGACACGAGGAATCCCGTCGGAATCTGGGAGGCCCATCTCCCAACCCTAAATACTCCCTAGTGACCGATAGTGAACCAGTACCGTGAGGGAAAGGTGAAAAGCACCCCGGGAGGGGAGTGAAAGAGAACCTGAAACCGTGTGCCTACAAGAAGTTCGAGCCCGTTAATGGGTGAGAGCGTGCCTTTTGTAGAATGAACCGGCGAGTTACGTTTACATGCGAGGTTAAGTTGAAGAGACGGAGCCGTAGGGAAACCGAGTCTTAATAGGGCGAAGGAGTATGTGGATGTAGACCCGAAACCATGTGACCTACCCATGAGCAGGTTGAAGGTGAGGTAAAACTCACTGGAGGACCGCACCAGGGCACGTTGAAAAGTGCTTGGATGACTTGTGGGTAGCGGAGAAATTCCAAACGAACTTGGAGATAGCTGGTTCTCTCCGAAATAGCTTTAGGGCTAGCGTTGATGTGAGACTCTTGGAGGTAGAGCACTGTTTGGGTGAGGGGTCCATCCCGGATTACCAATCTCAGATAAACTCCGAATGCCAACGAGTTATCATCGGCAGTCAGACTGCGAGTGCTAAGATCCGTAGTCGAAAGGGAAACAGCCCAGACCACCAGCTAAGGTCCCCAAATAACTGTTAAGTGGAAAAGGATGTGGGGTTGCACAGACAACTAGGATGTTAGCTTAGAAGCAGCTATTCATTCAAAGAGTGCGTAATAGCTCACTAGTCGAGTGACCCTGCGCCGAAAATGTACCGGGGCTAAAACAGTTTACCGAAGCTGTGGATTACCTAAAAGGTAATGGTAGGAGAGCGTTCTATGTGTGGCGAAGGTGTACCGTGAGGAGCGCTGGAACGCATAGAAGTGAGAATGCCGGTATGAGTAGCGCAAGACAGGTGAGAATCCTGTCCACCGTAAGACTAAGGATTCCAGGGGAAGGCTCGTCCGCCCTGGGTTAGTCGGGACCTAAGGAGAGACCGAAAGGTGTATCCGATGGGCAACAGGTTGATATTCCTGTACTAGAGTATATAGTGATGGAGGGACGCAGTAGGCTAACTAAAGCGTGCGATTGGAAGAGCACGTCTAAGCAGTGAGGTGTGATATGAGTTAAATGCTTTTATCTGTAACATTGAGCTGTGATGGGGAGCGAAGTTTAGTAGCGAAGTTAGTGATGTCACACTGCCAAGAAAAGCTTCTAGCGTTAATGATACTCTACCCGTACCGCAAACCGACACAGGTAGTCGAGGCGAGTAGCCTCAGGTGATCGAGAGAACTCTCGTTAAGGAACTCGGCAAAATGGCCCCGTAACTTCGGGAGAAGGGGCGCTGATTTAGGTCAGCCGCAGTGAATAGGCCCAAGCAACTGTTTATCAAAAACACAGCTCTCTGCGAAATCGTAAGATGAAGTATAGGGGGTGACGCCTGCCCGGTGCTGGAAGGTTAAGAGGAGCGCTTAGACAATGTCGAAGGTGTGAATTGAAGCCCCAGTAAACGGCGGCCGTAACTATAACGGTCCTAAGGTAGCGAAATTCCTTGTCGGGTAAGTTCCGACCCGCACGAAAGGCGTAATGATTTGGGCACTGTCTCAACGAGAGACTCGGTGAAATTTTAGTACCTGTGAAGATGCAGGTTACCCGCGACAGGACGGAAAGACCCCATGGAGCTTTACTGCAGTTTGATATTGAGTATCTGTACCACATGTACAGGATAGGTAGGAGCCAAAGAGATCGGGACGCCAGTTTCGATGGAGGCGTTGTTGGGATACTACCCTTGTGTTATGGCTACTCTAACCTAGATAGGCAACCCCTATCGGAGACAGTGTCTGACGGGCAGTTTGACTGGGGCGGTCGCCTCCTAAAAGGTAACGGAGGCGCCCAAAGGTTCCCTCAGATTGGTTGGAAATCAATCGCAGAGTGTAAAGGTATAAGGGAGCTTGACTGCGAGAGCAACAACTCGAGCAGGGACGAAAGTCGGGCTTAGTGATCCGGTGGTTCCGTATGGAAGGGCCATCGCTCAACGGATAAAAGCTACCCTGGGGATAACAGGCTTATCTCCCCCAAGAGTTCACATCGACGGGGAGGTTTGGCACCTCGATGTCGGCTCGTCGCATCCTGGGGCTGTAGTCGGTCCCAAGGGTTGGGCTGTTCGCCCATTAAAGCGGCACGCGAGCTGGGTTCAGAACGTCGTGAGACAGTTCGGTCCCTATCCGTCGCGGGCGAAGGAAATTTGAGAGGATCTGCTCCTAGTACGAGAGGACCAGAGTGGACTTACCGCTGGTGTACCAGTTGTCTTGCCAAAGGCATCGCTGGGTAGCTATGTAGGGACGGGATAAACGCTGAAAGCATCTAAGTGTGAAGCCCCCCTCAAGATGAGATTTCCCATGATTATATATCAGTAAGAGCCCTGAGAGAAGATCAGGTAGATAGGTTAGGAGTGGAAGTGCTGTGAGGCATGAAGCGGACTAATACTAATAGCTCGAGGACTTATCCAAAAATAAGTAATGAGGGCGTAGAAACCGCCTGAAAGGATTGACAGTGTATCGGAAACTTGTTAAGATAGATTTATTCAATTTTGAGTAGGCAACTATTCAATTGGTTAAGTGACGCTAGCCTAGGAGATACACCTGTTTCCATGCCGAACACAGCAGTTAAGCCCTAGCACGCCGGAAGTAGTTGGGGGTTGCCCCCTGCCAGATATGGGAGTCGCTTAGC
>NZ_JBRUHR010000033.1:0-6443 GCF_053206925.1 Streptococcus dentiloxodontae | reverse complement strand
AGTCTTTCTAATGTGAGTTTGGTCGCTTTTCATTATAAGTCATATGGGACTTTTTTTCATACCCTCAAAAAGCCCTATAATATCTGAATGAGATTTACCCACTACAGATATTATAGAGCCTAAATTTTTAAAAGCTGGGACAAAAGAACTCAGCTTTTTTAGAATATTTACGTCTGATACAGGCTTCAGAAATGATTTCCAATGTGCTTGAAACATGGTATAATGGAAAGTATATGATGTTTAGAAAAGATGCAAGGGAGACGAGCATGGAAGAACTGAAAAAGATTGCTGGTGTTAGAGCCGCTCAATACGTTAAAGATGGCATGATTGTAGGACTGGGAACGGGTTCGACAGCTTATTATTTTGTAGAGGAAATTGGGCGTCGTGTTCAAGAAGAAGGCCTGCAAGTGACTGGCGTGACAACATCAAGTCGGACAACTACTCAGGCTGAAGGTCTGGGCATTCCACTCAAGGCAGTTGATGATATTGACAGCATTGATGTGACGGTTGACGGTGCAGACGAGGTTGATCCAGATTTCAATGGTATCAAGGGTGGCGGCGGAGCCCTTCTCATGGAAAAAATCGTAGCCACACCAACCAAAGAATACATCTGGGTAGTTGACGAAAGTAAGATGGTGGATAAACTCGGTGCTTTTAAACTGCCTGTTGAAGTAGTGCAATACGGTGCAGAGCGCATTTTCCGTGAATTTGCTGCCAAAGGCTACAAACCTTCTTTCCGTGAGTATGATGGTGTCCGTTTTGTGACAGATATGAAAAATTTCATCATTGACCTTGACCTCGGTGTTATTGAAAATCCTGTTGCTTTTGGCAAGGAACTCAAAGCTATGACAGGTATCGTTGAACATGGTCTTTTTAACGGTATGGTGGATAAAGTCATTGTCGCTGGTAAAGATGGCGTTCAAGTTTTGGAAAAATAACAGTTAGAGGTCGTGGGTGCTAAAATCACCCTTAGAAAGAAAAATATGTCTAAATTTAATCGTATTCATCTTGTTGTTTTAGATTCAGTTGGAATTGGTGCAGCACCCGACGCCAATGATTTCAATAATGCTGGCGTGCCAGACGGGGCTTCTGATACTCTGGGACATATCTCAAAAACGGTCGGGCTGCATGTGCCTAATATGGCTAAAATCGGTCTGGGAAATATCCCACGCCAAACACCTTTGAAAACGGTAGCTGCTGAGAGTCATCCAAGCGGTTATGCTACAAAATTGGAAGAAGTATCAAACGGTAAGGATACTATGACTGGCCACTGGGAAATTATGGGGCTCAATATTACAGAGCCATTTGATACCTTTTGGAATGGTTTTCCTGAAGAATTGATTCAAAGGATTGAAGAATTTTCAGGCCGCAAAGTTATTCGTGAAGCTAACAAACCTTATTCAGGAACAGCTGTTATTGATGATTTTGGTTCGCGTCAAATGGAGACAGGTGAGCTGATTATCTACACTTCAGCTGACCCAGTTTTGCAAATCGCGGCTCACGAAGATGTTATTCCTTTGGAGGAGCTTTATAAAATCTGTGAATATGCTCGCTCCATTACACTAGAACGTCCAACTCTTTTGGGGCGTATCATTGCCCGTCCTTATGTCGGCCAGCCGGGCAATTTCACGCGGACAGCCAACCGTCACGATTATGCGGTGTCACCATTTGCACCGACTGTGTTAAATAAACTGGCTGATGCTGGTGTGGCAACTTATGCTGTCGGCAAAATCAATGACATTTTCAATGGTTCAGGTATCACCAATGACATGGGACATAATAAATCCAACAGTCACGGTGTGGACACCTTGATTAAGACCATGGGCTTGCCTGAGTTCACTTACGGTTTCTCGTTTACCAACTTGGTTGATTTTGACGCTCTTTATGGTCATCGCCGCAATGCACATGGCTATCGTGATTGCCTACATGAATTTGATGAACGTTTACCAGAGATTATAGCAGCGATGAATGAAGATGATCTTCTTTTGATTACCGCTGATCACGGTAATGACCCAACCTATGCCGGAACGGATCATACCCGTGAATATGTACCGCTTTTAGCTTACAGCCCAGCCTTTAAGGGCAGCGGCACTATCTCAGTTGGACATTATGCTGATATTTCAGCAACCATTGCAGATAACTTTGGTGTTGCTACCGCTATGATTGGGGAAAGCTTCTTGGATAAGTTAGTATAAGATGAAAATTTACGTTCTGCTTTTAAGAGGTATCAATGTCGGCGGTAAAAACAAAGTGGTTATGAGCGAGCTTCGTCAGCTGGTGACAGATATGGGATTTTCAAATGTCAAAACCTATATCAACAGCGGCAATCTTTTCTTTCAATCAGAAGAGCCTCGCTTTGATATCATTGCTCAGTTTGAGCAGCTGTTTGCAGAATATTATCCTTTTATCCAGTATTTTGCACTCTTTTCCCAAGAGGAATATGAGAAAGATTATAAGGATCTGCCTGATTGGTGGCATCGAGATTTAGCGCGAAAAGATGTTCTCTTTTTTACAGAAAAGATGGATAAAGAAAAGGTTGTTGAGCGTATCACGTCCTTTTCGCTGAGAGATGAAGTAGTCCATTTTGGCGAATTGGGCATCTATTGGGGCAAGTATACTGAAAGCGAATATCTGAAAACAAGTTACCACAAACAGTTGATAAAAGAGGATTTTTACCGTCAGGTAACCATTCGAAATAGCAAGACAGCTGAAAAGATTTTGGAGTTAATAAAAGCATAATAAATGGGTTTTCCTGTTATGCTAAAGTTAGGGAGGACTACTACTGTGAGAACAGAAGCTATTTTGTCTGAAGATAGAAAATATCGTTACATATTATTGCGTGAATAGGATGCTCAATTACCTAAATTGCTGTTTATCGGATTAAATCCATCAACCGCTGATGAAACAGTTGATGGCCCAACCATTCGTCGATGTATTAGTTTTGGTAAATCATGGGGATATGGGGGATTATACATGACTAATCTTTTTGCTTATCGTAGTACAGATCCGATTAATCTATGGGCAGTTGATGACCCCATTGGTGATGATAATGATTATTATATTTTAAATTATGCTGAGATATCAGATGAAATTGTTGCCTGTTGGGGAAATTCTGGTTTTTATCAACACAGATCCAAAGAAATATCAAATTTGTTAGAGGAAATCTATTGTTTTGGACAAAATAAAAGCGGTGAGCCTGAGCACCCGCTTTATCTAAAAAAGATACCTCACTTGTTAAATATAAATAAAGGAAAAAACTATGTCATTACTGGAAAAAATCAGAGTAACCCAAGCTTTTTTAGAAAGCAAGGGGATTGAAAAACCTGAATTTGGACTTATTTTGGGTTCAGGACTCGGTGAATTAGCTGAGGAAATTGAAGATGCTGTTGTTATTGACTATGCTGATATCCCTAATTGGGGACAGTCAACGGTTGTCGGGCACGCTGGAAAGCTGGTTTACGGCAAGCTATCTGGTCGTATAGTGCTGGCTCTGCAAGGCCGTTTTCATTTTTATGAAGGCAATCCGCTTGAAGTGGTAACATTTCCAATCCGTGTTATGAAGGCACTGGGCTGTGAAGGGCTTATTGTGACCAATGCAGCTGGAGGAATTAGTTTCGGCCCCGGAACGCTCATGCTCATCAATGATCATATTAATCTGACAGGACAAAATCCTTTGATTGGTGAAAATTTAGATGAATTTGGAGCACGTTTTCCTGATATGTCGCATGCTTATACACCAATTTATCGTGAAACTGCGCATGCGGTTGCTCAAAAATTGGATGTCAAATTGGATGAGGGTGTCTATATCGGAGTGACGGGACCTTCTTACGAAACACCAGCGGAAATTCGTGCTTTCAAAACATTGGGAGCAGATGCAGTCGGTATGTCAACTGTTCCAGAGGTTATCGTTGCAGCGCATTCGGGATTGAAGGTCTTGGGAATTTCTGCTATTACTAACCACGCAGCTGGCTTCCAATCAGAACTAAAACATGAAGAAGTAGTAGAAGTAACCAACCAAATTAAAGAAAACTTTAAAGAGTTGGTAAAAGCTGTTCTTGCCAAATTGTAAGATAGAAAGTGTGTTATAATGAGGGTTCATTTTATCATTCATGAAGTTTTTGAAGCTCCTGGAGCATATCTGGCTTGGGCTGCCATGAAGGGACATGAAATCGGTATCACGAAAGTTTATCAATATGAAAAACTGCCTCAAGCAGCTGATTTCGACATGTTGATTGTTATGGGCGGACCGCAGAGTCCATCATCTACCAAGTCAGACTTTCCTTATTATGATGCTCAAGCAGAAATAGCATTCATTCAAAAAGCGGTGGAAGCAGGTAAGTATGTTATCGGTGCTTGCCTTGGCGCTCAGCTGATTGGTCAGGCTTTTGGCGCTGCTTTTGAACACAGTCCTGAAAGGGAAATCGGGAACTTCCCAATTTATCTGACAGAAGCTGGCTTGGCAGATAAAAATCTTGCCCATTTTGGACAAGAGCTGACAGTTGGTCATTGGCACGGCGATATGCCTGGGCTGACAAAGGATGCTCAGGTTTTGGCAACTAGCCAAGGCTGTCCGCGTCAGATCATCAAATATGCAGATAAAGTCTATGCTTTTCAGTGTCATTTGGAATTTTCTAAAAGTTTGACAGCAGCGCTTTTAGCAGAAGAAGCGGATTATAATCAGCAAGCAGCGGAGCAGCAGTATTACCAGCCAGCTCAAACCATTTTGGATTGTGACTATGCTCAGATGAATCAGGCCTTGTTTGAATTCTTGGATAAATTCACTCAAATAGAAGGGACTTTATGAAAAATTTCGATACGACTATCTCTGTTTTTTAACAGCCTCGTTCAGTTTGCTAGTTAGCTTTATTTCAAGCAATCAAAGGATTATTTGGTTTACCATGGCTTGTTTTTCATCATCGGAGTGACACAAATCACAAATAAAAAGCAAGCGAGATAAATAATCCCATTAAGAAGGAAAACTTCAAAGCTATTTTGGCTGGGTTATAACATTCTTATGAAAGAAGGTAATCATATGAAAAATATGAATCCTAAAACATTACACTTACTAAGTGGGATTCTATCTTTCTTAGCTGGACTCATTTTTTTATTTCAAAATTCTTCAAGGATATTGGGAATTCTCTTTATCTGTCTTGGAGCGGGACAAACTGCGTTAGCTGTTGGAAAATCAAATGACGATAGTGGTGAGAACTAATCAGTTTGTTTGACTACAGAAAAATAATGTTCTGGTCATTTGCATCCCGTTAATCTATTAGAATAAGAGCGAGAACTTGTGCTCTTAAATTCTACAAAAAGGATAAGGCACTATATTTGGTTAAGCTGAATATAAACTGAGCCTTGTCTTAAACGAATAAAAACGAAAGAAAGGAAAGAGAAGAGTCATTTGACTTGAACTCGAGCGGAAAGCTCGGAAAATAGATAAACCGCAGGGAAATCGGGATTTCCCTGTACCTGCACATTAAAAAGAAAGGAAATGAACCCGCCCTAAAACCTTGTGAAAAAGACCGTCGATTCAGAAAATCAGGATTTTCTAATCGCCGCCTATTTTCAATTCGGTTTTTTGACGGGCTTGGTATCTTATATTATGTCTATTCATATTGGGGCCGAACAAGGCCAAATTGCTGATAAAATCTTACTTCCGGGCGATCCGCTTCGTGCTAAATTTATCGCGGAGAATTTTCTGGAAAATGCGGAATGCTTTAACGAAATTCGCGGTATGCTTGGCTTTACTGGAACTTATAAAGGTCATCACGTTTCTGTTATGGGTACGGGCATGGGTATGCCTTCGATTTCCATCTATGCGCGTGAACTCATTGTTGACTACGGCGTGAAAAAGCTGATTCGGGTCGGTACTGCGGGATCGATTGATCCAGATGTTCATGTCCGCGAATTGGTGCTGGCTCAAGCAGCAGCAACCAATTCCAACATTATCCGCAATGATTTCCCAGAGTATGATTTTCCGCAGATTGCTGATTTTAAGCTTTTGGATAAGGCCTATCATATCGCACAAGACTTGAAATTGACCACTCATGTCGGCAGTGTTTTGTCATCAGATGTTTTCTATTCAAACATGCCAGAGCGCAATATGAAACTGGGAACACTAGGCGTTAAAGCCATTGAAATGGAAGCGGCAGCCCTTTATTATCTGGCGGCACAGCATCATGTTCAAGCACTTGGCATTATGACCGTTTCTGACAGCCTTGTGCATCCAGAAGAGGACACGACCGCAGAAGAACGCCAAACAACCTTTACTGATATGATGAAGGTGGGGCTTGAAACTTTGATTGCTGATTAAAGTATTTCGGCTCTTTGTCAACTGTAGTGGGTGACTTATAACTAAGCACGAGAGAGAATCAGATTGGTTCTCTCTCTTTGCATGTTCAAAGCGATAAGAATTTTAGTTTTAAAGTTTTTGAAGTTTCGAA
>NZ_JBRUHR010000032.1:0-6902 GCF_053206925.1 Streptococcus dentiloxodontae | reverse complement strand
GGGGACCTTCGCTAAACAACTCACTAACTCGCCTTACACAATAGCATCGATTGTGTCGGCTCCTGTCGCTTAAAAAAATATCCTGTCAACTATAATCACTAGACATTCTACGCGAAGTCCTAGGGGACCTTCGCTAAACAACTCACTAACTCGCCTTACACAATAGCATCGATTGTGTCGGCTCCTGTCGCTTAAAAAAATATCCTGTCAACTATAATCACTAGACATTCTACGCGAAGTCCTAGGGACCTTCGCTAAACAACTCACTAACTCGCCTTACACAATAGTATCGATTGTGTCGGTCTTTTATCCTTTAACCGCTAAAAGTCAAGTTTGCGGCAAAATGAATAGAGTTAGCATTTCCTATCCATAACTTCGTTTTTTGCGACTTGATAAATGAGAAAAATCCAAGATTTTATAAACCTCAGATTTTTTCTCCTTCTTCTTTTTCTTTAGCAATTTGTTCTTTAATTTTACGCTCTTCTTCCTCAGCTGCCAAGCGTTCCGCAACTGCTTTCAGTCGAACAGCTTCGCGTTTTGCCTCTGGATCTGGATGAATGGTAACATTGCCAGACTCAATTTCTTCGAGGGCTTGAAGCGTTGGTTTTACAGATGTGAATTCTTGAGTAGGTTTAGCACCTTCTTCTAATTCATGCGCACGCTTTGCCTGTAAAATAACGAGGGAATATTTTGAAGGAACCTTGTCCAAAAGTTTATCAATAGACGGTTGTAACATCATAAGTTTTGTACCTGTTTCTAATTATTTATCTGAAAATTTTTTATCCGAAATCATGTTTTGATAGCGGCCAATAACACGGTCAACACGATAATGCTCTGCTTCAATGACACGCTTAACACGTTCTGCGGCAAGCGGTACTTCATCATTAACCACAGCATAATCATACTCACGCATAAGGGCAATTTCTTCACGCGCACGCGCAATGCGCTTGGCAATAACTTCCTTGGAGTCCGTTCCGCGTCCTACTAGACGATCTTCTAGCTCCTCCAGATCAGGCGGTGTCAGAAAAATAAAGACGGCATCTGGCACTTTAGCTTTGACCTGAAGAGCCCCTTGAACTTCAATTTCAAGAAAGACATCAATGCCCTTGTCTAACGTTTCATTAACATAAGTCAGAGGAGTTCCATAGTAATTGCCAACATACTCTGCATATTCCAGCATTTGGCCTTTACGAATCAGTTCTTCAAATTCCTCACGGCTGCGGAAAAAATAATCCACACCATCAACCTCACCCGGGCGCTGCGGACGGGTTGTCATGGAGACCGAATAATTAAACCTATGATCTGGTGTTGAAAAAATTTCCTGACGAACGGTTCCTTTGCCAACACCAGAAGGACCTGAAAAAACAATCAAGAGTCCGCGTTCAGACATGTTATACTCCTTTGAGATTACTTTGACTGTCAGCAGTCAAAAACCAAAAAACGTTCTTTACTAGTTTAGCAAAAAATAACCTAATCTTCAAGGTTTCTATTCTGCAATAAACCGCTAGGTTTTTATATCAAACCTTCTAACAAACCTCTCATGAAATCTTCCGAATGAAACTCCCCAATATCATCAATTTTTTCACCAAAACCAATGAGTTTAACAGGAATGTCCAATTCTTGACGGATAGCCAGCACAACTCCGCCCTTAGCCGTTCCATCCAGTTTCGTCAAAATCAGTCCCGTCAGCGGTGTCATTTTAGAAAATTCTTTAGCTTGGCTAAGCGCATTTTGGCCTGTTGAAGCATCTAAAGCCAGCAAGGTTTCATGGGGAGCATCTGGTACTACACGTTTGATAATACGGCCAATTTTTTCAAGCTCTGCCATAAGATTGTCTTTATTTTGCAAACGGCCAGCCGTGTCAATCATGAGCACATCAATGCCTTCTTCAACAGCTTTTTCCATTCCATCAAAAACAACAGAGGCAGGATCTGCCTTTTCAGGTCCAGTCACCACAGGAACCTCCACACGGCGTCCCCATTCAACCAGCTGAGCTACAGCTCCAGCCCGAAATGTATCAGCTGCCACAAACATGACCTTTTTGCCTTGATTCTTGTATTTATAAGCCAATTTCCCAATTGATGTTGTCTTTCCAACACCATTGACTCCAACAAAAAGCATCACAGTTAAGCCATCTTGAAAATTGATAGCTTCATTGTAAACATCGTCTTTCTCATAAATATCTACTAGCTTTTCGATAATAACCCGCTGCAAATCCTCTGACTTCTTAGCGTTTTCCAATTTGGCTTCCTGACGGAGCTCCTCAGTTAGCTGAGTCGCAACAGTGACACCAACATCAGACAGGATGAGCATTTCTTCCAGTTCTTCGAAAAATTCTTCATCAACACTGCGGAAATTAGCAAAAAATTCATTGAGTCTAGCCGCAAATCCAGTGCGTGTCTTCTTTAGAGTACGATTGTATTTTTCCTCAGTTGATTCTTTTGAATCGGACTGTTCTGACACTGGTTCTTCTTCCCGTGTTTGAACAGCTTCAAAGCTGATAGCTTCTCCCTTTTCAGCCGCCTTAGCTGCTGCAGCTTTTTTAGCGTAATAATCCGCCATCAAATCTTCAAAACGATTTTGGCCAGGGGAGGCTGAAGGAGCTTCTTCTGCCGAAGTTTCACTGTCAGTTGCTGCCGGCTCAGATGAATTGACTTGCTCTGCAGATTTCTCACTGCTTTCTGACTGGCTGTCTTCATTCAAGAACGGCTCTGTCATGTCTGGTTTCTCCTCGCCAACCGTTGTTTCTTGATTTTTTGGCTCGCCTTTTTGAACAGACACTCTGTCATTAAAGTCGATAGCCTTTACGGTTTCAAAACGGTCAAACTGTGCTGTCTCAGACTGCAATTGCTCTGATTGCTGAACTTCCGAAAATACTTCTGCAGAATCCCTAATATTTTCTTCCTGATTAGAAGCAAGACTGTCAGACGGCTCTGTACTGGCAGCAGTTTCTTCTTTTTTTCCAAACAAACGGTCAAATAATCCCATTGTTTCTCCTTCCTACAATTAATTTTCTTCATCGAATTGGCTGAGAATGTATTTTTCGACCGCCCAGCCAACGCCATTTTCATCATTATCTTTTTCGGTAATGGCATCTGCCACATCTCTCAGGGCAGGCACCGCATTTTTCATAGCCACACCAAGGCCTGCCCACTGGGTCATGGTCAAATCATTCTCTTCATCCCCAACAGTCATGAAATTTTCTGAACTAAGATCCAAATGCTGCGCTAAAAGTTTAAGTCCTGTAGCCTTATGAACGCCCTTAGGCATGATTTCCAGAACAATATCACGTGATTTGCAAATCTCAAATTTGCTGTGAAGCTCCTCAGAAATTTTAGGAATCTGGGCGTCCAAATATTCTTGCTCAAAAGCAACAATAACTTTATTAATCACCAAGTCTTCCGGAATGGCATCAGGTGTATCTACCTCATGAAAAGTCAAAAGCGGATTAACAGCTTGATATAAGGATGCCCTACCTACTTGATTAATTTCATAAACTTCTGCATCAGATAAAACATCCAGAGGCAAGCCCAGCGGAGCAATTTCTTTATAGATTTCACGTACCTGATCCAGACTAATGGTCGTCTTATCCAAAATCTCACCCGTCGTACGTTGTACCATTCCGCCATTAAACGTAATGATATATTGTTCATCAGAACGCAGGCCAATTTCATCAATCAGCCATTCAATAGCCTTTAAAGGACGGCCAGTTGTAATGACAACTTTAACCCCCTTGTCACGTGCCCGACGCAGCACCGCCTTATTGCCTTCTGACACCTTTTTTTGAGAATTGAAGAGTGTATTGTCCAAATCCAATGCTACTACTTTAATTTCAGCCATTATTTACCAGCCTTTCCATATAATCCATTACTGCGCCATCGGCATGGTGGCCAATAACCTCATCTGCGATAGCTTTTATCTCATCTCGTGCGTTTTCAGTGGCAATAGCAGAGCCCGCAAAGATAAGCATTTCTTTATCATTAAGATTATCGCCAAAAGCGATAACATCATGTACCGGCAAGCTCAGCTCCTGACAGAGATGCTCAAGTCCAAATCCTTTGTCAACACCTTCAATGATGATATCCATAGCATCAAATCCTGTCGTAACGGCGGTTTTGCCCTGTAAATTAGCATTAAGCCAATCTTCGCGCTCAAGCACCGTCTCATCCGTAAATTGAGCCGTTAATTTAAAAACATCATCTGTCACAGCTGCTAGATCTGTCAGCTGAACATTCTCGTAATAATGTTTGACACGTTCAATATAAGCATCTTCTGAATCTAGCGGTGCATAGGCTCCCTTACGGCCGGACAGAAGTAAACCCTGACAGTCTGCAAAAGATTGAATGACATCTGCTGTATGCAGGTAATCCTCCCTGGCCATTTTAGCCTCGTAAAGCAGGTTTCCCTTATACTGAATGACAGAACCATTTTCGGCGATAAGAACAATCCGTTCTACAAAATCTTCGAATAATTTTTCTAAAGCAATCAAAGCTCTACCCGAAGCAACCGCAAAGAGATAACCCTTAGCATCACAGGCATCTAAGAGACGCTCCAAGCGCTTTTTATCATAGGTTCCCTGTCCGTCTAAAAAGGTACCGTCCATATCTGTTGCTAAAATTTTCACTTCATTACCTCTTTACATTTATACGCGTATGCCTATTGTACCAAAAAAGAAGGCAGAATGGGATAGGCAAACGGATATTTCAGGTATTCAATAATTTGCAAGGCTTTTGATTTGCAAAAACTATCATTTTAATGTATCATAAATCTAATACACCTATTATATTAAATAAGAAGGGAAAAGTTATGGCTTGGTTATTCGATGAAAAATCTCCGATTTATCTACAAATCGCTTACCAAATCAAATTAAAAATTATTTCAAAGGAAATTGGTATTGGGCAGCAGCTCCCTCCTGTTCGTGAATATGCTCAGGAAGCAGCCGTCAATCCTAATACTATGCAAAGAGCCTTTTCGGAGCTGGAGCATGAAGGACTTGTTTATTCTGTTCGCACAGCAGGACGCTATGTAACGGATGATGCACAGCTCATTGAACAAAAACGGCAGGAAATTGCACAATCGCTCATGGAAAATTTTGTTAAGGACATGAAAACCATTGGTTTTAGCAGCTCTGACATTCAAGAAGCTATTACCACCTTTACTGAACAGTAACAAAGAGGAAGGAGCTACAGGGGATATGCAGGAACTCATCACTCTAACAAATGTTAGTAAGAATTATGGAAAGAAACAAGCTTTAAAGGAACTCAATTTAACAATCCCGTCTGGAAAGATTATCGGGCTTTTAGGACCAAACGGCAGCGGAAAGACCACTGTCATCAAATTATTGAATGGTTTGCTGCAGCCTAGCAAGGGGACTGTTTTAGTTGACGGGCATACACCGTCAGCTCAGACGAAGGCAGAAATTTCTTACCTTCCTGATACGACTTATCTGAATGAACACCAAACCATTCAGAGCTGTTTAAATTTTTTTAAGGATTTCTATGCTGATTTTCGTACAGATGTGGCACTTCAGCTCCTAAAAGATTTAAATCTTGACCCTTCCGAACGTCTAAGAAGCTTGTCTAAAGGTAATAAAGAAAAAGTTCAGCTAATTCTTGTTATGAGCCGTCAGGCTAAACTTTATCTTTTAGATGAGCCTATTGGCGGTGTTGACCCCGCAGCCAGGGACTATATTCTTCAAACGATTATCAGTCAATATTCCGAAGATGCTTCTGTTATCATCTCAACTCATTTGATTGCTGATATAGAACCTGTGCTTGATGAGATTATCTTTCTCAAAGAAGGAGAGATTAATCTTCAAGGCAATGCAGATGATATTCGAGAAGCCAATGGTAAATCCATTGATAAACTTTTTAGAGAAGTTTACCATAGCTAGGGGAGGATACACATGTTTTGGAAATTAGTTAAATACGAATTTAAATCAGTCGGTAAATGGTATATCAGTCTTTATGGTATTGCCTTTGGGCTATCCATTGTCCTTGGTGTCTTCTTCCGTAATCTCCTTAGTGAGGCCTCACTAAAGGCTACAGAAATTACAATCCCTGATGAACGAATGGGCTGGCCTCTTGCAATCCTTTTTGTTATTTGTTTTTTAGGTTTTGTGTTTGTTTTATCCACAATCATTATCTCAACTGTTGTTTTAATCATCAGACGCTTTGCTACTAATATTTATGGCCGTGAAGGATACCTGACCAATACACTCCCTGTCAATCAGCATCAATTGATTTTTTCTAAATTGTTAGCTGCTTCTTCTTGGTCTGTATTATCTGGCATAACGTTTTTATTGAGTATCTTCCTAGTTGCTACCGTTGCCTCTACTGATTCTTTTTTTGAAAGCCTTACGTCCTCCTTTGAAGGTTTTAGAGATGGATACTTTGGTAAGACTGTTAATTTTAATTTTCCTCTCTTTTTCCTGTCTATCGTTTACATCATTGTATCAGTAATAAATGCTATCTTAGGTTACTATCTTGCTATTTCTATTGGCAGTCTCTTTAAAAACCATAAGGTTTTGATGAGTTTTGTAACTTACTTCACCATTGCTGCTATAGCAAGTACCATATCGGCATGGGGAGCAGATCTCTTAAATATTAGTTTTACGAATGCGACAACCGCTGCTGATTTTACTGCTTATTTTCTATATACCACTATAATTGTCCTTATTTACTCAGTACTTTATTACTTCGGAACACACTGCATTCTCAAAAAACATCTCAATTTAGATTAATAAAAAATCCTTTCATCAGAAAGGATTTTTTATTGGCTCTATAATATCTGTAGTGGGTAAATCTCATTCAGATATTATAGGGCTTTTTGAGTGTATACACAAAAAGTCCCATATGACTTATAATGAAAAGCGACAAAACCATCATTAGAAAGATTCCTAT
>NZ_JBRUHR010000031.1:0-12768 GCF_053206925.1 Streptococcus dentiloxodontae | reverse complement strand
AGGCCGAGGCGGAGGCCCCGATGGACCCAAGGGTCCCGAAAAAGGGCCAAAGGATCCTAAAGGCCCCAAGGGACCAAAAGGACCAAAAGGCCCGAGCGATTCAGACGGCCCCGATGGACCGTAGGGGTGATTTGTGCAGTTTTTAAATTTATTGGAGGCTAATAGTGGAAGGAAATAAACAAGACACAGACGGTCACTCTTATGATCTGAGGGAACCAAAAACTTTTTGGTTGCTGTCGAATGCCGTTCTTTTTTTGCTAGTCGTTTGTTCTTTTGTGACAGTGGTATATAGGCATACCGTGATATGGACAATATCTCCAATGATTGTTACGGTTGTTATATCTTTGTTTTTATTGGCTGAGATTAGCTGTGTTTTTTATCGCAAGAAACTGCAGTCTGATTTTCGTTTTCACCAAAAAATTGCAAAGCTGGCATTTTATTTGGCTTGTCTTTTAAGTCTTTTCTATTTATTTTCAGGGGTTGTTTTTCCGCTTCAAAAGAGTCAGCTTAGTTTCTCAAATAATTTGTTTATTTCGCGAAGTTTTTTCAGTAAAACCGCTCATAAAGCCTTATATGCTAATCCAACAGATTATAGTTCTTATGGTAAAAAGGAAGCCATTTATATTCTTTATGATGTGGGTTGCAGCTATTGTCAAAAAGCCCTTCCGGAAGTACTGGATTCTTTATCTGAAAAAGAAAAGGATAATGTTGTATTTGTAAACTACGATACAGCTGAGGGACATCAATTGGCCGTGAAATACCATATTTTAAAAAAATCAACAGCAATCGTGGTTAGAGGAACTGAGTACACAAAATATCAGCTCGCTTTTGAAGATAACGATGGAAATATAGTTGCTAATCAAAAGGCAATAGCCACTCTGAAAAAGCTGGCGGGAACTTTAAAGGTAAAGTCCTCAGGCTCTTAGGATTGCAAGTTGGAATCTCACGATTTGTGAGTTGGGCAGCAATCATGCCTTTGTTAGTTTTTGTTAATAGATACATTTGATTTTTATAAAAAAGGAGTTTTTATGAATAAATTTGGGAAAGAATCATCTCCTAGATTCAGTGTTAAACTGCTACCGGTCATTTTGGCTTTTGTTTCTTTATTGATTATCTTGGTAGTCTATTTTGCCATCTTTGGCAATATAAATCTTCCAATATCTCAAGCTTATATCCGTAAAATTTTCGTGGGGAACCTGTGGTTGTGGGTAATGCTTGTTGTTGTTACAGCAGATCCCTTTATGGTCAAACGTGGATTAAATGCCATGACACAGGGACAGGAGGATGACGAATCTGACATCGAGTCAGCGGGAAGAGAAATAGAACAACAAATGAGAGATAATCAGTGGGTTCCGTTGAAATTTCGCTTGATAACATTATTAATCATTTATGCTACTAATGTCACTTTTTCTGCCATCTATTATTACCCACAGCAGATAGCTAATACCGATTATTCCTATAGTTTTGCTCCTAGTGAAGTCATGGAAAATGGGCAGTTTAATGATTCAAAATTTGCCAGTGCACTTGGATCGTATAATAATGACCAGGGCAGTATAACGGTTATCTATTTTGACAGTCGCTCTGATTGGCTTCAAAAAAATCAGTTTAAATTAAAGTCTACCCTTGGCAGTCAGACGGTTTGGGTAGCTGTGAATGAATTGGGAGTTGATGTTGCTTCCTTAAATTTACAAGGAACAAATGTTACAAATTCTATAATGGAATCTGAGAACAATCCTTATGCCCTTAATTCTAATAAATTTAGTGGTAAGCAATTATCAAAAATCGCAGGGAGCAATGAAAGTATAAAGACCTATCCGTACGCGGTGCGTTATGTGAGTGGACATGTTTATAAGTTAGGCTATATTATTAGTCCTAAAGTTGGGCAGCAGCTCTTAAAAATTGTTTGATGATAAAAGGGTCAGTTGACCTTTTTTATTATGCCTGCAAATAAATGAAAAATTTATTATAATAGTAGTGAGTAGTAATTTAAGAAATAAGAGGAATGTTATGAATCCAGATAAACAAAATTTTGGGGTTCCGCGTGAAGTTCGCTCAACAGTTAAATTTATGGGTGTTCAGGCGGGTAAAGTTGTTTTTGTATTTGGAATGCTGCTTATTGGCATACGTTTTAATACGACCTTTTTCCCAACCTCTAAATGGTATTTAGCTATTATATGGATTTTAAGCCTAGTACTTTTTTCTCTGTACTGTGTAAAATCATTTAATGGCGGGAAATCTAATTATAATGCTGTTTTTCTTTGGATGAATAAGAAACGCCATAAGAAAAAATATTATACATTTGATGATAAGAAGTGAGGAATGAGAAAATGGCTTTTGGCTTTAAGAAAAAAAATAAAGTAGAGCAAAATCAAAGGATAGGCGTCTACACTGATATGCCCAATATGATGCAGTCGAATCAAGCGGTTCCTAATCAGACGGTTCAATCCGCATATGATCCTTCTGTAATTAATGACGTACAGGAGTATCCTGAAGAATCTTTTGATAATTACTTGTTCACTGGTGATGGTGCTGAAGATGTAGCTATTTCTGTTCAACAGCAGTCTTCATATAATCCTTCTAATATATTCAGCCAACCATCAGAAGAGAATAATACTAATAGATTTGATCCGACACAGTCATATCAGAAAACATCGGATGATCATTTAATTGCTGATGAAACTGATAATGTATACGCCTCTATGGAATCAACAGAACAATCGTTGCGTTTTGATTATACTAAACAAACCGTACCGGTTAATCAGACTGATTCAGCACAACTTAACAGCGTTCCGCATTTATCAGAAAGTTCACAGAGAACGCTAAATCCAACAGGTGCAAATGAAACTTTCGTGCCGCAAGGTGGGAGTGCAGAACAAGTACAACAAGAGGCTCAGCCGCAATCGTCACTGTTTCCGCCGCAACAGGCTGTTTCCGCTCAGCAGGAGAATACAGGCGTTAAAATCCCCAGAAAGAAACGTTTTGGAAAACGAAAAAAGAAACAGGAACGGGTACTCCCAGCCTCAACTCCAGAACCAAAGAATGTTGAGTCAACTATTCAAGTATCAAATCGTATTGCAAAACTGGAACAAGAGAAAAAAATAGTAGAAAAAGGTGATATTGATAGTATTTCTACTTTAGAAATTATCAATATTAAGAGACTGGTTCCAGTCAAAGATTTCCCTCTTCAGACAAAAGATGACAATTATATTCAGTTGCTTGAAATTGAAGGACAAGAGTTGAGTTCTATGACCTATGATGAACGCCAATTGGTTATTGGGAGTTTTTATCAGTGGCTTAATTCATTTACCTATGATTGGCAGTTTGAAACGACAACTCTTCCAACAGATACGCGCAGCCAGAGCATGAATTTTAGGCAGCTGCTGCAAAAGTTACAGGAAGAATTGTTTGAAGCTGAACGCCAAGGAAGCAGTGAACGCAAAATAACACAATTAAAAGAGCGTGAAAAGCTGATTCGTAATTCTCTCTTTTTGGAAGATATAGTGGCAGACAGTCTCTATAATTCTGAGTTTATCATGTGGGTATACGCAGATACTATTGAAGAATTGGATCTTATCGTAAGACGTGCTCCGTTGGGAATCATAAAACCAAAAGTTATCAGTTCAGAAAAGAAAAGGCAGCTAATTAAGCAATACTACAATCAGAACGAAAAGGTATAATATGGGAACTTTATCTAGACGAAAGAAGCGGAAGTTACAGGCAAAAGGCTGGGATTTAGAGTTTGTAAGCTATGTCCAGCCAAAAGGGAATATTGATTTCAGGCCAGATAATTATTGGCTTCAAGGCGACGGCTATCATGCTGAGTTGTTTGTTTATAATTATCCAACTCAGGGACTTCCAATTTTTTGGGGACGTGATCTCATGCAAATTAGCGGGACACGTGCTTTTATGAGTGCGTATCTCGCTGACAGTGACGAGATTCGTAAAGCTTTATCTAAAGCGGTAGAAGAAAAATTAGCACGTTCGTCTACTTCAAATAAAGCCTTGGAAGCTTTTGCAGAACAAGACGAGATTCAAGATCTCATGCAACAAGAACAAGATGTTCGCCGTAATAATAAAGCAATGTGGGAGACCTATGTTCGCATTTATGTTTCTGCCAATACCGAAAAAGAACTTTTTGAAAAAATTAATCAGATAAAAGAACATAATTCGGTTTATGACATGACGGTTTTAGTTGGAGAGCAGGATATTGAATTTGAGGCTCCATTTATTAAACCATCTGATCAGCATTTTTGGCTTCCAAATCGCCGACAAGGGATTATTATTCCATCAGATGAATTGGCAGGCGGTTATTTCTTTGACCATACTCGCTTATTGGATCCTTATGGTGCTTATTATGGAATGACGCCAACTCGTGGAGCCATTAATTTTGATTTTCTTCATCGAGACGAGTTTCGTACACGCTCTCTTATGCTGATTTCGGGTAACCCCAAAATGCATCAGCGCAAATTTGTTGCAAAATTATCGGATGACATGTTCTCCAGAGGACACTTTATCAGAAATATTGATACAGACGGTTCACTCAAGGAAAGCACTCGCTTGCAGCATGGCATAATAGTTGATATGGCAGGGAGTGAAAATCGTATTAATATTTTTCAAATATTCCCTACGGTTACCACAGAAGATGGGGGAGAAGTTGATGAACGCAAGTCTTTCAATATGCATATTGACAAGCTAAAAAGTATCACCAGTCTTCTTAACCCAGATATTACAGGTGATGATTTGACGACATTTGCTAAGCTAGCAACCCAGTTCTACGTTGATAATGAATTTTGGTATGACAATCCAGAAATTCACTTAGATGAACTTTGGGCAACTCAATATGTCAATGAAGATTATCCGACATTGCGAGATTTTGAAAATTACCTGCACGGATACAAGAACAAACTAGAAAAAACAGCTGCGAGTTCTGCAGAATTAGTTTCTGTAACGCGTATTTACAACACTTACAATACCCTTTTGAGAAATAAGAGTAACATGTATGATGGAACTACAGATTTCCAAGATATTACGCAAGAACAAGTTGTAAACTTTGATTTCTCTGGGCTTGATACGGATGACTTTAATGTACAGGTATTCTCAGTTTTGACATTGCTGTCTTCTCATATCATTAATAATGCTAAAATTCAAAAAAAAGCATACCAAGATGCGCGTGATGAAGATCCAGAAAACACCATAGAAGGGCAGTTTCCTCACTATATTTTAAATATTTCTGGAGCGCAGCGGATTATTAATCCTAAATATGCCGTCTCAGTGGAATTGCTGGCAGATATTATTGATTCTATGGCAGATAATTTTGCGGGGATTACGATTTTTGTAAATACTTTGCAAAGTATCTTAATGACTAATGGCGGTGTTAATGACCCATATACTGTTGCTGTAAGACGTATTTTTAATATCCTCCTTTACAGAGTTTTTGCCAATACAAGTGAGGGCGATATTCCTCTGCTGGCTGAAACACTGTCTGAATCTATGAATCCTGCCGAACTAGGACGATTGTCAGGGCTAGGCCAAGGGGAATTATTTATGAACATATCAGGGACAGGAAACTATGTTTTCCAACAAGAAAATAGTTTCCAATTTGAGCAAGACCGATATAGAAATATTGAGTAGATACTTTATTACAAAACTCTATTGGAACCATTGCAGATTATTATAATGGAGGATTACATGGTTCAACGACTGATATTATTTTTGTTAAGCCGAAACAGCACACATCTGCTGTATGGAAAAATTAACTTTTATTTTTTCTTGATTTTTTTCCAAGCAGTTAAGCTCTTATTGCTAGGGGGGATAATCCAATATTGGTTTTATAACTATATGGCTGTTTATAGTTATTATGGAATGAACTTTCTTTCTACAATTTTTGGCGGTGGTGTATTTGTTGGTGTTGTAGCAGCAGTATTTGCGCTTTTTCATAAAAACTATCGATCTTTAAAATATATCGGAGCTCTTATTGTATTTCCTATTTGTTTTTATTCTATGTATGGGGGGATTTGCCTTCAGTATGTAGCTCTATATTGGATTTTAAATTCTATTTTCAAGAGCTATGTCGCACGACCTGTACTTGCTTATTCTCGTCTTTCTGATGAATTTTCACCTAAAGCTAAAGAACGTCAGAAGTATAGAGATACAAATCTTGTTTATAAAAAAGATCAGATGTATCTTGATAATTTTGATGGCAGTTTGATTACTTTGAACAAAGACATTAAAATTCAGGAGAAAACGATAATTAATAAAAATGGATTTAAACTTGTAAATGATCAAGAACGACTTGAAAGAACCTTTCATGTCAGAGGCTATTTTGGAAAAGTTAAAATTATAGATGAGTTGGATGTATCGGAAAGAGTCCGCCGCAAACGTTTTAAAATTGGCAGAGGTAATTAACTAATGAAACAAGAAACTGTAGATTTATCAGAAAAAATCGCTAATGGAGAAACTGTATTTTATACGGCAGATGGCACCCCTGTAACCTTAACAAGTAAACAGGGTAAAAAGCTAATGAAACTGCAGCAAAAAGAGGTTAAAAAGCAAAAACAGAACGAACAAAAACAAGTAAAAAAAGAGCGTTTCGGGAAGTACAAAGCTTATTATGCCAGTCTTTATGGCGAAGAGGATGATAGTATAGCCAATCAGCATGCTCAATTACAAGCACAGCGTAATCAGTATGCGATTAGAAAAGCGATTAAATATATTATTATTGTGGTTGTAGTAGTTGGCTTATTAATCTTATTAGAAGGTTTAGGATAATGAAAAAAGCTTTACAGACTAAATTAATTTTATTTTTCCTTCCTATCTTAGGAGCTATTGTGCTTATATTGTTTATTGTTCTTCTGGTTGTAGTAGCCGCAGCAGGCGGCGGAGCTGGAGGCGGAAGCGGCAGCAGCAGTTGCAAAACTGATGAAGGAAAGTCCTCACAAACTGAAACAGTATCGGATTACGCCAGTGAGTCGGATTGGACAACTGAAGGAACAGCCACCAATAAGGTAGCAAAGACTATTTGGGATTATTTAACGAATGAGTTAGGCTATTCTGGCGCAGGTGCGGCAGGGGCTTTAGGAAATGCTTACGGAGAATCTGCTTTTGATCCTACTGCTCAGAACACTGGAGGTGGTGTAGCTGGAATTTTCCAATGGTCTGGTTTTTCTAACTCCGTTAATGGTTCGCGTATTACTTCCGAAGGGTCTATTAAGGCAGGTGATGTGAGCACATTGACACTTGAGAATGAGATGAAACTGCTGAAGTTTGAATTAACTGGAGCTTATACCTCTGTCAATTCTAAGGTTGGTTTGGCAACCGATCCAGTGGAAGCTGCAACAGCTTGGCAAACATCATTTGAGGGTGCCCCGGGACAAGGGGATGCAACCCGCCAGTCTGCTGCCAAGCAGGCCTATGAAGCCTTTAATGGAAAATCAGTTTCGGCAGATAAAAGTAAGATTGAAGCAGCAGGCTCCTCAGGCAGTGCTGCTGGTGGCAGTGATGGAGGTTCTGGTTCTGGCAGCAGTTCTTCTAAAAAAGGAAAGGGTTGTAAATCTTCCTCTAGCGGAGGAGGAACTGGTGAATGGTCAAAAGACAAAACAGGTTCATACCCTGGACGGTCCTATCTGGCTTGGAAAAAAGATGACTTGCCAGACGAATTGAAACAATATGCTTTAGATCCAACATCTCTAGGCCTAGGTTTTGGAGAAGCTAAGGGTTGGGACGTTGGTGCCGGCAATTACCTTGCAGCAGGCGGTCTTTCGGGACAATGTACAACTTTTGCAGCGGCTACCTTTGGAACACTCTGGAGCAAAGACGGTAAGGTCATGGGGATGGCTCATGGTCTTCATGGTAATGGTAAAGAACTGGTTGGACAGGCTACAGCTGCATTAGGTGGAAAGTCTAGCAAAACACCGACAGCCGGAGCGATATTTTCTCAAGATTATGGCGGCGGTGCAGCTGGTCATACAGGGATTGTTAGTCATGTTTTTGAAAATGGTGATTTCCTTGTTGTTGAACAAAACTATACTGGTTTTTCTGGTGAACATAATAATCAGCCGTACACTTGGAATTATCGTTACGTCCCAGCTTCTCAGTATACTTCAGAAACTTGGAGCTTCTATGCACCGACAGATGAAGGCTATGAGATTTCTGAGAATGCAAAATCCGTGGGCTAAAAGTGGATAGGTATGATTTTAATTAAGGAGAAAACATGAATTCGAAACAAAAAAAACTTGCCATCACAGCTGTAATTCTGCTTGTATTGCTTGTTGGTATTTTAGTAGCAGCTAAGATTTACAGAAATGCCCATAAAGATGGCTGGTCTAGTTCTGCTAAAACATCCATTTCAAATGCCACGACTTCTTCCGTTTCATCTGAATCAAGTACGTCAACTTCAAAATCAAGTTCAGATCCATCTCAAGAAGCTGAAGATACTTTAGAGACTGATGATAAGATTAAGGATAATAACAAGATCAGTGCAGCACAGGATTCTATTAAAACAGTATTTGATTACATTAATAAGACAGATGCTAATGATTTAACACCTTCCGTCAATACTTGTTCCAACCTTACATCTAAAAGTATGCTTCAAAGTCTCAAAACCATGATGAAGGCAGGCTATACGATTGATTTAAATTCCTTACAGTTGTACGAAAGCGCCAATGAAAATGTAGAGCAATTTATCATTTCGATGACAAAGGCCAGCGATAACACCCAGATAGCTTTGGCGGGCAATTATGTTCCTAACACAAAGCAAGTAGAAATTGCCAGTATCCACGGGACACCGACCGATGTTTTGGGGGACTAAAAACTGTGGTTAAAGCAAAAAGAGGTTGTTTAATGGAATATAAAGATTTAGCAAAGTGTTGCTTGAAGATTTGGGAAGGCAATAAGTAATATAGTGGAATAATTATCATGAAATATAATGCATTTAAAGCTTTTTGGGGGAAGTATAAAATTCTCAAAAAAGTATTAACTTTTACTATTTTATTAGCAATTTGTATAGGTTTACCTGCGATTAGTTATTTTAGTCCTGATCGTGTTAAATATACAGATGATCAATTAGAGACAGAGCAATCGTTTGCTAATGGCAGCGGAGACATGAATTTGGTTTCTCAGACTTACTCTACTGATAATGGTATTATTGTTTTAGAATTTGACACCTCTGATAGTACAACTTCAGTTAAATCAGGGATTACAGCCAGCAATTTAGAATGGCAGCTGTTTGCTAAAGATGAAAATAGTACAACTGAGATGACAATTCTTCCGATTACCGAAACACGAATAGATGTTGTTATTCGGTACGTTCCGACAGAATTTGATGTCTTGGTAGTGGGAGTTACTAATCACACTCCTGTCAATGATGATGTTGATGTCAATATAGATGACTCATCTGATTCATCATCTGGCGATTCCTCTCCAAAAAAGAAAGACGAAAATGAAAATTCGCTGCTATTTTACATTACTCCTCAAAATGATCAGCTAAAAAAGAAAAAGATAACCTACACTTCTCGTGAGTCATTTGCTCTTAATTCTATGGAAGCGCAAAAATCCTACCTCAATCGTGAGGTTAAAAAACTAAATACTTCTATTGAAAAAATAAATGAATCTATGGATGAAACCAAAGGAAAACTTGAAACAAAGCAGGATCAAGAACAGTATCATTCCGGAGAAGACTTAGAAGAGTGGAAAAAAGATGAGCAGGAGCTGCAAAATGAGATTGATACCGCTCAAGATGACATTGATACAGCTAATGCTAATATCAATGAGTTGAATGGCCAAATTGATACATTAAACAAGGCTATTGAAGCCATTAAGAATGGAACATATGATTTTGGTTCTACGGTATCAACAGTGAAAATGGGTGATAATATGCAGTAAAATATTTGTTGTTTATTTATTGTCTAATGCTATAATGTTTTTATAACTAAGAAAGTAAAAGAAAGGTGACACTATATGAATAATTTTTGGGGAGGTTATTTTACTCACAAAACTTTGTTTGGCGGTTCGAAATCTAAGGAAGCAGGATCTTGTGGCGGCTGTGTTTTTATGGGGCTTGTTTTACTGTTTTTCATTTCTAGAACCCCTATAGGATCTCAGATAGGCGCTGTTGTATGGGGGCTTGTCCTTTATGGTTGCTTGTTGAGTATCGCCCTGTACTTCATTATTACAGCGCTTGATAAAAATAAGTGATAGATGCAGCTCAATGGTTCTTTTGAGATTTTATGTCAATGACAATATTTGGAGATAATAATGACACGTTTACAAGATGATTTTTATGATGCAATCAATGGAGAGTGGGAAAAGACAGCTAAAATTCCGGATGACAAGTACAGAACAGGCGGTTTTTCAGATTTAGCCGATGAGATTGAAAATCTTATGCTTGATACCACAGATCAATGGCTTAAAGGGGAAAATGTTCCTGATGACAGCATTCTTTCTAATTTTATCAAATTCCATAAACTGATTGCAGACTATGATAAGCGTGACCAAGTTGGCGTTGAGCCAGCAATTTCTCTCATTGATGAGTATAAAGCTCTTGCTTCCTTTAACGAATTTACTGCACAGATAGCAGCTTATGAGTTTGCTGCAAAACCAAATCTTTTGCCTTTTGGCGTAGGTCCGGATTTTATGAATGCACAGCTAAATGTCCTTTGGGCAGAAGCGCCTAGTACTATTTTGCCGGATACTAGCTATTATGCTGAAGACAATGAAAAAGGTAAGGAACTTTTAGCGACATGGCGTGAATGTCAGGAAAAGCTCCTGCCTAAATATGGATTTTCAGCCAATGAGATAAAAGACCTCTTGGACAAAGTAATTGCCTTAGATGCCAAACTCGCCCAGTATGTCCTTTCCAGCGAGGAATCTTCCGAATACGTTAAGCTTTACCACCCTTATGATTGGGATGAATTTGTCAAGCTAGCACCAGAATTGCCGTTAAATGATATTTTTCATGCTATTTTGGGACGGCTACCAGACAAAGTCATTGTTCCAGAAGAGCGTTTTTGGACAGAATTTGCGGCGGATTATTACTCAGAAAGCAATTGGGAGTTTTTAAAAGCAGAATTAATTTTTGAAGCAGCCTATGCTTATAATTCTTATTTGACAGATGAAATCCGTCTTCTTTCGGGGGCTTATAGCAGAGCATTGTCAGGGACTCCCAAGGCATTGGATAAGCGCAAAGCAGCCTTTTATTTAGCCCAAGGTCCCTACAATCAAGCCCTTGGTCTTTGGTATGCTGGTGAGAATTTCTCCCCTGAGGCGAAAAGAGACATTGAAGTCAAGGTAGCAACCATGATTGATGTTTACAAAGACCGTCTTAGTCAAAATGATTGGCTTCATGAAAAAACCATTAATAAGGCGATTGTTAAGTTAAACAGCATCACTTCTCACATTGGCTACCCAGAAAAACTCCCCAAAACCTATGAGAAAAAAATTATTGATGATGATTTATCATTGGTGGAAAATGCTCAAAATCTGGCTAAAGTTTCAATTGCCTATAATTGGAGCAAGTGGCATCAAGCTGTAGATCGTAGCGAATGGCATATGCCAGCTCATAAGGTCAACGCTTACTATGATTCGCAGCGAAATCAGATTGTCTTTCCGGCGGCTATCCTACAAGCACCATTTTACAGCTTAGAACAGAGTTCGTCAGCGAATTATGGTGGTATCGGTGCAGTTATTGCTCATGAAATTTCGCATGCTTTTGATACCAATGGAGCTTCTTTTGATGAAAACGGCAGTCTTAATAATTGGTGGACAGATGAAGATTACAAAGCCTTTCAAGAGCGAACAGATAAAGTTGTCCAACAGTTTGATGGTTTAGATTCTTATGGAGCTAAGGTTAATGGAAAACTGACAGTATCTGAAAATGTTGCTGATTTGGGTGGACTAGCCTGTGCGCTTGAGGCTGCCAAACGGGAAAAGGATTTTTCTGCACGTGATTACTTTATCAATTTCGCAACGATTTGGCGTATGAAAGCACGAGAAGAATATATGCAAATGCTTGCAAGTACCGACGTTCATGCTCCAGCTAAGTGGCGTACCAATATTACAGTTACAAACTTTGCCGAGTTTCATCAGGAATTTGATGTTAAAAAAAGAGACGACATGTGGCGTGCTCCTGAAAAACGTGTGATTATTTGGTGACGATAGATTGTAAAATAAAGTGAACTAAAAGCATATTAAGGGAGTGGGAAAGGACTAAACAACTAACCAAAAGAAGTTCCCCTCCCTCGTACAGGCTCAAAAGGTTTGAGATTATTTTGAGCTAGCAAATGAAATCAAGTGAATTTTGACATCAAATAAGATCGGGTCAAGAGTGCAAAACGTAAACGAAACTACAATTCAACAGTGGTTGATGGCACTGAAGTGCTTAGTGAACTGTGCAGGGGGAATTCTAGGTTAGCTAAAGCCACTTGGCTACCTTGGTCGTCCACTGGACATTTTGAGTCCCAACCACTGCCTTAGGATGTTAAAACGAACTCTAATTGAAGAGGTTGAATTTTTTCCGGATTTTTTGCTCGGTCTCTTTTCCTAAAATTAATTATAGAAATTAGCTAGAATATTTAGATAAACCTATTGACAGTCCACTAGAATATTGCTAGTATATAGAAGCCCTAATATTTTAGCACCTAAAAAAAGGAAGAAAAGTAGTTGACAAAGGGAATAAGGTTTGCTAGAATATAGGAGTTGTCTTCAGAGGAAGGCAGAGCCCTTTGAGAACTGAATAAGAAACCAAGTGCAGGGTTTGTTATGAGAATAATAGAC
>NZ_JBRUHR010000030.1:0-13533 GCF_053206925.1 Streptococcus dentiloxodontae | reverse complement strand
CGGGCTCATAACCCGAAGGTCGTAGGTTCAAATCCTGCTCCCGCAATCAGATGGCTCGGTAGCTCAGTTGGTAGAGCAATGGATTGAAGCTCCATGTGTCGGCGGTTCGATTCCGTCTCGCGCCATTATATTTTATAATCTTGGAAGGGTAGCGAAGAGGCTAAACGCGGCGGACTGTAAATCCGCTCCTTCGGGTTCGGGGGTTCGAATCCCTCCCCTTCCATCTTACGGGCATAGTTTAAAGGTAGAACTAAGGTCTCCAAAACCTTCAGTGTGGGTTCAATTCCTACTGCCCGTGTTTTATTTTGGCGAGTGTGGTGAAGTGGTTAACACATCAGATTGTGGCTCTGACATTCGGGGGTTCGATTCCCCTCACTCGCCTCTGTGGATGGGGTATAGCCAAGCGGTAAGGCAAGGGACTTTGACTCCCTCATGCGTTGGTTCGAATCCAGCTACCCCAGTTATACTTTGCCGGCGTGGCGGAATTGGCAGACGCGCTGGACTCAAAATCCAGTGTCCGCAAGGACGTGCCGGTTCGACCCCGGCCGCCGGTATAAGGTTCATACACTCCTTGTTAGGGGTGTTTTTGTTTATCTAGGAGTTTAGCCATGTCAAATCAATTTCAATTGTTGTTAAAGCAAATTCAGATGCCAGAGGAATTTCTAGAACAGCCAGTATTTTCTACAGGTCATATTTCTTCGGTTAAATTATATAAAAAAACACGTTATTGGGAATTTTTGTTTAATTTTCAGGAGGTATTACCCTTTGACGTGTTTTTAACTTTTGAACGGTTACTTAAAGCTACTTTTGAAGGTTTGGGTTCATCGGTTGCGTTTAAGATATTACCTTCTTCCTTTAATGGAGAGGGCTCTGAACTAGAGAAATACTATCGTTTGGCACTTGACAAGATAAATCAGCAGAATTTCTCTTTTATTTCTTTATTTGAAAATTTATCTGTTGATTTTGATTATCCTAATATCAATATTAAAGCACCAAAGCATCTAGCGGAACAAGGGGTAGCTGATAAATTTATTTCGTTGATGACAGGTGAATTTGAGAATTTCGGCTTTTCTGATCTTCAATTTTCCATTTTAACAGATGAGGAAGTTTCAGCTGCTTTTGAGACAAATTATCATCAAAATAAGCAGTCTTTACAAGAACAAGCGGAACTTCAGGCTAAACAGGCAATAGATGCTATTTTAAATAGTCAAGCACCTTCGGTTCCAGACTCTTCTTCGTCAGTGAAAACTTATGCTGAGCGCCAAACAAAACGTCAGGCCTCTTTTGATAAAGCTGATATAATTCCCATGATTGAGGTAACGACAGAAGAGAATCGAGTTGTTTTTGAAGGTTACATTTTTGATGTTGAAATCAGAGAAACCCGTACGGGAAAATTTATTATTAATTTCAAGCTGACGGATTATACCTCAAGTTTTGCTATGCAGCGTTGGGCCAAGGATGCTGATGATTTGGCTAAATTTGATATGATTAAAAAAGGGGCTTGGGTCAGGGTTCGCGGTAATATTGAAAATAATCAATTTACACATAGTCTGACGATGAATGTGCAAGATATTAAAGCGATTTCCCACGCACCTCGTAAAGATTTGATGCCGGAAGGAGAAAAACGGGTTGAATTTCATGCGCATACCAATATGTCCACTATGGATGCCTTACCAACCGTTGAGAAATTAATTGATACGGCAGCACGCTGGGGACATAGAGCCATAGCTATTACGGATCATGCAAATGTGCAAAGTTTTCCACACGGTTATCATCAAGCTAAGAAAGCTGGGATAAAGGCCATTTTTGGCTTAGAAGCTAATATTGTTGAAGATAAGGTTCCTATTACTTACAATGATATTTCCATTCCCCTTACCGAGGCAACTTATGTTGTTTTTGATGTAGAAACAACAGGATTATCAGCTGTTCATAATGATTTGATTCAGATTGCGGCTTCTAAGATGTACAAGGGAAATATCATTGAGCAGTTTGATGAATTTATTGATCCTGGTCATCCTTTATCAGCTTTTACAACAGAGCTGACAGGAATTACAGATAATCATCTTCGCGGCGCGAAGCCTTTGCTGCAGGTTTTAGAAGCATTTCAGAATTTTTGTAAAGATTGTGTCTTGGTTGCTCATAATGCGACCTTTGATGTTGGCTTTATGAATGCCAATTATGAACGGCAAGGTCTTCCTAAGATTGATCAGCCAGTTATTGATACGTTAGAATTTGCCCGAAACCTCTATCCTGAATATAAGAGACATGGTCTGGGGCCTTTGACCAAACGTTTTCAGGTTGCCTTGGAGCATCACCATATGGCCAATTATGATGCAGAGGCTACGGGACGCTTGCTTTTTATCTTTATTAAAGATGCTGCTGAAAAACATGGCATCAAAGATTTAGCAGAATTGAATACCCAGTTAATTTCAGAAGACTCTTACAAAAAAGCTCGGATTAAGCATGCAACACTTTATGTGAAAAATCAACGAGGCTTGAAAAATCTGTTTCAGCTGGTAAGCTTATCTAATGTGAAATACTTTGAAGGGGTAGCGCGAATCCCAAGAACAGTCTTGGATGCTCACCGTGAGGGGCTTATCATTGGCTCTGCCTGTTCAGATGGCGAGGTTTTTGATACCGTTTTGTCTCAGGGAGTAGATGCCGCTGTTGAGGTGGCTAAGTATTACGACTTTATTGAGGTAATGCCGCCTGCTATTTATGCACCGCTGATTGCACGTGAACTGGTTAAAGATGAAGCGGGTATCAAGGAAATTATCCGCAATTTAATTGAGGTTGGGAATCGGCTAGGCAAACCTGTTCTAGCGACGGGAGATGTCCATTATATTGAACCTGAGGATAATATATATCGTGAAATTATTGTAAGAAGTCTAGGTCAAGGGGCTATGATTAATAGACCAATTGGCCGAGGAGAAAACGCTCAGCCTGCACCGTTGCCTGAGGCACATTTCAGAACGACTAATGAAATGCTGGATGATTTTGCTTTTCTGGGAGATGCATTAGCGCGGGAGATTGTCATTACAAATACAAATGCTATGGCTGATCAAATTGAAGATGTAGAAGTTGTCAAAACAGATCTCTATACTCCCTTCATTGACCGAGCTGAGGAACAAGTAGCTGAAATGACTTATGAGAAAGCTTTTGAACTCTATGGAAACCCTTTGCCGGACATTATTGATTTACGAATTGAAAAAGAGTTGACTTCTATTTTGGGTAATGGCTTTGCTGTGATTTACCTAGCATCGCAGATGTTGGTGAATCGTTCCAATGAGCGAGGGTACTTGGTCGGTAGCCGAGGTTCGGTTGGTTCCAGTTTCGTGGCTACTATGATTGGTATTACTGAGGTTAATCCTATGCCACCACATTATATTTGCCCTAATCCAGAATGTAAGCATTCTGAATTTGTCACAGATGGTTCTGTGGGTTCAGGCTATGATTTACCACACAAGAATTGTCCAAAATGCGGAACGGTTTATAAAAAGGATGGTCAGGATATTCCATTTGAAACTTTCTTAGGATTCGATGGAGATAAGGTTCCTGATATTGATTTAAATTTTTCTGGAGATGATCAACCAAATGCTCACTTAGATGTTCGTGATATTTTTGGAGCAGAATATGCTTTTCGTGCTGGTACAGTCGGAACAGTAGCTGATCGTACAGCTTATGGTTTTGTTAAGGGCTATGAGAGAGATTATAATAAGTTTTACCGTGACGCTGAAGTTGATCGTTTAGCCATGGGTGCTGCCGGTGTCAAGCGAAATACGGGTCAGCATCCTGGTGGAATAGTTGTTATTCCTAATTATATGGATGTTTATGACTTTACGCCTGTTCAATATCCAGCGGATGACATGGCAGCAGCTTGGCAGACAACTCACTTTAATTTCCATGATATTGATGAAAATGTCCTTAAGCTTGATGTTTTAGGGCATGATGATCCGACCATGATTCGGAAATTACAGGATTTGTCTGGCATTGATCCAAAGGCTATTCCGGCAGATGATCCAGATGTTATGAAATTATTTTCTGGCACAGATGTTCTTGGAGTGACGCCTGAGCAGATTGGGACACCAACAGGAATGTTGGGAATTCCTGAATTTGGAACTAACTTTGTTCGTGGAATGGTTGATGAGACGCATCCGACAACTTTTGCAGAACTTTTGCAGCTGTCGGGTTTGTCGCATGGTACCGATGTTTGGCTGGGCAATGCGCAAGACCTAATCAAAGAAGGAATTGCAGACCTATCAACGGTTATCGGCTGTCGGGATGACATCATGGTTTATCTCATGCATGCGGGGCTTGAACCTAAGATGGCTTTTAATATCATGGAACGTGTTCGTAAGGGGCTTTGGCTTAAAATTTCTGAGGAGGAGCGCAATGGTTATATTCAAGCTATGCGTGACAATAATGTTCCTGATTGGTATATCGAATCCTGTGGAAAAATTAAATACATGTTTCCTAAAGCCCATGCAGCAGCCTACGTTCTCATGGCTTTGCGTGTAGCGTATTTTAAAGTGCATCACCCTATTTATTATTATTGTGCTTACTTTTCTATTCGTGCTAAAGCCTTTGATATCAATACCATGAGTGCAGGTTTAGGTGCCGTCAAAGCACGTATGGAAGACATTAGGCAAAAAAGACAGCGCAATGAAGCCAGCAATGTTGAAAATGACCTCTATGTTACATTGGAAATTGTTAATGAAATGCTAGAGCGTGGCTTTACCTTTGGCCAGTTAGATTTGTACAATAGTGATGCTATTGAATTTAAAATAGAAGGAGATACGCTGATTCCGCCATTTGTAGCCATGGATGGTCTAGGTGAAAATGTAGCCAAACAGATTGTTGCGGCACGTGAGGAAGGAGAATTCCTCTCTAAAACCGAGCTGCGTAAACGTGGAGGTGTCTCAACAACTTTAGTCGAAAAAATGGATGAAATGGGTATTTTAGGCAATATGCCAGAAGACAATCAGCTAAGTCTCTTTGATGACTTGTTCTAATTAAGATGGCATATAATAGAATCCTGTTGATGTCAGTATTTGTAGATTTTATTTATGAACCTATCAAGAAGGGTGAGATTGAGGCCCTTCGTTAAAATTGGGAAATAAAGTAATCTATTAGTGGGCAAAAAGTCTAGATTTTAAGTTCTAGGCTTTTTAATTTGACTGTTGGTGCTTTGTCGTGGTAGACTAGTTGAAAAATCACGAAGTAACTTTCCTAGTTTGGCAGTAGAGGGGGCAGGGATGAGTGAGTTAGATAAAAACATGGCGGTCAAAGGGATGGTTGTCATGCGTAAGGCCTTTCGAACGATTGATAGCAAAGTTTCGGAAACTTTTAAAGATTACGGACTAACACCAACTCAGTTTGGTGTTCTGGACGTTTTAAATGCCAAAGGAAAAATGAAAATTGGTGAACTGATAGATTGTATGCTGGCAACATCTGGAAATATGACTGTAGTCATCAAAAACATGGAAAAAAAGGGATGGATTACAAGAGAGGCCTGTCCAACGGATAAACGGGCTTTTGAGGTGGACCTAACCGAGGAAGGACGTAAACTTATTCAAGCAGCCATTCCGCCGCATCAAGAGGCTATAGGCGAGGTTTTCTCAGTATTGACAGCCGATGAACAGTTTCAACTGGTTGAATTAATGAAAAAATTTAGAAATTTATAAGCAGATAAATTTACTTTTGATAAAAGCTCTGCTATTATTACTATGTAGTGATAAAAACTAGAAAACCTAGTTTAAGAGGCTAATGATGATTATCATTACAAGTATAAAATCATTATTCAATAAAGGAGAACAAGCAGTGAAAAATATTCTTTTTATCGTAGGTTCACTTCGCCAAGGTTCATTTAATAAACAATTAGCGGAACAAGCTGAAAAGCTGTTTGCAGGAAAAGCAAATGTTTCCTATCTTGATTGGTCACAAGTCCCTGTTTTCTCACAGGAACTTGAAGCTAATATACCGGAATCTGTTCAAGCTGCGCGTGATGCGGTATTAGCAGCAGATGCTATTTGGATCTTCTCACCAGTTTATAATTTTTCAATTCCAGGATCAGTGAAAAACTTGCTTGATTGGTTAAGCCGTGCAGTAGATCTTTCAGATCCAACAGGCCCATCGGCTATTAATGAAAAAGTGACAACAGTTTCGCTTGTAGCTAACGGCGGTCATGAACAGGCAGCAGATATTTACCGTAATTTACTTCCGTTTATCCGTACAAATTTTGTAGATCAGGTAACTGCTTCTAGAATTAATGACTCAGCTTGGGTTGATGGTAAGTTTGCGACGAGCGAAGAAGTTCTTGAAAATCTTGCGAAACAGGCAGAAGCGCTTCTTGCGGCTATCGATTAAAACTAAGAAAAAGATTGGTCTTCCAGTCTTTTTTTCTTTTCTTGACAAATCAATAAGACATTTTATAATAGGGCTAAAAGGAGATTATATGCACGACAGACAGCTGATTTTCAACCCTCACATTGCTGATCAAAAGCCAACTAATCAAGATAGCTGCCCCTTTTGTGACCAAAGACAGCTGGGTAAGGTTTTAGATAGGAAAGATGATATGATTTGGGTGGAAAATAAGTTTCCAACCCTAGAGCAGACTTACCAGACTCTTATTATTGAGTCGGAGGATCATCTTGGGGATATTTCCAACTATTCTCAGACAAAGAATCGTCAGCTTTTTCATTATGCTTTTGAAAAATGGCAGAGCCTGAAAGATGGCGGCTTTTGCAGTGTTCTTATGTATCGTAATTTTGGAACTTTGTCGGGGGGAAGCTTACGTCATCCCCATCTACAAATTGTTGGCCTGAATAATCTTGACGGTTATGAAAGTATTAAGCCAGAAAATTTTCAAGGTCTTACAGTAAGTGAAGAAAGTGATGAAATGGCAGAAATTTTGGTGTCAACTCAGCCTCTGATTGATTTTACAGAATTTGATGTCAAGGTATCCAGTCTAGATAAATTAGATCAGTTAGCAGATGGTGTGCAATTTATAACGGATTATGTGTTGTCGGACTTTGTTAGCGGACGCTGTCAGTCTTACAATCTCTTCTTTTATCAATTTCCAAAAGAAATTTATTGTCATATCGCCCCGCGTTTTATTGTCTCTCCTTACCAAATTGGTTACGGCATCCACCAAATAAATCAGTCAGGACAGATGGAAGCTATCAGAAGTGAGCTAATAGCACGTTTAACCCGAAGTATCTAGTCTTAAAAGAGATTATTTATCAGACAAATCAGTGCCAAGTTCGGTTAGCGTTTTGGAGGCAAGCATAGCAACCGCAAGTTGTGTAAAGATTATCAGATATCCCGTATTCATTGCAGTCAAGGCTGCTGATTTTTTCTTTTTAACTCAAATTAAGGGGGTTGGAAAGAACTCAACAATGGCAAAAGAGTTCGTCTTCCCACCCCCGCAAAGTTGAGCAGGTTCATTCGGAGTGTAAAACACGAACGAAATGTCATTCAACCACTGCGTGAAGATGTTAAAACGAACTCTAATTGGTGAGGTTGGACTTTTTATCCGGCCTCTTTTTAGTATAAAATAGTTTAAAATCTGTATTTTAAGGCGGTAGACGGATTTGAACCGACGATCAAGCTTTTGCAGAGCCGTGCCTTACCACTTGGCTATACCGCCATAACAACAAGATATAGTTTACCTAAAAAAACTCTCGGTGTCAAGGGGAAGAGGGCTTGCGACTTTAATGTTTTTTTGGTAAAATGATGAGGTTGTAGAAACAACAAATACTCATCTTGAATTGATTGTGGACTTGTTGCCGTAAGGTGAGTCTGCAAGGTGACGTTTAAGAGAGGCTAAAAAACATTTTATAAAAGGAGAAACTACTCATGGCAGTAATTTCAATGAAACAACTTCTTGAGGCTGGTGTTCACTTTGGTCACCAAACTCGTCGCTGGAACCCTAAGATGGCTAAGTACATCTTTACAGAACGTAACGGGATTCATGTTATTGACCTTCAGCAAACTGTAAAATTGGCTGATCAGGCTTACGAATTCGTTCGTGATGCTGCAGCAAACGATGCTGTTATTCTTTTTGTTGGTACTAAGAAGCAGGCTGCTGATGCTATCGCAGAAGAAGCAACTCGTGCAGGTCAATACTATATCAACCATCGCTGGTTGGGTGGAACTCTTACTAACTGGGATACTATCCAAAAGCGTATTGCACGTTTGAAAGAAATCAAACGTATGGAAGCTGACGGAACATTTGAAGTTCTTCCTAAAAAAGAGGTTGCTCTTCTCAATAAACAGCGTGCACGTCTTGAAAAATTCTTGGGTGGCATTGAAGATATGCCTCGTATTCCAGATGTAATATACGTTGTTGATCCGCATAAAGAACAAATTGCCGTTAAAGAAGCTAGAAAACTTGGTATTCCAGTTGTTGCTATGGTTGATACTAATGCTGATCCAGATGAGATTGATGTTATTATTCCAGCAAATGATGACGCTATTCGTGCGGTTAAATTGATTACTTCAAAATTGGCAGACGCTATCATTGAAGGAAATCAAGGTGAAGATGCAGGAGCAGATTTCCAAGAAGAAGCTCAGGCAGAGTCAATCGAAGAAATTGTTGAAGTAGTTGAAGGGTCAAACGAAGATTAATTCATTTGTCTCTGGACGATTTAGCATTCAAACGGGGCAGAAGGCAGACCGCTCTGTCTCGTTTTTATATTATTATTGATACAAAAATTCCTTGGAGGAACATAAAATGGCAGAAATTACAGCAAAACTTGTAAAAGAATTGCGCGAAAAATCAGGCGCTGGCGTTATGGACGCCAAAAAAGCATTGGTTGAAGTAGAAGGCGATATGGAAAAAGCAATTGAATTGCTTCGCGAAAAAGGAATGGCTAAGGCTGCTAAAAAAGCAGACCGTGTGGCAGCTGAAGGTTTGACTGGTGTTTACGTAAGCGGAAATGTAGCTGCAGTTGTTGAGGTTAATGCTGAAACAGACTTCGTTGCTAAAAACGCTCAATTTGTTGATTTGGTTAATGAAACTGCAAAGGCTATTGCAGAACAAAAACCAGCTAACAATGAAGAAGCATTCAAAGTTAAACTTGCTTCAGGTGAAACTTTGGAAGAAGCATATGTTAATGCAACCGCTACAATCGGGGAAAAAATTTCATTCCGTCGTTTCCAAGTGCTTGAAAAGACAGATAATCAACATTTTGGTGCTTATCAGCATAATGGCGGCCGTATTGGTGTTGTTTCGGTTATTGAAGGTGGAGATGAAACATTAGCAAAACAAATTTCAATGCACGTTGCGGCTATGAATCCAAAAGTTTTATCATACACTGAATTAGATCCGCAATTTGTTCACGATGAATTAGCTCAGCTTAATCATGCTATTGAGCAAGATAATGAGTCTCGTGCTATGGTCAACAAACCAGCTCTGCCATTCCTCAAATATGGTTCAAAAGCTGACTTGACAGATCAAGTGGTTGCTCAAGCAGAAGAAGATATCAAGGCTGAGCTTAAGGCTGAAGGTAAGCCAGAAAAAATTTGGGATAAAATTATCCCAGGTAAGCTAGATCGCTTCTTCTTGGACAATACTAAAGTTGACCAACAATATACTTTATTGGCTCAAGTTTATATCATGGACGACAGCAAGACAGTTGAAGCGTATCTTGACTCAGTAAATGTCAAAGCTATTGATTTTGTACGTTTTGAAGTTGGTGAAGGTATTGAAAAAGCTGCCAATGACTTTGAAAACGAGGTTGCAGCGACAATGGCTGCAGCTTTGAATAACTAATATATTATACAAGCTTAAAAAGTAGAGTGAATGAACTTTGCAAGAGCAGACTTTAGCAGGTCTGCTTTTTTTGTATTTTAGACTGATTGCCAGACAGTTTGAGATTCACTTATATGTTTCTGCTAGTCGATTTAAGTTTTCTAAAATGTTTTTCATTGATAAAGCTTGCAATTTCCCTTATAATAAGGAAAAGGCTGTTGGAATATTCAACAGTATTTTTTTGTTTATAGTGGTTTGAATTTAAGTTAGACATAAAGCTATGTTAACATTCTTGTCACAATAGAAGCTTATTATAGTAATACAGATTTATTATTTATCCTTTAAAAGTAGGGGAACAGTAATTATGTTGATTAGAAGAAAGGAATTATATGACAGCTGTTTTAGAAGTTAAACATTTAACAAAGATTTTTGGCAAGAGACAAAAAGCTGCGCTGGAAATGATTGCACAGCAAAAAGACAAGACCGAAATCTTGGAAAAAACAGGAGCTACGGTTGGGGTGTATGATGCTACTTTTGATGTTCAAGAAGGCGAAATTTTTGTCATCATGGGTTTATCTGGTAGTGGAAAATCCACTCTCGTGCGCTTGATTAATCGTTTGATCGAACCTTCTTCTGGTGAGGTTCTCATTGAAGGTCAAGATGTTTCCAAAATGAGTAAGGAAGATTTGCAGGAAGTTCGTCGTCATAAAGTGAATATGGTTTTCCAAAACTTTGGTCTCTTCCCCCACCGGACTATTTTGGAGAATACAGAGTATGGTTTGGAAGTTCGCGGTGTTCCCAAGGAAGAACGTCAGGAACTCGCAGAGAAAGCTTTGGAAAATTCTGGCTTACTAGCTTTCAAAGATCAGTATCCTAATCAGTTATCGGGAGGAATGCAGCAGCGTGTTGGTCTAGCTAGAGCACTTGCCAACAATCCTAAAATTCTTTTGATGGATGAAGCTTTTTCTGCTCTTGATCCGCTTATTCGCCGCGAGATGCAGGATGAGTTGCTTGATCTGCAGGCAGACCAACAACGTACGATTATCTTTATTTCGCATGATTTGAACGAGGCGCTTCGCATTGGTGATCGCATTGCTCTTATGAAAGACGGACAAATTATGCAAATCGGTACAGGGGAAGAAATTTTAACCAAGCCAGCTAATCAATTTGTTCGTGAATTTGTTGAAGACGTTGACCGTTCAAAGGTGCTGACCGCGCAAAATGTTATGATTCCTGCTTTTACAACCAATGTTGAGGTTGATGGGCCTAGCGTTGCTTTGAATCGCATGCGTAAGGAAGAAGTTAGTATGCTGTTGGCGGTTGACCGTAAACGTCACTTGTTGGGCAGTGTTACAGCTGAAAATGCTCTTAAAGCGCGTAAAGAACATCTCGAATTAAAAGATATCATGGAACAAAATGTCAAAACGATTTCGCCTGATATGCTGGTTACAGACATTTTTAATGAAATCTACGACTCCGTGACTCCTTTGGCGGTTGTTAATGATAAGGGGCGTTTAGTCGGTGTTGTCATCAAGGGTCGCGTTATTGAAGCCCTAGCCGACTCTGGCAGTGAAACAGCTGGAGACAATGAATTAGAAGAAGCAAATAAGGAGGTAAGTACTAATGGATAAGTTTTTAACTCAGCCTATTCCCCTATCAGATTGGGTTGAGTCGGCAACAGATTGGCTAACGAATACCTTTTCGGGTCTCTTTGATGTAGTTCAAAAGGTTGGTCAAGCCTTGATGGATGGCATGACCGATGTTCTTCTACTCATTCCCCCGCTTCTTTTGATTGTTCTTCTGACCCTTGTGGCTTTCTTTGCTTCCAAGAAAAAATTGGGTTTTCCTTCTTTTGTTCTTCTTGGTCTTTTGTATATCTATAATCAAGGCCTTTGGGAAGATTTGATGAATACGGTAACCCTTGTTCTGGTTTCGAGTCTGGTGTCAGTCATTATCGGTATTCCCTTGGGGATCTGGATGGCTAAGAGCAATCGTGCTCAGGCGGTCATCAAACCACTGTTGGACTTCATGCAGACTATGCCTTCTTTTGTTTATCTGATTCCGGCGGTTGCCTTCTTTGGTATCGGGGTGGTTCCAGGGATCTTCGCCTCCGTTATCTTTGCTTTACCGCCAACGGTTCGGATGACGAATCTGGGGATTCGTCAGATTCCGACAGAATTGGTTGAAGCTTCAGATTCTTTTGGCGGTACAGGTATTCAAAAACTCTTCAAATTGGAACTTCCCTTGGCTAAGAGTACTATTCTTGCGGGGGTCAATCAGACTTTGATGCTGGCTTTGTCAATGGTAGTCACGGCTTCAATGATTGGAGCTCCTGGCTTAGGACAAGGTGTTCTTTCGGCTCTGCAGCGTTCGCAGGTTGGTAATGGTTTTGTCAATGGTTTAGCTTTGGTTGTTTTAGCTATTATTGTGGATCGTTTCACACAAATGTTAAATCGTCCAAGTCAAGCTAAAACAAAAGAGGCTAGAGCCAAACAGAAACGTTATACTTTGGCTGGTGCAGCTGTAGCTGTTTTAGCCATCATTGGAGCGATTTGGTATAATAATATTAATCAGGGCAGCTCAGCCAATAAAACAATCACCCTAGCCTATGTTGAATGGGATAGTGAAGTGGCTTCTACCAATGTCATTGCAAAGGTATTGGAAGATCAGGGGTATACTGTCAAGATAACAGCGCTTGATAACTCTGTTATGTGGAAATCAGTTTCAGATGGAGAGGCAGATGCCATGGTTAGTGCTTGGCTTCCAACAACTCACTCTGAACAATATGAAAAATATAAAGATTCTCTAGATAATCTTGGGCCGAATTTGGAAGGCGCTAAGTTAGGACTTGTTGTTCCGTCCTATATGAAAGTGGATTCTATTGAGGATTTATCTAATGAAGCTAGTCAAACAATCACTGGTATTGAACCGGGAGCTGGTGTAATGACAGCAGCTCAAAAGACAATTGATGGATACTCCAACCTTTCAGGATGGACTCTGCAATCTTCTTCATCAGGAGCTATGACAACTGCTCTTGATAAGGCAATTCAAAATAAGGAAGAAATCGTCATTACTGGTTGGACTCCGCACTGGATGTTTGCCCAATATGACCTTAAATATCTTGAAGATCCTAAAGGAACAATGGGTTCTGCGGAGACCATCAATACTATGGCTCGCAAGGGTCTTAAGGACGATATGCCAGAAGCTTATGAGATTTTAAATAATTTCAGCTGGACGACTGATGATATTGAATCTGTTATGTTGGATATCAGTAATGGGACAGATCCAGAAAAAGCTGCTGAAAAATGGATAAAAGAAAATTCAGATAAAGTGTCTAAATGGACTAAGGACAGCGATTCTTAGAATTTCTGTTTTTACAGTAATCTAAGGGCTCAAAGCGCTAGTGAGATAAATCATAATCTTTAGAAAACTCTCTGTCACTGATGGGACAAGAGACACTTCAACATTCGTTGGGCTGTTAAAGGTTGAGCTTAGAAAACGACTGTTGCTATTCTGGTCAGCGATAGCTGATGATGCGAAGCTCTTAGGGGACCATGCATGATTGGGACTAAAATTGACAAGCCAGTCAGTCTTTCAAGCGACAGCATCAAATTATTATCCTTAGACTATTTAAAAAGAGGCTGAACTTTTGTTGGCTCTTTGTCAACTGTAGTGGGTGACTTATAACTAAGCACGAGAGAGAATCAGATTGGTTCTCTCTCTTTGCATGTTCAAAGCGATAAGAATTTTAGTTTTAAAGTTTTTGAAGTTTCGAAAGC
>NZ_JBRUHR010000029.1:0-16825 GCF_053206925.1 Streptococcus dentiloxodontae | reverse complement strand
CAGCATCAAAGGCTTGAGCATCTGTCATTTGTCTGAGATCGTCTATAGGAATGCCATTGATAGCCGTCACTTCGGGATGGTCACGAATCAAGAGCGGCAGCTCTGTCTGAGCCAGAACATTATCTCGGGTCACATCCGTTCCCATCAGAACCAGAACATCGCCTCTAGCATTAGCGCGCATATAGTTCTCTGACACGAAGTCATTGAGAGAGAGATTGCCTCCAAAACTCGTGCGATCACGAACATCACCTGAAGTATCACCATTCATGAGTTGTTCTTTTGCTTCGTCTCCTACTTTTGCCACAAGAGTTTTCTGAAAAGTCTTATCATTCAAAATATTCTCCGCCCCATCACTGATGAAGCTGTACTGTCCCTGACTGTTTTCAGAGAGTTCCTTGGCGGTCAGGAAGAGCTGAGACATGACCTCATTGTCATTGCCCAGCCAGCCAGAGTAAGCAACTGCTGCCCCGCCATTAGCTGCATGAAAGTCCATCTGGCTAATTTGTTCATTTAACTCGGAGGCGAACTGAGCTAAATCTTCCTTGGAGTCCAAGGGCTTATCATAGTTTTGTACCCACTCAATAATCTCATCTGTTGTTTTTGCCATCACTTATCCTCCCTAACTTCTGGCATAGCAATATAGGTCAACTCAATGTCATAACGATAATCTGAATTCTGAAAAGCCTCTCGGATAATTTGGATCAATTCCTTCCCACGACTGGCCAAAGATTGAGGAATTTTTATATGGTTAACCTCTTTTTTTACCAGCCCTTTTATCAGTTCTGTATGACTCTCATTCCACGTAGGTCCCTTAGAATTATCAATAGTTCTCGCATTAATATTAATCACCTGGTTTTGCCAAATCAGAATATAATCGGTCGTGCGATCTTCTCTGTCTGCTCCCCGACTAACCCACAGATAGATCCCTCTGTCCTTATCCGCTACCCAAGTATCCAAATAGGTGTACTCATTATAAAGCCCCAACTCCTTTAGCATACCCCAGTACTCTTCTGGAATTGCTTCTCTCACAAAAGCCATACCTAATCCTCCTCTAATCTTATATTACTCTAATTGTACAGCAATGAGGACAATTTGTAAAATCAGGACAAATAAAAAAACGCTGGAAATCCAACAGGGGTGCTGCTATCTGAGCTGGCTGCCATCACTTATCCTCCCTGACTTCCGGTGTGGCGATATAGGTCAACTCAACATCATAGCGATAATCTGAATTTTGAAAAGCTTCTCGGATAATTTGGATCAGTTCCTTCCCACGACTGGCCAAAGATTGGGGGATTTTTATATGGTTAACTTCTTTTTGTATTAACCCTTTTTGAAGGTGTTCATGATTATCATCCCATGTAGGAAGCTTAGAATTGTCAACCACAGTAGTGTTAAGAAAAACAACATGTTTTTCCCAAAGGAGAATATAGGAGGTAGTATCATCGTCTCTACTAGCTAATTTCGTATACCAAAAAAAGATTTCTCTATCCTTATCCGCTACCCAACTTTTTAGGCGAGTATACTCATCAAACACTCCTAACTCCTTTAGCATACCCCAGTACTCTTCTGGAATTTTTTCTTTCACAAAAGCCATACCTAATCCTCCTCTAATCTTATGTTACTCTAATTGTACAGCAACAAGACCAATTTGTAAAATCAGGGCAAATAAAAAAACGCTGGAAATCCAACAGGGTTGTTGCTATCTGAGCAGCTCGTTCAGAGCAGATGCAAATGTCTCTAAATCTTTTGTGGTCTCTATAGGAGCATCATACTGGCTTATCCAATCAATGATATCTTGTGTACTTTTACTCATAGCCTACTCCCTAACTTCTGGTGTGGCAATATGCCTAAATTGAGTATCCAATTCCTTACTAGTATGGTGAAAAACTTCCTTAATAATTTCAACCACCTCAGTTTTCTGATCAACTAAAGAAGTTGGAATTTTTATATAATTAATGTCTTTTTCAATAATCCCGCGTTGCAACAGTTGAGTAGTATCTTCGTTCCAAATTGGACGATGAGAAACATTATCAATAGTTCTCGTATTAATATTAATCACCTGATTTTGCCAAATCAGGATATGATCAGTTGTTCGGTCATCTCTATCTGAGAAACGACTGGTCCACATATAGATTCCTCTATCCTTATCCGCAATCCATAATTTTCGACGAAGCCTGTCACTAAACACTCCCAACTCTTTTAGCATACCCCAGTACTCTTCTGGAATTACTTCTCTCACAAAAGCCATGCCTAACCCTCCTCTAATCTTATGTTACTCTAATTGTACAGCAATGAGACCAATTTGTAAAATCAGGACAAATAAAAAAAACGGCATCTGTGATACCGTTTCTCACCTTATATTATCAAAGCACCTTACTAAGGAAATCTTTCGTTCGCTCTTCCTTAGTATTTTCAAATAAATCTTCCGGTGTTCCTTCTTCAACAATAACACCCTCATCCATAAAAATGACACGGTCGGCCACTTCGCGGGCAAAGCCCATTTCGTGAGTTACAATAGCCATGGTCATTCCGGATTTGGCCAAGTCTTGAATAACACCCAGTACCTCGCCAACCATTTCTGGATCTAGAGCTGATGTCGGCTCATCAAAGAGCAGGACGTCAGGATCCATAGCCAGTCCACGCGCAATAGCAATACGCTGCTGCTGTCCACCTGAGAGACTGGCTGGAAAAGCATCTGCTTTATCACGAAGCCCTACTTTATCAAGCAAGTCATAGGCTTCTTTTTCTGCTTCCGCTTTAGGAATACCTTTAGTCTTTATTGGAGAGAGGGTAATATTGTCCAAAACACTCATATTGGGAAAGAGATTGAACTGTTGAAAAACCATTCCCATCTTCTCACGCATTTTGAAAATATCATTTTTCTTATCGGTAATATCTGTACCTTCAAAAGTCACAGTTCCTTTTGTTGGAACTTCTAAAAGGTTCATCGTACGCAAAAAGGTGGATTTCCCAGACCCTGATGGCCCGATAATTACGACCACTTCTCCCTTATGGATATCTAAGTCAATTCCTTTTAAAACTTCATTTTTTCCAAAATATTTATGAAGGTTTTCGATTTTAATTACAGTTTTTGTCATTTGCTAGCTCCCTCTCCAAGACGTTTTTCCATAAGTTTCAAGAGACCTGTCATAGCAGTTGTTACCATTAAATAGTAGAAAGCTGCAAACAGAAGCGGTGTCAAGGTCAGATAAGTCGTTGTGGCAACTGACTGAGCTCCATTCCAAAGTTCCATAACTCCGATAGTCTGCAGCAAAGAGCTGTCTTTAATTATGGTAACAAACTCATTCCCCAAGGCGGGTAAAATGTTTTTGATTGCCTGAGGCAGGATAACATAACGCATCGTATTCCATGGTTTGATACCAAGCGAATAGGCTGCTTCGGTCTGCCCTTTATTTACAGATTCAATCCCTGCACGAACACTTTCTGAAATATAGGCTCCGCTATTTAAAGAAAGAATAATAATACCAGGAACAATACGCGAGAGATCCAAATCTAAAATCCCAAAATCAACCGTCGGCAAATCCACGCTAATCAGGACAAAAGCAATCATAATCTGAACTACCATGGGTGTTCCACGAAAAATCCAAACATAGATACTAGCTAACCAGTCTAAAATAGTGATATTGGAACGTTTGATGATGGCAACCAGAACACCTAGAATTGTTCCAAAGAAAACCACACAGGCTGAAATCATAATGGTCACCAGAACACCATAGTTGAAATAAGACCAGAATTCTGGTAAGAATGAAAAGTTCATTAAGATACTCCTTACTTGTAATCCTAATTATTATATCAAAAAACTGTATAAAAATAAAGAAGAGCAGCAAGATCAATCAACTGCTCTTTTTTACTATTTAGTACAGCAAATCGTAGATTTCCATCGCGATGAGGTCAATGCTGTCAAATGAGTAGGACTCACGCGCTTTAACATCACGCAAAGTGAAGACAGGCCCATTTTCAGGGTCATTTGAGAAGGAAACTTCTGCTACAACCTCACCATCACGTTCAAAATTACGTTTTAAATTACCACCATCAGTAGCCATCAATTCAAGACGGTTAATGATTCTCACCAAATGTGATTCCATTTATTTTCTCCTATTAGTTTAGTCGTTAGTACCATTTTAACATAAATTCAAGGAAAGAAACAAGGAAAGACGGTCTTTTTATAGATTTTTCAAACTTTGATACATGATAGCCTTGATGGAGTGCATCCGATTTTCGGCTTCTTGAAAAATGGTTGCACTGTGTTTTTGGAAAATCTGGTCTGTTATTTCAAGTTCAGCTAAACCGTATTTGTCATAGATTTCTCGGCCAATTTCTGTATTCAAATCATGGAAGGCAGGCAGACAATGCATGACAATGACATTGGGATTTTTTGTTTTATCAAGAAGCTCCGCATTAATCTGATAAGGCAAAAGCAGATCAATACGTTCTTTGAAATCAACGTCCTCACCCATGGATACCCAAACATCAGTATAGAGCATATCCACTCCTTGAACAGCATTGACATCATCAGTGATAGTCAGCTCGGCTCCATTATTATGCTGCTCTGCTATTGCTACAATATCAGCTTGCGGCTGCAAAGAAGCTGGGGCAATAATTTTGACATTGACTCCCAAAATAGCCGAAGTTACCAAAAGCGAATTGGCCATATTGTTGCGCCCATCACCAATATAAGCAATGGTCAAACCTTCCAAGCAGCCAAAGTGTTCTTTAAGGGTCATAAAGTCCGCAATCATTTGAGTGGGATGCCAGGTGTCTGTTAGACCGTTCCAGACAGGTACACCCGAATATTCAGCCAAAGCCTCAACGTCTTCTTGCTTGAAGCCGCGGTATTCAATACCATCAAACATACTTCCTAAAACTTTGGCGGTATCAATGACAGATTCCTTTTTCCCCAGCTGAATTTCTCCAGCACCCAAATAGGTCATGGTCATCCCCAAATCCTGACCGGCAACGGTGAAAGCTGAACGGGTACGTGTCGAGCTTTTTTCAAAAATCAAAGCAATATTCAGTCCCTGTAAATAATGATGAGGAATTTTATTTTTTTTCAGTTCTTTGAATTTAAGGGATAAATCAATTAAATCCATTAATTCCTGTTTGGTAAAGTCTATTTCTTTTAAAAATGAATTGTTTTTAGGCATTATTTCTACTTTCTTTTGTATAATTTTTATATATTTTAGCATAATTATTCAATTTGTCAAGAAAAATTCAGCTTAGCACTCCCATTGACCCTCTGCTAAAAAACAAGCTTTTCTCTTGCATTGTGTTTATAGAATGCTATAATGATAATATAAGGTTTGACTAATTTTGACCTTTGCTTTAAAAAAGGCAAATAGTCATGTTAGCTCTGCCATTATCCTAACCAGAAAGGAAAAACCGACTCTCAGCCAGTCGGGATAGGTAAGCTTATGCTTTGTCAAAATTGTAATCTTAACGAATCCAGTATTCACCTTTATACAAATGTTAACGGACAGCAAAAGCAGATTGACCTCTGCCAAAATTGCTATCAAATTATGAAATCTGATCCTGAAAATCCGCTCAATCAATTCAATCAGACCAATGGTTCTAACTTCTTTGATGATTTTTTCAGTGACCTTAACAACTTCCGCTCTGCCAGCGGCGATTTGCCAAACTCACCTCAAACACAGGCTGGCGGCAACCGTGGAAACAATGGCGGAGCTGGAAACGGCAATCGTCCAAATAATCCACGCTCCCAACAACGGCCTCCTAAAGGTCTCTTGGAAGAATTCGGTATCAATGTAACAGATATTGCCCGACGCGGCGAAATTGATCCCGTCATTGGACGTGATGAGGAAATCATTCGTGTTATTGAAATTCTCAACCGCCGTACCAAAAACAATCCTGTTCTAATCGGTGAACCCGGTGTGGGGAAAACTGCTGTTGTTGAAGGTTTAGCTCAAAAAATCGTTGATGGCAGCGTTCCGCAAAAGTTGCAAAGCAAACAAGTCATTCGTCTGGACGTGGTCAGTCTCGTTCAGGGCACAGGCATCCGCGGTCAATTTGAAGAACGCATGCAAAAACTCATGGAGGAAATTCGTCAACGCCAAGACGTCATTCTTTTCATTGATGAAATTCATGAAATCGTAGGGGCTGGTAATGCTGGCGATGGAAATATGGATGCTGGCAATATCTTAAAACCTGCGCTGGCTCGCGGTGAATTGCAATTAGTTGGAGCGACTACCCTCAATGAATACCGTATCATTGAAAAAGATGCAGCATTAGAGCGCCGCATGCAGCCTGTTAAAGTTGAAGAACCAAGCGTTGAAGAAACCATCACCATTCTGCGTGGTATTCAAACTAAATATCAAGATTATCATCATGTTAAATACACAGATGAAGCTATTATTGCTGCTGCTGAATTGTCCAATCGTTATATCCAAGACCGGTTCTTACCTGATAAAGCTATTGATTTGCTGGATGAAGCCGGTTCTAAGATGAATTTAACCCTCAATTTTGTGGATCCAAAAGATATTGACAAGCGTCTCGTAGAAGCTGAAAATCTCAAAGCTCAGGCAACACGCGATGAAGATTTTGAGAAAGCTGCTTACTTCCGCGATCAAATTGCCAAATATAAGGAAATGCAGAATCAAAAAATCAATGAACAGGATATCCCAGTCATTACTGAAAAACATATCGAAGCTATTGTTGAACGAAAGACTAATATTCCTGTAGGTGATTTGAAAGAAAAAGAACAAACACAGCTTATCAATTTGGCAGATGATCTTAAAACCCATGTCATCGGACAAGATGCCGCAGTGGATAAAATCGCTAAAGCCATTCGCCGTAACCGTGTAGGACTCGGTGCTCCCAACCGTCCAATTGGCTCCTTCCTCTTTGTAGGGCCTACTGGTGTCGGTAAAACCGAACTCTCTAAGCAATTAGCTATTGAACTTTTTGGCTCAGCAGATAGCATGATTCGCTTTGACATGTCTGAATACATGGAAAAACATGCTGTTGCTAAATTGGTCGGTGCCCCTCCAGGGTATGTAGGTTACGAAGAAGCCGGTCAATTAACCGAACAAGTTCGCCGCAATCCTTATTCACTCATTCTTTTAGATGAAGTTGAAAAAGCGCATCCAGATGTCATGCATATGTTCCTGCAGGTTCTTGATGATGGCCGCCTGACAGACGGTCAAGGACGGACGGTAAGCTTCAAAGATACTATCATCATTATGACTTCAAATGCAGGTACTGGCAATGCAGAAGCTTCTGTTGGTTTTGGTGCTGCACGTGAAAACCGTACTAATTCTGTCCTTGGACAGCTCGGTGACTTCTTTAGTCCCGAATTTATGAACCGTTTCGACGGCATTATTGAATTTTCAGCTCTTAATAAAAAAGATCTTCTAGCTATCGTTAATATCATGCTAGATGAAGTCAATAACCGCCTGTCTCACAATGACATTCACCTCTCAGTTACCGATAAAGTCAAAGAAAAATTGGTCGATTTAGGCTATGATCCTAAAATGGGTGCCCGCCCGCTCCGCCGTACTATTCAAGAAAATATTGAGGATGCCATTACAGATTTTTACCTTGAAAATCCAACCGAAAAAGAACTCAAGGCAATCATGACATCAAATGGTAAAATTATCATCAAATCGGCCCGCAAAGCAGAATCTGAACAGATTTCAGAAACCACTGAAGAAATTACAGAGTAAAAAAGTTTGGGACAAAAACAGTCCTAAACTTTTTTATAAGTCTTGATATATCAAGTGAAAAGATGAAGAGAAACTCTGTTAACTTTAGTTAAGCCAGAACTTCCCTGTTATAATTAATATTTTTTGATTTTGCTTCATAAGTTTTATTTTCAGCCTCAAGCAATCCTCATATGTTGATAAATCAAAGACTTCCCCTATCTCTACCGATTTTTGTCTCATTCTCATCTTTATACTGCTGTCAATAGCTCTGCTATTTTACCGTAAATTAAAAAATAACGAATCCTAGCACTAATTTATAAAAATAAAGTAGGAAAAACTGCGCTTTTTTAGTATAATAGAGCCAAGAAACAAAGGAGTTATGCCATGTCTACGATTCCAGTATTTGGTAAAAAGGTAACGGGAGCTAATTATAAAACGCGTTACGGCGTTTATGCTGTTATTCCCAATGCTGATAAGACTAAGATTATTCTAGTTCAAGCGCCTAATGGTTCTTGGTTTTTGCCTGGCGGAGAGATTGAAGCCGGTGAAGATCATATGACTGCCTTGGCTCGTGAACTGGTTGAAGAATTAGGCTTTACTGCCCAGATTGGACGTTATTACGGCCAGGCAGATGAATACTTCTATTCCAGCCATCGCGATACTTATTTCTACAACCCAGCTTACCTTTACGAAGCAACTAGCTATCAGTCCGTTGACAAACCCCTTGAAGATTTTAATAACCTGGCTTGGTTTTCTGTCCATGAGGCGGCAGCCAAGCTAAAACGCGGCAGCCACCAATGGGCCATTGAACAATGGCTGAGCGACCATCACAATTAATCCCCAATTTTTAAGTAAAGGAGAGACTCATGAAACTCATTAATACAACTCGCAATCATCAAGAATTAGTGCAAAATCAACTGGATCATACAGATGCAATTCTTGTTGAGACCTATTCAGCAGGCAATACTGCCGTGGTCTTTACTCAAGCCCCAAAGCATTATGAGCTTTTGATTTCCAATAAACATCGGGCAATCAAAGACAACGAGTTAGAAGCTATCCGTGAATTTTTCCTAAAGCGTAAGATTGACAGAAATACTGTTCTTCTTGATCAACTTAAAACCTTACACACTGCAAATCTGATTGAAATTTCATTTCCAATAAAAGACTAAATCATTTATAAACAAACGAAGCTGAGACAAAAGTGCTCAGCTTCGTTTGTTTATATAGTCATCATTATAAAATGCAGTGGTGGGGAGAAAGACTAAGTTGGCTAAGCCAACTTAGTCTTTCCCCTGCACAGTTTATTAGGTGCTTTAGCACCCACCATCAACCACTGCTGATTGAACGTCCTTATCCCTTGCTAAACAAGATACCAAGAGCGTTCGCGGATAAAGTCAAAATAGGGATTTCACAAGGAGTCGTTAAGCGGCTCTAGGCGAAATCATCTTTTTGACACAGATCGTAGCTCGTGTTCAATTGACAAGATACAAAGGCGTAAAGCAACACACCGCAAAATAGGAAAGCTAACGAAGGTGCAACAGCAGCTAGGCAGGCTTTATCTTTTTGCACAGTGTTGTAGCCGTGTTCAATTATTAAGATACGGCAGAGGATTGTTATCTAAGTGCTCTGCACTTGATAACAAACGCCAACCACCATAGTGAATCGCCTACCTCTCCCGCTAACTTCGTTTGGTTAGTAAGATCGACTAACCAAACGAAGTGTCGCAAAGAGCGTTTACGAACAAAGGCAAAATAGGAGTTTTGACGAAGAGTCACAAGACTCTAGGAAAAACTATCTTTTTGACACAGCTCGTAGCTCGTGTTCAATTACGCAAGTGATAGCTCCAACAGTTGGAGAACTATTGGAGCTTATCTAATCCCATGAACCCTAGTTCATGTCAATTCCTAATCAACTTGTGCGGAGGTGGGTTTAAAAGGTCTGGGAGACCTTTTTAATCGGGAAATAAAACTTGCGAAGCAAGTGTCAAAAAATAGTCCAGCGGACTGTTTCAGGTCAGCAAGTAAAAATTAGGGCTTGCTGAGAAATCAATTTCTACGAAACCACTGATTTCTGTCCTACTTTCTTTTTAATTTGTAACCAAAACAGCTAGTTCTCACCCACCATAGACAATACGGCCTTATCCAAGACTGCCATGACTGCTCTGCTATGGTTTAAAGCCTTGTCGGCACGCGCATAATCCCTAGCGGAAATGATCTCCTCAAAGGCTGCAAATTCTTCGTACATGCGATGGCGAGGCGGGTTTTGATTCAGGACTGTCGGCTCCTGACCGTTAAATGTCAGACTGAGCTGCGGCAGGCTGTTGGTCGGTCCCAGAACAGCAAGGGAGCCTTTATCTCCCTGAATGGCTGTTCGAATCTCTGCACTGCAGTCCTTGGCACCAATGGCAACTGCCTTGAAAGTCCCGTAATCCATAACCAATATTCCTGATGTATCAACCTTACGCTCCACATTTGCCAAATACTGGACGGACTGAGGAGCGCCAAAAAGCCCAACTAAGAGATGGATATTGTAGATATTAAGATCCCGCAAGGCTCCGCCTCCCTTTTCCGAGTCAAAAGCTGGCGCGATTTCCCCGCGTTTAAAGGCATCATAGCGCGATGAATATTGGGAATAATTGCAGCTGACCACCTTCAAATCACCTAATTTAGGCAGCTGGGATTTAATGGCTGCAAAATTAGGCAGGTACTGATTGGTGATGGCTTCCAGCAGAAAGAGCCGGCGTTCATTTGCCAGCGCAGCCAGTTCCTCCAGCTCCCCTGCTGTCATGGTAAAAGGCTTTTCACAGATGACATGCTTTCCAGCCAAAAGTGCCTGCTTAGCATAGTCATAATGCAGATGGTTGGGCACAGCCACATAAACTGTGTCAACATCAGTATTGGACAGGACGGCCTCGTAATCGCTGCTTGCCTGAGGTATGCTGTAAAGACTGGCCAGTTCACGCGCAGTGTCAATGCTGCGCGGCGTTGACAGGATGGCTGTCAGCTCAATCCCGGCAATTTCCTGCAGGACTGGCAGTGCCTCTTTAACAATCATTCCTGTACCGATAATAGCTAGTTTCATCTCAATCCTCCTCGTGGATAAACCATGTCAAACTCTTCTAAAACAACGCGACTATCCTCAGTGAAGGCAATAGCAGCCTCAGATAACCACTGTCTGAAAAGTTTCTCATGAACCTGACGCCAATAGGCCAGACTTCTGTCTCCTTCGCCTTCTTTGAAAGCATGATCCGCCGAAACTTCCTTGAAAGGAAGCACCGTCACTTTCTTAATCTCAATAATACAGACTGCTTCATCTTAGCCATTCAAAATAATATCGTAAGTACCAACTTTCGGCAGTGGCTCATTGTCAATATCATACAAATCGTAAGCCGACGCTGTTGCTGTTTTTGTTCCATCAAGAACAAGCTGTGCCAGTAAATCCGGCTCCGCTCCAAAAGACCAGGCATCAATTTCGTCACCAATATTTGGATTGATTCGCTTGTATTCATTCCACAATTCTTGTGCCTTCATTTTTACCTTCAGATAATTTTAAAATTTTCATCCCTTCATAAAAGCAGGCGGCAGCGATAGACTAAGAGGCATAAACCCATACAGCATCTCTAAATTTCCAAACCAGCCAAGACTCCTGCTTTTATCAGCAGGGGTCGCCTGCTAAAGATTTGTAAATAGCTGTCATAAAATCATCTTCTTCCTACTGTTTAGGCGATCTCGGAAATTTCCAAAGTTGACGTTTACTGACAAAGTAAAGTAATAGACACAAGATGAAAATAAAAGCCTCTATCCCAAAAATGAAAAGCCTTGCATTCCAATTATCTAGCTCCCAAAGAGCTTGAGATACCTGTTCGCCACTTTTACTATAAATCCCAAATAGGCTATGTAAGGCCAAAATTATTCCAGATGAGTAGCAACAAAAATTGAAAAAGTTATACCAATAATCTATTCGATCGCTTGCTTCAGTTCTAATCAGCTGAAAATAGAGAAAAAGAACAGGCATACTTATTTCACCAGTTAGTGCCACAAGAGAATTTTCAAAAAGAACCCCTGCTGGTAAGACTTTTGACAGCAAATACATAGCACCGCCAATGACCATTACTAAGACAATCCAATCCAGCAGACAGCCAAGGCTATCGTGCTTTTTAAAAAATGCTTTCATCTTTTCTCCCGTCATTTCAAACTCCAACCGCCATCAATCTTGATAATCTCTCCCTGCATGGACTGAGCCTTGCCTGAGGCGAGAAAGAGAGTCAGTTCTGCGATTTCTTCTGGATCTGTCCAGCGTTTGATGGGAGTTTCTTGAGCTACCCAATCAGCTAGGCCGCCGGGTTCAAAGTCTGCTTGCGTCATGGCTGTCTTGACAGCGCCCGGTGCAATGCCAAAAACCTGAATGCCCTTGTCCGCATAGTCAAGCGCGATTTGCCTGGTCAGCCCGGCCAGCGCGTGCTTACTGGCAGTATAGGCTGCTCCGCCACCACCGGCTAGAAAAGAGGCGACAGAGCACATATTGATGATGATGCCGGATTGCTTTTCTGCCATTTTAGTCAGATAATAGCGGATAAGCTTAGCTGCGGCAAAGAAATTAACTGCGAAAATGTCATCCATTTCTTGATCTGTCTGCTCCAACAGGGGCTTGTAGCCGTCGAGAATTCCAGCGGTGCTGCAAAGAATGTCTGCCTCTGGCGCAAAATCGTAAAGCGCAGCCAATTCTCCCCTGATATCCAGTTTCAGAAAGTGAAAATCACCCGACAAATCTGGGCTGTCAGCTTTGTCCACGCCGTAAACCGCACAGCCATTTTCCAAAAAAAGCCTTGCCTGAGCCAAACCGATGCCACTTGAGACTCCGGTAATGAGAACCCGCTTAGTCATGGACTTCTGCCCAGTCTTCAGCCAGCACATCACAGGGAGTCGGACTCCACATGGAAAAGCCCTCTCCGTCACCGGACACATTGATGAGAAAATAAGGTGTCGCCTCCAGCTTTTCCCCATTCACCTCAATGCTGTCAAAAAGCTGAACATAGTTTTCAGCGCCTCCCCAGCCGGTACGGACAAATTTCCTTTTAGCCTTAAGGCCGGGCAAAATTTCTTCAAATGTCATAGCAGTCTCCTTTAATGCAATTTAGTCTATTATAGCAGAATCATTTGCAAATGAAATCTTTTTCTATCAAGACTGCATTAAAGAGCAGAAGATCAGGACTAACATAGCCGCATTTAACCGGATTCCAAACTCTCGAACTTTGAATAAAACCCTTAAAAAGAGCTCGGAACGACTTTGTCCTAAGCTCTTTTAATGAAGGTTAATGCAATAATTTTCCATATTTATCTGTGTAAGTTTTAAAATCCGGTTTAGAGGACTTATTCATAGCCGCAACCATTTGTCCATCAAATACACCATCACCAGTATTGATTAGCAAGATAGCTGTTTCATTGTCTTTTTCTGGAAATATGATTGTATAGTCCGTATTTCGCATAACAACTGCTACATAAGGAATACCATCTTCAGTCCCTTGTTTTTTAACAGTATAATCAAGGACACCCTCACCTGAAGCAGAAAAATCCATCTTTTTCTTATCAATTTTTAAAACATAGTTGGTACCAGACGAATTCTGAACTTTCCATTCACCTTTAATATCGGATTTTTTAGAACACCCCGAAATAATAAACAATGCTGCTAGCATTGCAACTAATGCAATGACCAATCTCTTTTTCATAATAGACCCCTCTTATTCGTTAATACCTATTTATTATAGCAAAAGCTCAGATAGCTTACAATCCCCATCCCAAAAACCTGGAATAACATAACATTTCATTGGTCTTCTTTTCTACCTAAACTTGTTCAATAAAAAAGAGCCTAATGCCCTTTTTATCGTCCAAGAATTTTTTTAATGCTTTGAATGAATTTATATTTTAACGGTTTTGGATAATAACGGAACGTTCCCATTTTACGAACAATATAACCATTGAAATTCTGTTTAAACCGCAAAACACCATCTGTTCCATCAAAAACACCCTGAATCCCTAAGAAAGTATAGAAATTAATATGACGCTGAATTGCTTTTTCCATCACATATTCTTGCAAAGCAACAGGTGCATAAAATTTATTAAACTCGGTATACGAACCACTAAACAGATAGACAACTTCCTGCGGCGTGTAAATAAAAAGACTGCCTGCTAGAACTACTTCTTCGGTGCCGTGACTTGCTATTAAGTCCTTAGCTTCTTTTATACGCAGATCAAATGTTGCCAGTTGACTTTCTAATTCCCCTTTTTGACGATTGATTTTAGTCGGATTCAAGCCCTTGGCCAACTTGGCTTCAAGCCCATCAAGCTGCGCAAGAAGTTTCTTGCGGCCTGACCCAAGATTAGCCAAATAGTCCTGAAAATTAATGGTCGCTATCATAAATTCACAATCATCTGCAAAACTATCATAAAATGCCTCATAATAATCCAAAGGTTTATCATCATAATCACGGCGCTCTGATGTTGACGAAGTGATTTCTTTAAAAATATGAAGCTCAGAACGCTCAAGTTTGCGAACCTTAATACCAAACGACGCTGTTTTTTTAGCGAGTGCCCGCCCTTTCTTACTATAAGACTGGCGAAGAGTATCCTTTGTTAAACCGGTTAAATCTTTGACGTAATGCCAATCAGGTTCGCCGCCTGGATAGCCTGTCTGCAAGCCATCAAAAAGAAAGCCTAAATCCGTAAGAGCCGTTATTAATTCCGGTTTTTCATCATCATTTGGATTACCATTCGTATCAAAAGTCTGATAGGTATCATACGGTTTGATAATAAGCTCCAATGCCCCATTTTTGTTAGCATAATCCTGCACTTCCTTATAAAAAGGCTGCAGATAGTTATGTTCCTTTGAAGCTGGCCCCGAATTCATTTCCATATGAAGTCCGCCTGTCATGGCCATACTGTAAAGAAGCCCAGCAACTTGAATAGTACCATCTACTTCATAACCCACAAATTCTACATTAAAACCGCGTTTTGTTAAAAGCTCCGCCATAGCGACACTCTGTGTAAAAGACAGGCTCGTAAATTCCGAAATGGCAGCCTGATACTGCTCCTTAGTCAATAATTTTAAAGTCATAATCTTTCCTTTAAGAGAATTCATTCTCTTTATTATAGCAAAAATGCCTTTACCACAGAAAGGCATCTTTATGTGAAAAACAATAAAGCTGCAGACTTAGCCTAATCTGCCAAATCTTGCTGTGTCTTTGAAGTCAGGGAACCATTTTCAAAATCAAGAGTAACGGTTGCTGTTGAACCGTTATTTTTCAAATTTGAAGTCCAAACCGCTTGAGTAGTTGTTACATCAGACGATACGGCAACCGAGTAACTGTCAGGGCTGCCCCACTTTTTGACAACAGCATCATAGCTGGTACCTGTCTTTAAAGCCTTAAATTCGGATAAGCCAACTTTAGCATCCCGCACGAAGGCAAAATTAGAAATAGACTTAACAACAGCGCTGTCATTGTAGAATTTCATATTAATAGATACATCATCTAAAGTCCATTCATAAACCTCCAGAGTTGCATCACCAGCTTGTTCTTGACTGGATGAACTTGGCTGACCAAAATAAGATTTAGCTGTTTCTAAATTGGTTCCGCCTGCAAAATTATTGTCGGTGGTTCCCAAAGTCACCTTATCAAAGGACTGACGCTCTGCTTCATGTTCAACCGTTAGAATATCGGCTGCATTGCTGTCAACAGTCGAATCACCTGTTTTACCTGATGATGAACAAGCTGCCAAACTAATGATTGATAACAAAGTCACCGATACAGCTAAAAATTTTTTCATAATATTACCCTCATTTTCTCTGATAAAGTCTCACTTCCCCTTTTCAATCAAACTAATATGGAGCCGGTGGGAGTCGAACCCACGTCCAAACACCTGCCAACATATTTGTCTACAACCATAGGTTATGTCTTAGATTTAACCTTGACACGGCACATAACTCAAGCCATATCAAAGCGATCCTAGCAATCTCTTTTTAGCCAGTTAGGCACTGACAAAACGTAGCTTGTTGTAACTAAAACCTTCTGACAGAACACAAGCTATCCTGAGAAGATCACGCGAGCTGGTGTTTAGGCAGCTACTGCGTAAGAATTTGTATTTTTTGCAGTTATATTTAACTGAGCGTTAACGGCGCCACCCGAGTCGCAAAATATGCCTCATAATGCCTGTCGAATCCGTAACGACCCCTTATAGGATACAAAACATTATATCAAATTAGGTTTCAAATAGCAAAAATCATACCATTATGATATGATTGAATTATGAGCACAAGAAGAACACTACACTACTCGCTTTGGCAGCGAATTATTCAAGTTTTAGGCATTTTAGCATTGATTGCTTCTTTTATCGCTATTATTTGGCTTTACAAATTAGGCATTCTTAATGATCAAAACGCCCTTAAAGACTTGGTTAAAACTTATAAAGTTATTGGTCCTCTTATTTTCATCGGTGTTCAAATTCTGCAAGTTGTTTTTCCTGTTATTCCAGGTGGTATTACCACTGTAGCTGGATTCTTAATTTTTGGGCTATGGCAGGGCTTCCTCTTCAATTACATCGGCATTCTTATCGGAAGCGGTATTCTATTTCTTTTAGTCAAACACTTTGGCCGTAAATTCATTTTGCTCTTTCTCAAGGAAGATACCTTCTACAAATACGAACGTAAGCTGGAAAGTAAAGGCTATGAACGTTTTTTTATCCTCTGCATGCTATCGCCGATTTCGCCAGCAGATGCTCTGGTAATGGTTACAGCACTGACAAATATGAGTTTCAAACGTTTCATGGTTATCCAAATTATCTGTAAACCAGTTTCAATCATTGCTTACTCCTATGTTTGGATTTATGGAGCCGATTTTCTTAACAAGTTATTTCACTAAACAGGCTGCAACCTGTTTTTTTTCTTGCTCTCTTCAAATGATTTGAAAAAATTTTTTAACCTCATCACTACATAGGGCAACAGTCCCTCACTTGCACTCAGAATAAGAAAAAGAGGCTCTATAATATCTGTAGTGGGTAAATCTCATTCAGATATTATAGGGCTTTTTGAGTGTATACACAAAAAGTCCCATATGACTTATAATGAAAAGCGACAAAACCATCATTAGAAAGATT
>NZ_JBRUHR010000028.1:0-19018 GCF_053206925.1 Streptococcus dentiloxodontae | reverse complement strand
GCTTTCGAAACTTCAAAAACTTTAAAACTAAAATTCTTATCGCTTTGAACATGCAAAGAGAGAGAACCAATCTGATTCTCTCTCGTGCTTAGTTATAAGTCACCCACTACAGTTGACAAAGAGCCCTTTTTATGCTGTTTTTTCAACACTGACAATTTCAACCTCATAGCTTCCTGCTGGAGATTCGATTGTCGCCTTATCTCCGACCTTCTTACCAATCAAAGCCTGAGCAATAGGGCTTTCGTTGGAAATTTTTCCTGAAAAGATGTCTGCGCCAGCCGAACCAACAATATGATAAGTATCCTTATCAGAAGTTCCAATTTCTTGAACTACGACTGTTTTTCCAATCGCAACTTCATCTGAAGCAATGGCGTCGCTGTCCACAATCTCAGCGTAGCGAATTTTTGTTTCTAAAATTTGAATTTGACCCTCAACAAAAGCTTGCTCATCCTTAGCCGCATCGTATTCAGAGTTTTCAGAAAGGTCTCCATATGAACGTGCAATTTTGATTCGCTCTACAACTTCTGGGCGGCGAACAAGTTTAAGTTCCTCTAATTCTGCTTCTAACTGTTCTTTTTCCGCAATAGTCATTGGATAGGTTTTTTCTGCCATTTTTTTATTCTCTTTTCTATTTTTAATAATGCTAAGCAATCGTATTGCTCAGAGCGAAAACATGATGCAGCTGCATCATGTTTAAGATATTTTAATTATCTTCTTTTGAACTATTTGACGTTAATTGGCTGTTAACATAATCATTAACGTTTTTTTCATGATCCTCGTAAGTCTCAGCAAAATAGACTTCACCAGTTTTAGTATCTGCAACAAAATAATAATAATTGGTTGAGCTAGGATTAACCGTAGCTTCTATCGCAGATAAACTAGGACTATCAACAGGACCAGGCATCAGACCTGTATTTTTATAAACATTATACGGTGAGTCAATATTGGTGTCAATAGAAGCATCCTCTTCTAAAGATGTTTCCTCACCCAATTTACCTTGAGCGTAAAGAATTGCAATATTACTCTGCAAAGCCATATTCGCATTTAATCGATTATAAAAGACAGAGGCAATATCTGCACGATCATCATCTGTTGCTCCTTCTTTTTCAACCAAAGAGGCGATAGCTAAAATTTCATTTACATTGTAACCACTTGATGCAATAGTATCATAATAAGGCTGCATATAAGAATCCATAGTTGCAATCATATCCTCAATGACATCTTCAATTTTAGTATCGTCATAGTAATTATAGGTTGCAGGGAAAAGATAGCCTTCCAATACATAAGTTGCTTGATCCTCAGATGGAAGATTGCCCAGCAGTTTCGGGTATTTTTCAACCATTTTAGCAATAAAATCTTTATCTTTTACCTTTTCAAGAAATTCTTTAGAAGTAAATGAAGTCGAATTTTTCTTGCTGCTTTTAGCTGATGAATTTACCTCAACAGCCTTGGCAATCTGCTCAATCGTATAACCCTCTTTGACCAGGATAGTACCAGCTGTAGGTGTAACGGGTTCAGTTGTCCCGCCAGCCTGCAGAGCCTTTATAATCTCATCCAAAGTCATGCTGGCCTGTAGATTGTAGTAGCCACTTTGAAAATCAGAGGCATTCTTGAACTTGGTATAGTAATTAAAAATGGTTCCACTCTTAATCACACCAGCATCTTCTAAAATCTGTCCGATGTATTTGTTACCAGATCCAGCAGGAATTTCGACAGTCACATATTTTGTAGAATTAGCATCCAAAGCCCCTACAGCACTCTTAACATAACGATAGCCAAAGAACCCTGCCAGAGCTAAAACGAGTATCAAAACTGTGATGATATAAGCTGCTAAACGTCCTGCTCTGCGATTGTTTTTCTTCCGCTTCTTATTACGGTTAGCTCGTGAGGGACGATTAGCATGCTCTGTATCCTCATCAGTTACTGCCTTAGCACGTGATTTCTTTTTAGCTTTTTTAGAATTAGGCTGAGCATCGGTATTTTTTTCTGAAGAAGATAGGGAAGATTCGGAATCAGCAGATAAGCTGTCTCGAATAAGTTTTTCTTCTTTACTGTCTTTGGAAATTTTGGCAGCTAGTTCCGAAGGATTATCATAGATGGCCTGTCCAGCCTTTTCTTCAATCATCTCCTTAGCCGCAGCATAAGGAATATAATCTTCCTCAATAGATTCGTCCAGACTTGTCGCCCAAACAGGCCGCTTATAAGAACGCGGAGTCGCAATCGGTTTATCTTTATCCAAATCTTCTTTTAGATCCTTAGACTCAGATAATTTTTGAGACTGTGACTTAGTTTTGCCAGAAGGTATTTCAACCTCTTCTTGAGAAGTCTTTTCTTCTGACTTGGACTTAGAACTAGGATCAAAGAGCTCATCAATTTTGCTCATCAAACTGCCCAATTCTTCATCTTTGATGAATTCGCTGCTAGTAGACGCACTCTGGCGTAACTCTGTTTCCTGAAGGTCGCGGAGACGATTAGCCTCCTTCATATCCTGAAGAATTTGCTCCTTAAAGCTATTATTCTTATCGGATGCCTTCGGTTTATCTTTAAAGTTATCCGTCAAAGCATACCTCCTCTATATTAACAAACGCCATTATAACTTAAAAGGCTTATGAAAGCAAACTGATTAGGAATTTGTTATCATTTCGTAATAATGGCAGAGCTGATAAAGAAAAAACAGTTTTTATAGCAGGATACTTTTTATCAATGAAGCATCAGGCAGCCAAATTTTCCCATACCATATTAAACCAAATAGAGCCACCATGCTTAGAGTCAGATTCTCCTTCGTCAGTAAAACCATTCATGCTATAATAAGCAATCAAATAATCATGACAAGTTAGGCTAATCCCCTGTCGATGCTGAGATACTGATATATCTTTCAGCGCAGCAATAAGAGCTGTACCTATTCCTTGCCCCTGAAATTTTTGAGCAACTGACAAACTGGTAACTGCAATAAAACCTCCTGTCGAAGCATTACTAATCACACCATGAAAAAGGTCATCTGTCAAATAACGCCGCATGATAACTGGACCTTCAATGTAACCGGCCACTTGTCCATTAATTTCAGCAACCAAAAACGTATCGGAAATGGTAGCAATCCGTTCTTTGATAACTTCTGGCGTCGCTGCCTCTTCTGGCGAAAAATTTTCCTGTTCTATACAAACAATCTCTTCCCAATCTTCCATAGTGACATGTCTGATAATCATATTTCCCTCCTAAAAGGAAAACCTGCTTAAACAGCAGGTCTAAAATCTTATAAATTCTTCTGTGTCAAATTAGCTAAAAGCTCTTCAAAGGAACGCTCGTAAAGCTGAATATCTCCTGCGCCCATGAAAACATACACAGCATCTGTATGATCAAGCAAAGGAGACACATTTTCAACCGTAACCACTTGAGCTGGTTTGACAATTTTATCTGCCAAATCCTCAACTTCTACATCCCCGTGATCAACTTCACGCGCAGAACCATAAATCTGTGCCAAATAAACTGCGTCCGCTTCGTTTAAAGCATCTGCAAACTCGTCCAAAAGTGCGATTGTCCGCGTAAAAGTATGTGGTTGGAAAATTGCTACAATTTCCTTAGATGGGTACTTCTGACGAGCTGCATCAAGAGTGGCAATAATTTCTGTCGGATGATGGGCAAAATCATCTATAATAACCGTATCATTGATGATTTTTTCCGTAAAACGACGTTTAACCCCTGAAAAAGTTTTAAGATGTTTTGCAACCAATTCTATATTAAAACCAGCAATGTAGAGATTAGCAATGACAGCTGTCGCATTAAGAATGTTATGACGGCCATAAGCTGGTACATGAAAGGTTCCAAGAAGCTCTTCTTTATATTTCACTTTAAAATCAGAGCCCGAAGTTGTACGAACAATGTCAAAAGCTACAAAATCGTCATTTTCTTTGAAACCATAATAATAAATAGGAGCATTAGAGGTTATTTGACGCAAATACTCATCTTCACCAAAAACAAAGAGTCCTTTTTGCACCTGCTTAGCATAGTCATTAAAAGCATTGAAAACATCATCAATGCTGGTAAAATAATCCGGATGATCAAAGTCAATATTTGTGATAATGGAATATTCTGGGTGATAAGGCATGAAATGACGTTCATACTCATCTGATTCAAAAACAAAATACTGAGCATTAGCAGAACCGCGGCCTGTTCCATCTCCAATTAGATAGGAAGTGTCCGTGATGTTTTTCAAAACATGCGACAACAGACCTGTTGTAGAGGTCTTTCCGTGAGCACCTGCTACGCCCATGCTTGTAAATTGACGCATAAAGTCGCCTAAAAACTCATGATAGCGTCTAAAAGTAAAACCGTTTTGAATAGCAAATGCTACTTCCACATTATTGTCTTCACGAAAGGCATTGCCCGCAATAAGCTCCACATCAGGGGTAATATTTTTCTCATCAAAAGGCAAAATAGCAATCCCAGCCTGCTCAAGTCCTCGCTGAGTAAAATAATACTTTTCCACATCAGATCCTTGAACTTTATGCCCCATTTGATGGAGCATCAAAGCCAAAGCTGACATCCCTGAGCCTTTAATTCCAATAAAATGATAGGTTTTTGACATGTTTTCTCCTTGAAAAATAGCAGTTCTGACCTCGTTAGTTTGCATCTTCAAAACGCGTCAGGTTTAACTCTTGAGCTACTTGACGCTCTTGGTTAAGTTGACGTTCTTCATAATCATAGATTTGACTGTGCTTGAGGAAATCGTAACTATTTTTCTTAATATCCTTACGAGATGGATTTTGTGGTTTCTGATAAGTTTTTGGCAACTCTGCTAAAATATAAGAATCCTGCTGCAAGCGGTCAGCCAGATGATGAATATTGGAATGCTGATGAGCAACCTTGTCTTTTTTAGATGAAAGTCTGTTCAACGGTTTTTCCAAAGCTTCAGCAGTCACCGGCTGATGAGCAGTTGTTACAGCCTTAGGCTTAGAAATAGGCGTCTTGGTTTCAGCTCTAATGCCTGCATTAATTGCTTTGCGTTTTTGAAAAAGAGAACGGTTGGCAGAATGACTGCCTGGCTGTATCTCTTGCTGCAAGAATTTCTGACGCTTTTCTCTAACATCACGTTTGGCTTCATTACGTGCTCTTTGAGCATAAGAAATACCAGCGTCACGAGAAGTCATGCGATCCTTAGGAACCTGTGCAGTATTTACATTGTCTGAAATAAAATCATAATCAGGTAAAATATCGTTGTAATCTTTCTCCTGATAATCACCACGAATATTAGTGATCAGATCTTCATTATCATAAAGGCGCATAATAACAGGAGCTTGGATACAAGCTTCCCCATCTGGAATCAACGGAAATTTTCGTCTGTTGCGATGCATAAGAAGACACCCTTTCTTTTTCGAGATGGTGCATACTTGCTAAAAAATAATACGAGAAGCGGCAAGTATGTCTTAACAACTTTCTATTATAACCTAATTCTGTTCATTTGCCTAGTCCGACTCTTTAAGACCTAAAATTTCTTTAATCTCATCTACCGACATACTGGCTCTAGACTCGTTACCATCAAGGACTGTTGTTACTAAATTTTTTTTATTCTCTTGAAGTTCTAAAATTTTTTCTTCAATTGTCCCGCGAGTAATCAGACGATAAACTTCAACATTTTGTTCTTGTCCGATACGATGGGCACGGCTAATTGCCTGCATTTCGACAGCCGGATTCCACCACAAATCAATCAGGATAACGGTATCTGCACCAGTTAAATTAAGGCCAACTCCGCCTGCTTTCAATGAAATTAAGAAAGCGTCGCGGCTGCCTTGGTTAAAAGCACGTGTCATTTCCTGACGGCTATCTGACGGTGTCGAACCTGTTAATTTATACGAAGACATCTCAAGATCTGTCATCAGATGCTCTGCAATATCAAGCATTCCTCTAAACTGAGAAAAAACAAGAACACGATGATCAGATTCTTTAATTTGCAACAACAACTCCCGCAAACTGTCCAGTTTTCCACTGTCACCAGAATAATTCATAAAGAGCGCTGGTGTATCGCAAATCTGCCGAAGACGTGTGATACCTGATAAAATTTCAATTTTTTGCTGGTTAATTTCCTGATCACTTGACTGCAAAACCCGCTGCTGCATTTGCTGGAGCTGAGCCAAGTAAATCACTTTTTGATTGTCTGATAGTTCACTGCGATGATTAATTTCAATTAAATCCGGTAAGTCAGGTAAAACTTCCTCTTTTCTGCGGCGCAAAACAAAAGGACTGATATAACGTGCAACATCTTTAGCTGACAATTTCATAAAAGCCTTTTTAGTTGGTAAAAGTCCAGGCAAAATAATTTGGAAAATAGACCAAATTTCCAAGAGATGATTTTCAATCGGTGTTCCAGACAAGGCAAAGCAATGCTTAACATCGAAATCTCGTAAATGCTGAGCGATTTTAGTTTGAGCATTCTTTATAACCTGAGCTTCATCTAAAATCAGATAATCATAGTGTCTTGATTTATAAGCTGCAATATCCTGTCTGAAAGAAGCATAACTAGTAATGGTCACTTGATGATCTTCGGCAATTAGCTCCTCTCGCTTTTGCTTAAGCCCATACGATACAGTTACATCTAACTGCGGTGCAAATTTATTAAATTCATCTTGCCAATTATAAATTAAACTAGAGGGAGTTAAAACCAGTACCCGTTCATCACGATTAAGATGAGCGGACAAATAAGCAATGGTCTGAAGTGTTTTTCCAAGTCCCATATCATCTGCCAGAACACCGCCAAATCCATAATGATGCAGCATCGACAACCACTGAACTCCGCGCTTTTGATAAGGACGAAGCTCTGTCTTAACATCAAATTCAGGCAATTCAAAGGTTTCAGGCCGACGTAAATGCTGGGCTAAACGATAGAAATCGTCTGAAAATGATACAGATTCTTTATCAGCCATAGCATCCAAAAGCTGATACGTTGCCAATTGATTTAGCTGCAGACGGCCTTCTTTGCTGTGTCGTGCTCGTAGATTCTGCAAACTTTCACTGATACGGTGCGTCTCTTCATCAAAAATAATGAGCTGACCTGTTCGATTGACAAAATAAGGGGTATTAGCCATCAGAGCCTGTAAAGCCTGATCCACATCTACATCTGCTAAATCAGAAAAATCAAAGGAAATATCTAAAAGACTGCCATTCCGCCCAACTTGAACCTGCGGACGTTCCAGTAAACGCTGAGCTTCCAATTCCTGACTGACAGTCACCTGACCAGCCGCCTTAAAAGCAGGCAGACTCTCCATAAAAAAGTTATATAATTCTTCAGCTGTTCGCAAGAGTTTTCCTGACTGAAATCCGGGTGTAAAGCCTTGCTGTTCCATAAGACGAAAAACAGCTTTTTCATGACGAAAATTACTGGTAAAACCTAGCTGATTCAAAGCTTTCTGATTGTCCACCAAGATACCAGCAAAATCAAAAGTTACTGATAAAGCAATGGCATCTGCTGAACTTAAATTAAAGTCAAAATGCGGTGTGAAATCCCGTATTTCAAAAGTTTTAGGTGCCTTAACCGATCCCAAATGCTGAAAATCAAAGAGACTGGCAGCCAGTTTAGACTGCTCTTCTAGGTGAAAAAAGACATGTTTTTTCAAATCTTCATTGATGGGGAGGCTTCGAATGCCAGCAACTAATTTTTGTTGCTTACGGTTTAACGTATAAAAAATATTTTGATAGAAAAGAAACTGGTTATCAAAAAATGGCGTAGTATCCTTTTCATTAATGATTAATTCAATCTGTTTTTTTCCTACAGATACTTCAAAAGAGAACAAATCCGCAGCGGCAGTTAATTTCTCAAAAGAAACAAATGAATAGGTCTGCGCTTGCCAATCTAAACTGAACTCTTCAAGGTTCTGCAAAAGCGTTACACCTTCTTCAAAGAAAGCATGAGGAAAAGTTAGGTACCGTCCATGATTTGGAAAAATAAATTCTAAGTCTAATTTGTCATCGTCTGGAATAAGACTGTCCAAAAAATTCAGAAAGTCCTGAGAGGCTTGATCAAATTGAATCATGGATAAAGCTTCATAATAGTTCTTGCCAATTTGGTAAAAGCCTTCCCTGCTTACCAAACGAAGGAAAGCGGGAATATCACGCACTACATAAGAACGTTCATCCGGCCACCGCCTTATTCGTAAAGTCCACCACAAACCAGAAGAGTAGGGTTCTTGCTCTCCTTTTACTGACAAACTATACTTTATGGTGTCATCTTCGTTTAGGGTTAAACTATCTAAAAAAAGACTGCCAAATGAGTGTTCAGGGAGCGCATCAATAGACACAGAACTGCCTTCTTCTAAATCTGCAAGAAGCAGCTGTCCTTCCTTATCATTCTTTAAATAATGTTCCAAAGCAGCCAAGTGTTCACAATACCCTTTATTGTGAAACAATTGGCAATCACACAAAATATCAGTGTCATCAAGGGCATAAGTTAGCTGATAGTCATCAACAGCTGCCTCTATCATAGAATCCGACACTTCCAGAATGCTAACGAGTCCTTTATCATAGAGCTCAATTCCTAAGTTGCGCACACGACCTGGGATTAATTTTGCCATAGCTTTCCACCTTTATTTTATCCCACCATTATATCATATTTTCTAATATTTTTCTTTTTTCACGGAAAATAGCAAAGCTATTAACAGCGCTTGCTCTCAATACGATTTCAAGCAATAAACAAGCGTTCAAAGCCTTGGCAGTCATTGGCATAGCTGGTAATTTTCTGATTTGTCTTTGCGAAAAAACTGGTTTGAAAACATAAACAAGAAGATCCGAAAGGGTCTTCTTGTTTTTTACAATTAAATGAAATATTTTTAGTAATCCAAATCATCAGAGTGGCCTGAACCATTTCCAACATAATAACCTGTCTTACAGTTGATAGAGAAAAGATAAGTCCCATCGGGCAGATACATATTATAGTAACCATTGCCATTAACAATATTTACCGGTTCAAGAATATAATTATCTCCTGAGAAATAACCACGTGAATGAGCGGTCGAAACAATTTTCTCAAGGATACCCTCGCCCCATGTCCATGCAGGATTACTTGTATCGGCAACTGCACTCTCATTGTAGCTGACACGTGACTTGCTGCGTTGCAAAGTAGCGGGATCATAATTGGTAATACCGCCAGTTGTGATAGTTGAAGAAGAGGAATCAGATGATGAGCCTGAGCCTGAATTGCTAGAAGAACCAGAATTTACAGTTCCTGAACTCGACTCTGTAGCAGAAGAGGAACTTGCTGCTGGCGCAGAATAAGCCGCTGCAGCTGATGAAGAGCTTGAAGCTAATGCTGCCAGTTGTTCTTTTCCACCTTTAATAGCGTCCTGAATCAAACGATCCAAAGTAGCATTACCCGTTGATGTTACATCTTCTGATAAATTATCAAAATCTGAATCAGATTTCACTTTAACCTCTTTATCATAAGCACCATCAATAATTGCATCCCCTTCAAAAAGGTTGTTCACTGTTTGAATAGCTTTGATTTGCTTTTTGAGACCATTGTATTTATCTTTTGCATCATCGTAATAGTCACTGCCATCAAGTTTATCAAGCTGGGTTTTCAATTTAGAAAGATTAGTGAACTCAGAATTTTTGAGTTTTGTTTTTTTATTGTCAGTAAAGAAAGTGCTGTAGAGGTTATCAAAACTATCTTTGTCTTTTTTAGAAGTGGCATTAGAGGATGTTTTTTCGGTCGAAGCACTGCTATTTTGTTTAGTAATGTAATAGATACCAGTTGCAGCAACAAGTACCAGTAAAAGAGCAGCAAAAGCACCGATGAGCACACCTTTTCTCTTATAAAAAGGTTTTGTTGGAATCTTGTCAACTGTCTCAGCTGCAATAGTGTCAGTATCTTCCTGATTAGATTCAGCATCATCTGCAAAGACGAGCGGAACTTCGTCAAAAGCACTATCAGTATCTGAAAGAGCCTCAGAAAGGTCCTGTGTTTCACTCAAATCAATATCATCTAGCAAAGGAGCTGATGGATCCAGGTCTGCCTCTGTAATCGCTGGAGCGACAATCGTTTCGTTAAGATCAAATGTAGCAGTTTCAGATGCGGAGTTGTCCTCCATATTTTCTGATGCTGCCGCTTGCTCTTGGTATCTTTCTGATTCTGACAAAAAATTGTGCTTACTAATTGAATCTTTAATGGATTCAATCGGTTGTTCAGAGGTTTCTTTATTTTCATTCTCAAAAGCTGATACTGTTTCTTGATCTAGCAACCCTGAATCAACTAATTCCTGACGCTGTTTGCGGATAAATTCATCAAGAGGTGAAGTATCTCCATGTGATTCCGTCCGATGAGCATAAGTTTGCGAAGCCACCTCATCACGATGCTGCTTAATATACTTATCTAAAATGCTGTCATCATCGGTAATGCCTGCTTTATTTTCAGTATCCTTACGTACAGCTTCTTCAATTGTCATATCTTTAGCTTCTTGAAAATCAAGGTTTTGGCTTTCATCCTGCCCTTGTTCCCAGTTGTTTTTATTATCTTCTGACACCTTAATTCACCTTTCTAGCCTCTGAACGTCTAACACGTTCTCCAAAATATTGGTACAAGTCAACACGAAGCGTCCCATTGTAGAGTTTGCGTTTTTTATCGGCCTTTGTGCCGTATTTTATTTCAAAATTTTCATCGCTAGTCAGAATAAATTTACTCCACGTTTTTAAAGGAACAAAAGTCTGACCCATCTCATTATACAAGATATCAACTGCCTTGTCATCTAGCAATCTCTCTCCATAAGGAGGATTGGAAATGATAACACCGTTGATTTTATCGGTTTTTAAATCCTGTAAACGCATTTGTTTCCATTTGATGACATTTTCAAGACCCGCTTCTCTGGCATTATTTTGGGCGATAGCAACCATACGTGCATCAATATCACACCCCATAATATCTAACTCTGTGTCATAATGAGCTTTAGTTTCAGCTTCATCGCGCACACTTTGAACCAAGTTATCATCCACCCACGACCAAGCTTCAAAGGCAAAATCTCGATTAAAACCAGGAGCAATGTTCAGACCAATAAGCGCCGCCTCTATACAAAAAGTACCCGATCCGCAGGTCGGATCAATCAAAGGCTTATCTGGATACCAATTGCTAAGTTCTAAAATAGCTGCTGCCATATTTTCCTTAATAGGAGCTCCGCCTTTTTCGGTGCGATACCCCCGCTTAAATAAACTCGAACCACTAGTATCAATTAAGAGCGTTGCCTTATCCTTAAGAATAGAAATTTCAATCTTATATTCTGGACCACTTTCCATCAGAGGGACTTCTTCAGGCCGATGAAAATGCTTTTGCAATTTTTTAACAATGGCTTTTTTCGTAATAGCTTGAACACTGGGCTCATTATGCAGTTTAGATCTAACGCATTTGGCTTTAGAAATAGGAAAAGACGCCCCCAAAGGCAGATAGTTTTCCCAATCCAAAGCAAAAACACCTTGAAAAAGCTCTTCAAAGGTCCTAGCAGGAAATTCACCAACCACAATTTTTATACGGTCAGCTGCACGCAGCCATAAATTCGTCTCTGCAATAGCTCTAACACCACCTTGAAAACGAACCTTACCATTATCAACCTGACACTCATAACCTAAAGCACGCAATTCTTTTCCGACAACCGCTTCCAAACCTGCTGCCGCTGTAGCTACAAACGTAAATTTTTCTTTCATTTTTCCTCTATTCTTATTACAAAACAAACAATAATAGCTGAGAAATCTCTTTCTCAGCTTCACCTATATGCAATTTTCTATAAGCCATGTTTTGTTCCAGAAGTGACTAGGTACCACTTCCTTTGATAATCATCTGTCTACTGCAAAGCAGTCAAGATAGTCCGTTCGTCTTCCAGCTATCTCATGCCCCTACCAAAGTTTGGGTTGCTAGCTTGAGGGGTTTACCGCGTTCCACTTTCTGAGTTTCCCCAGAAACTTCGTCACTGTGGCACTTTCAGAGCTACTAGGACCTATCCCAAAAAGACTTAGCCCATTGACTCGCCGTAACTTGAAAACAAGTCCCTAGGCTTATGGATTCACCTAGCACAAACACTACTGGCATCACAGCCAGTGCTAGCATGGACTTTCCTCATGATAGTAAATATACATACCATGCGATTATCCAAAAATTGCACTTTCTTTTTTATTCTACAATTTGTTTGCCAAAAACTTCTTTTTCCAAACGGCTAATCCGTTTCAAAATATCATAATTAGTCGCCGTAGTAGCTGCAGACGAAGCACGAGAAGTCTCATTTCCGGCAACAGAACGACTGGCTGGACGAGCAACAGTAGCATTCGATTGAACTCGACTCCTTAACTTGGCATTTTCCTCCTGCAATTCTTTTACAAGGGCAATGTAAGTTTCGTAATCTTTTATAACATCATCTAAAAACTCATCTACTTCGCCCTTATCATAACCACGCATGCTGCTTTTAAATTCTTGCTCAAAAATATCTTTCGGTGTCAAATTAATTTTTGCCATGGGCTCTCTCCAATACTAATCGTTTCTTATCCTATACTTTACCGTCTAATACTCTTATAATACAGAAAATTAAGGTAAAAAGCAAGCATTTTTATATTACATTTCCAGCTTACTCTGATATAATTTCGTTTAAATCCTCAAAGGTTAAGCACCTCAGAGGATAATTTTCTTTCTCCATTATCATATCGTAAAAATATTTCAAATGTGTTTCATTTTCAGGGTCATAAAATAAATAAGCCTGACTAGTGTTATCAATCAAAAATTGATTGAACTGTCTAAACTGATTTGGAGAATAATATTCAGAAAAAGTATACTTCACAAAATCAACTTGCTTAAAAGCTGCTAATTTTTCCTTGTTTTCTTCATTCCAATTTTTTCCATGAGTTTCAAAAGGAAAAATAGTTGCAATCTGAAACCCATAATCGTCCTGAAGACTTTTAGCGACTTCTAAAGTCCAATATTCAAAACCAAGATTTCCCGTTAAAACCAACCATTCCAGTCCTTCATTTAGATAACGAAGCAAGTCACGCTTAATAGCTTTTTTAATTATAGCGATTCTAGGATCATTATCTTTAAAAATAGCCAGCTCAAAGCTTTTATATCCAGTAACCAAGAGTGATGTCATCTATTGTTTTCCTCTTAACATTTATGGTATAATATAGTAATCTTTATGCTTATCTTATAGAATGTATGAATGGAGAGTAATGGTTAACTATCCACATCAACTCAATCGCAAGAAAGCACAAGTAAGTCCTAAAAAATCAAAATCAGTCAATTTTGCTAATCGAGGGATGTCCTTTGAGGCTGCTATTAATACGACAAATGAGTATTATCTTTCACACGGCTTAGCAGTTATTCATAAAAAGCCTACCCCTATTCAGATTGTCAAAGTTGACTACCCTAGACGCTCAAGAGCAAAGATTGTCGAAGCTTATTTCAGACAGGCCTCAACAACAGATTACTCTGGCGTCTATAAAGGGTATTATATTGATTTTGAAGCTAAGGAGACCCGACAAAAGACCTCTATGCCTATGAAAAATTTTCATGCGCATCAGATAGAACACATGTCACAAGTCATCAAGCAAGATGGGATTTGCTTTGTCCTTCTTCATTTTTCAACGCTTAAGGAGACCTATCTGCTCCCTTCTAAATATCTGATAAAATTTTACCAGATTGATAAAGGAACTAAGTCTATGCCTATTAATTATATCAAAAAAAATGGCTATCCGATTGTAGAAGCAGCTTATCCTCAGGTGCCCTATTTAGAAATTATTGAAAAAATTTTAGGTGGTAACACATAATGGCTAAATTTAATTTCAGCGACCTCAAGGAATCAGTTAAATCAACGATTTCAAAAGTACGATCATCATATTCATCTAGAAACAGCAAGAGTCGAGGAAGCCGTCGAAAAGATTCTTCAACCAAGAGCAAAGTTTGGCGTATCGTCAAATACGCTCTTGTTGGACTGCTTACACTTTTTGTGATTGCAGTTATTGCAGGCGGGGCTCTCTTCGCCTACTATATTAGTGATGTTCCTGAACTATCGCAAGAAAAATTGGAATCTACTAATTCAAGTAAGATTTATGATAACAAGGGAACTTTAATTGCTGATTTGGGCTCTGAAAAACGCGAAAGTGCCTCAACAGATGAAATTCCGAACACCTTAGTTAATGCAATTACATCTATTGAGGATAAACGTTTCTTTACTCACCGAGGTATCGATATCTATCGTATTATGGGAGCTTTTTGGCACAATCTGGTCTCAAGTTCGACTCAAGGAGGATCCACCCTAGACCAACAGCTGATAAAATTAGCTTATTTCTCAACAAGTTCATCTGACCAAACTCTAAAACGTAAATCACAAGAAGCTTGGTTATCCCTTCAAATGGATCGCAAATATACCAAACAGGAAATCTTAACTTTCTATGTTAATAAAGTCTACATGGGAAATGGCTACTATGGTATGAAAACAGCTGCCAAATCTTATTATGGCAAAGATTTAAAAGATCTAACCGTTGCTCAAGCAGCCCTTCTTGCTGGTATGCCTCAAGCACCAACCCAATACGATCCTTATACAAATCCAGATACTGCCAAAGAACGTCGCAATACAGTTCTTTCTGAAATGCTTAAAAATAAAAAGATTAGTCAAGACGAATACGATACTGCTGTTGCCACTGATATTTCCGATGGGCTTCAGCCAATGACTGAAACTACAACCTATGAACCTTATCTTGATAATTATATCAAACAGGTTATTGAAGAAGTTTCTGAAAAGGCTGATGCTGATATCTACTCAGCTGGACTTAAAGTTTATACCAATGTTGATACTGCAGCACAGCAATATCTTTGGAATATTTACAATTCGAGTGACTATGTCTATTACCCAGATGATGATTTTCAAGTAGCCTCTACAGTTGTTGATGTGACAAATGGTAAAGTTGTTGCTCAGCTTGGTTCTCGTCATCAAGATACCACTGTTGCTTTAGGTACTAACCAGGCTGTTCAAACAGACCGTGATTGGGGTTCTACAATGAAACCTATTACCGATTACGGCCCTGCTATTGAAAATGGTGTTTATACTAATACCGGGGCCAATGTCAGTGACAGCCCTTATAACTTCCCAGGAACATCAACACCTGTTTATGACTGGGATCGTAAGTACTACGGAAATATCACACTAACTTACGCACTTCAACAATCACGTAATATTCCAGCTGTCAAAGCTCTTGAAGCCGTCGGTCTTGATGCTTCACTTAAATTCTTGAATGGTCTCGGTATTAATTATCCAGAAATGTACTATTCAAACGCCATTTCATCATCCAACTCATCAACAGACAGCAAATATGGTGCTTCTAGTGAGAAAATGGCTGCGGCATATGCTGCTTTTGCAAATGGCGGTACCTACTATGAACCATCTTATATCAGCTCTATCCAATTTGAAGATGGAACCACTCAAAGCTATGATTCAACCGGCTCAACTGCTATGAAGGCAACTACTGCCTACATGATGACTAGTATGATGAAAACCGTATTAGCAAGTGGAACTGGTACAGAAGCTTATGTTCCTGGGACCTTTACAGCTGGTAAAACAGGAACGTCTAATTACTCTGACGATGAATTGGCAGAAATTGAAGCTGAAACAGGTATTTACGCAAGTTCAGTTGGAACTATGGCACCTGACGAAAGCTTTGTTGGTTACACTACCCAATACGCCATGGCTGTTTGGACTGGTTATAAAAACCGTGCAACACCAGTTTATGGAGAGGGACTTAATGTAGCTGCCAATGTCTATAAGCAAATGGCAGCCTATCTCTATCAAACGGCTTATAGTGGAGCAACAGATTTCACAATGCCAAGCGGAGTTTATACAAACGGAAGTTATGTTTATCTCTCAGGAACTTACGCAAGTTCTACATCTACCTATACTAGCTCAACAATACTTCAAAGCAGCAACGAGTCATCATCACTAACAGAAGAAGAGGATTCAGCTTCCAGTTCATCAGAAGAAAATGAGTCTCAAGAATCGTCTTCCAGCTCTGCAGCAGCATCTGAAGATGATGAAGGCGACGAATAATAAAATCAAAAGAGAGTCTTTATGAACAGACTCTCTTTTCTGGCTCTTTGTCAACTGTAGTGGGTGACTTATAACTAAGCACGAGAGAGAATCAGATTGGTTCTCTCTCTTTGCATGTTTAAAGCGATAAGAATTTTAGTTTTAAAGTTTTTGAAGTTTCGAAAACCAAAAGCTTGGCGCTTGATAATCCAACTTTGCCCGTATTTCGATGTGGGTTTGGTGTTGTAAAACAAACAAGATTTTGATATTTTTGTCTTTCAATCCGATTAAATCTGTGGTATTCTTAAGGTGTTCCATAGGAATCTTTCTAATGATGGTTTTGTCGCTTTTCATTATAAGTCATATGGGACTTTTTGTGTATACACTCAAAAAGCCCTATAATATCTGAATGAGATTTACCCACTACAGATATTATAGAGCCTCTTTTCTTACCTAAAAATGTTTACTTCCAAAAATCGTCAAAGATCGTAATAGGAAGATGACGCTTATGTTCTCCTTTATACCACCAGTTTTCAATTTTCTCTTGAGCTTCTTGTGAAACTCTTTTCCCCTCCAAATAGTCGTCAATATCATTATAAGTAACGCCTAAGGCTACCTCATCGGCAATTCCCGGCTTATCCTCTTCTAAATCAGCTGTTGGAGTTTTTTCATAAAGTGAGGACTCGGCGCCAAGCTCAGCTAAAAGCTGTTTCCCCTGACGTTTATTAAGACGATAAAGCGGTAAAATATCAGCTCCGCCATCACCAAATTTTGTAAAAAATGCCGTTACATTTTCAGCAGCATGATCTGTTCCAATAACAGCTCCCTTATTTGCTCCTGCAATAGCATATTGAGTAATCATTCGTTGCCGTGCTTTTATATTACCTTTATTAAAATCTGAAATTTCAACAGCGGCCTTAACCAGTTCTTTAACCTGTCCATCTACAGCATCTTTTATATTCACCGATAGACTAACATCTGGCTGGATAAATTTAAGAGCTCTCTGTGCATCCTCTTCATCGGCCTGAACGCCAAAAGGCAGACGTACCGCGATAAATTTGTAAGTCCCATCTCCTGTTTCATCACGAAGCTCTTCTATAGCAAGTTGTGCTAAACGTCCCGCAAGGGTAGAATCCTGACCTCCGGATATTCCCAAAACATAACTTTTTAAAAAGGGATGCTTCAGCATATATTCCTTTAAGAAATCAATTGATTTCCTAATTTCTTCTTGTGCATCAATAGCTGGTTGAACACCTAACTCTTTAATAATAGTTTCTTGTAATGTCATGATTTCTCCTACTCCTATTCTGATAAATTATAGGCCTTTTTACGAACGGCATCTATTAGAGCCATTTTATTGTCCCAAACCTCTTGAGCTAAATCAACTGGATAATCTTGCGGATTGAGTACACGTTTATATTCATTCCAAAGCTCGTCTAGTTCTTTTTTCGCATACTCTTTTATATCAGATAAACTTGGTAAATCATAAATAAGCTGACCCTCATCATAAACATCAACTAAGAGTGGTACAGCATCAAAATCACGAACATCCTTAGTAATATAAGTATAAGTTGGATGGAACATGTGAATTTCATCAAGACTGTTTACGTCAGTATCTGCAAATGTAATATAATCACCTTCTGATTTGCCTTTGGCACGACTGGTAATACGCCAAACTTGCTTTTTGCCAGGAGTGGATACTTTCTCAGCATTATTTGAAAGCTTAATTGTATCCTTCATGACTCCCTCATCATCTTCGATAGAAACAATTTTATAAACGGCACCAAGTGCAGGCTGATCGTAAGCTGTGATCAGTTTTGTTCCAACACCCCAGACATCAATCTTGGCTTTTTGCATTTTTAGATTGAGAATAGTATTCTCATCAAGATCATTGGAAGCATAAATGCGAGCATTTTCAAAACCTGCTGCATCTAATTGCTTACGTACCTGTTTGGAAAGATAAGCCAGATCTCCCGAATCCAAACGGACACCCAAAAAGTTAATCTTGTCACCCAATTCTTTAGCAACACGAATAGCTGCCGGTACACCAATCTTAAGAGTATCGTAGGTATCAACCAAAAAAACACAATCCTTGTGCGTTGCAGCATAAGCTTTGAAAGCTTCATAATCATTCCCATAGGTTTGAACCAAAGCATGCGCGTGCGTTCCTGAAACAGGTATCCCAAAGATTTTACCTGCACGGACATTTGAAGTAGCATCAGCTCCTCCAATAACAGCAGCACGAGTCCCCCAAATAGCAGCATCCATTTCTTGAGCACGGCGTGTTCCAAACTCAAGAAGCGGTTCATCCTCGATAACGGACCTAATTCGAGCAGCCTTTGTTGCAATTAAAGTCTGATAATTAACAATATTAAGCAGAGCAGTTTCAACCAACTGACATTGTGCCAGCGGCCCTTCAACCTGAACAATAGGTTCGTTAGCAAAAACTAAATCGCCTTCTTGAGCTGACTTGATTGTTAATTTCAGCTGAAAATTTCGTAAATAATCTAAGAAATCCTCAGGATAACCCAATTCCTCTAAGTAAGCAATATCTGTATCTGTAAAACGCAGATTTTCCAAATAATTTACAATCCGTTCAAGACCTGCAAAAACCGCAAAGCCATTTTTAAAAGGAAGCTGACGAAAATAAACTTCAAAAACTGCTTTTTTATTATGAATCTTCTGATTAAAGTAAACTTGCATCATATTAATCTGATACAAATCTGTGTGTAAAGTCAAACTATCATCTGTATACATAAGTCACTCCTCCAAAATTCAGCTCCGGATAAATAAATTCCAGAGTTGCTAACAACATTGTGACTATTATAACATAATTTTGGCCTTGAGACTTCCCTCTTTTTGCATCTCCCCCTAGACCGATTGTTTAAACTCCATTAAGTAAACCTGCAGAGCTTTCATCATCTTCTTTCTCCCCTTAAAAGACCTTCCCTCAAGCAAAAGCTCCAACTGCTCGGCTTCCTCATACGATA
>NZ_JBRUHR010000027.1:0-25446 GCF_053206925.1 Streptococcus dentiloxodontae | reverse complement strand
GCGCTGATGACAGGGGCCGAACTGTCGGCCACTTTCGGATGCTTGTCGTCGCTGTCCAAAATCCCATCATTGTCATCGTCTGAGTCCGTGACATCCGGCGTCCCATCGCCGTCCGTATCCCGCTGAATAACTACTGTAATAACTTTTGTGATAACTTCATGACTGCCGTCTTGATTTGTGTAACGACTAGTCGCAGTTACTTCGATTTGTGCTGTTCTGGTGTCGTCATTTGCTTCATTTGTCCAGTCGGTAACATTGGCTGTTCCAGTTAAATTACCCGCCTGATCAATAAATAAGCCATAAGTTGGCGCTCCGTTTGTTGCAAAAGAGCTATACTTAGTCGTATGAGGTTTATTAGAAGTTATCGCTGAAGCGACATTAGCTTTGCTTTTATCCATGATAGGATCAAGCGTGACAGTCGAAACTTCTAAGGCATCCCAGACTTTTTTGTTGGCATCTTCGTTATCGGGAATGCCATCATTATCATCGTCTGAGTCAATGTTATCTGCTATCCCGTCACCATCTGTATCACGTAAAATCGTGAGACTGACCTTACCAGCTACACTTTCTGATCCAGATGTCACAGTAACATCTACCTCAAAAGTGCGGCTTTCTTCCTCATCACCCCAGTTGCTAACGCGCGGAGTTCCTGATAAAATCCCTTTGTTACTAATCTGTAGACCCGATACTTCCTCAGGAAATTCATCGGCTGTCACCTGATAAGGGGTTTTATTGGCGGATACAACACGCTGCGAACTTGTCCGTCTCTTTTCAATCATGGTCTTATTGCCAGTTGTCATAGATAAAGGACGAGGCTGATTCCATTGGGCATATAAAACCAAATCATCTTTTAAAGAAATAGTCTGTCCAGGCTTGTAAGAAGTTCCCTTCCCATCAGCTCTTGTATTCCAGCCAATAAACTGTTTATCGCCATTGCTTAATTCTGAGCCGCCAAGGATAACATATTTACTATTTAGAATTTGCTCCGCCTCCTGAGGAACAGTCCCTATACCACCATTAGCATCATAACTAATGGTACGAGTAAGAGGATTCCAGACAGGAACTAAGGCAACATCCGATGTAATGAGAGTAGACAAGTCAAACTCAACCAAGACACCATTAACCTCAGTATACCAGCCTTTAAACAGGCTCTTGTCATAGCCATCAGGGATTTCAAGTAGACTATTGACCTCATCTGCATCAACAGCATTCTCTTTATAAACTTTTAAAACAGTTGATGTCGTTTTATCAGCATCATGATAAACGGTGACATTTAAAGGCTGTGCTTCCCAACCGCCATATAAGCGGATATTTTGACCTGTCATCTTAGAGTTGGCATCCAAGCTATAAGGAATTCCTTCACCTGTCTCAGACTCATACCAGCCTGTAAAGACATAAGTTATCCCATCTGACGTATAGCTTGTCTTACCAACAACATACTCACCCGTATTTAAATCAACATAGTCACTAATATAATCATCATAAGGAATGGTGTAAGTCTTACTGGCTTCGTTAATTCCTTTTTTATTTGGGACAACTTCAAATTGGTATTTATTTTTTGTATAGTACACATAAACCGTTGGATTCCAATAAGAGAGTGTATACTTGCTTTGATTTGTGCTAATACCATTTTTTTCTGAATTGGTTCCTGTTCCTACATATTGCTGAGTATAACCAGAAATAGTATAACTTCCCATGTCCATGCGGACATCAGAATTGGAACCAATCGTGATGATATTTCTGACGCCTTCACCAATGATGTACTGATAGATTTGGTAATTTTTATTAACCGTTCGCTGGATAAATGCAGTATCCTCAGGCCACATGGTACGATTATAACCATTTGTAACTGTTAGATAACTAATTGATGGACGCTTCACTGTCCAATAAGCAAATTCTGGATTGCCAGCAATCGCATTGACATTTCTAAAGATATCGGTCAAATCTTGCTCAAATCTAGCAACTCCCGTACTGATAATGGTTCTACCGTCCTCTTTGTAAAAAGTATAAGTATAGGTCTGACGGTCAATATAAAGTTTAACAACCGTTGTGCCATCACCAGCAATAGTTTTGCTCTCTGCACTTTTTAAGACAAAACGGCTAGACGGAGTGAATTCATAGGTTGCTTCCTCTCCGGTGGTACCGGACATAACTACCGTATCCAGCAGAGAATAATCATCATCGTTGGCATTTTGATAGTAATACAAAACAGTGTACGGGGTATCAATATTCTTTTCCCAAACTGCATAAAGAACCGTATCTGATTCGATAATCTTCGCATCATCTACCTTTTCTCCGTCTGGAGTTAAAGACCAGTATTTAAAAGTATAACCAGCTCTGGTTGTACTAACATTAGCGACATCAATAGGAGAATCATAATCGCGCAGCTGCATATCAACTGGGGATCCACCGACAGTATTAAAGGTAAGCTCCCATTTGGCCTGCAAAACAGCATAGAGTGTTATGTCAGATGCCAAAGGAGTTGAAAAATCATACGCTTCTCCATCAGGTGTTAAAGACCAGTGTTTGAAAATCATCCCACCAGCTCTGACATCAACAGCTTGCATAGGAGCTTCATCACCTGTTGCTAACTGAATAGTTTTTAAAACTACTCCTTCACTGACATAGGTTACACTAACCTTATCCTCATATTTTGCATCAATATCAACTTCATAATTTGAAATTTTAGCAGCAGAAATCACTTCTGTAAAATCAACCTGCTGTCCTGCCTTGTTACCATTGCGGTAAAACCAGCCTACAAAGACTTTTCCTGATGGAGCTGTTGGAGTTGCTGGTTCCATTAAAGCTCTATCTTCTGAAGAAATCACTTGCGTTTGAAAAGCATTTTCACCTTTGAGCTGATCGTAAAAATGATAAGTCGGATAATCCTGATCCAAAGCAGTAACACTATCCTTATACTGAGTTAAAAGCGCTTCAACTTCGGATACTGCTCGCTTGAGATCCTCAGTTGTGATAACGACATCTGTCCCCAGTAAACTAGATTTCACTGTTGCGATTTTTTCCGTCAGTTTTTCACGGAAATCACTATAACTAGTCACTAATTCTTCATCTTTTTTCTCAGTAACAACAGATTTATCAAGTTCTTCTTGAGCTTGTTGAATCAGAGCTTCTAGTTCAGACTTAGCCTCGGCTTGCTCCTTTTCTTCAGATGATGAAGCTGTATTTGAATCATCTGAAGCAGAACTTTCTTCTGTCTCAGATACATCACGTCTGCTTCTAGTTTTAGCCGTTGTTGCTTCTTTAGGAGTTACAGTAAAGGTTAAAATATTATCCGCATTTTCAGTGACTGTCTGTGTAACAGCCGTCTCACCATTGAGCTGATAATTCGATAATTCTGGTGCTGTCCCTATTTCAGCTGCATTTTCCGTCACACTTGCTGTCGCTGTGGTATCTGTCGTTTCAACACTTACAGTTTTTTGAATGCGATAAATTTCATTCCCAGAAGTATCTACATATACTACTGCATAAGTTATGATTGCTGTCCGTGTCTGAGCAGCTGGGCTCTCTGTCTTAGACTCTTCAATTCCTGATAGTTGAGCTGTTGAAGAACTATTTGCTTCTAAAGCTGGCAATTCTGTCTCCTCAGCTGCTGTTACAGGAGACTGTATCTGCTCCGTAACCACAGTCTGTTCTGTACTTGACTGGGTAGCTGTTAAATCCTCTGCTGCAGTCAATTGTTCAGTCAACAAAGCCATGAGAATTGTCAGACCAAGCAAAACAGATCCTGCCCCTATTTTTTTCATTTTTCTAATAGAAAAGCGTTGCTTTTCAGCTAACTTTTTGTCCATTATAACTTATCCCTTCTGGTAGGTCAGTTAATCGTATTATTTTTAAAATATAAAACGATTCCGTATCATTAGTTTACCATTAATGTTTGCAAAATCCAATATTTCGTTCTTTATTTTTTAATTTTATAGCTCATGATATCATTCAGACAGATGAATCTTACACCTTACAGTTTATCTATTCAGAAACTCAAAAAAGCGGCCAGACGGCCGCCAAAAGACTATGTAGATTATTGAAAATATTATCCTAATTGGCTGGCAAGGCTAGCTGCACCGATAATACCAGCATCATTTCCCAACTCAGCAATTTTAATTTTAGTCGATTTTTTAACCTGCGGGAAGGTAAATGTCAGAAAATACTTCTCGATCCGGCTGCGCAAGAATTCTCCTGCTGCAGAAACGCCTCCGCCAATAACAACAGAATCCGGATTTAAAATATTAGAAATATTAGCTGTCGCCAGTCCCAGATAAAAAGCAACCTTTTCCACAATGGTATCTGCAAACCGATCGCCTGCTGCTGCCGCTTCAAAAATATCCTTACTTGAGACGCTTTCGCCATTATCAAGCGCTTCTTTTATCTTTGAATTTCCCTCATAGCCTTCTGCCAGATGGCGAGCAACCCGTACCACACCAGTTGCAGATGCGACGGTTTCTAAACAGCCTTTGCTACCGCAGGTACATTCAAAACCATGCTCAGGTTCAACGATAATATGGCCAATTTCTCCGCCGGCACCAGCTACACCATGGATAAGATTGCCATCTGCAATCACACCGCCGCCAACACCAGTCCCAAGTGTGACAAAAACCACATCCGGATTGTTAGCACCAGCTCCAACCCAGCGCTCTCCAAGTGCAGCCACATTGGCATCGTTATCAATGGCAAAAGGAATTCCTAGCTCACGCTCAATGACAGAACCAACTTCCTGAGTATCAGCCCAATTAAGATTGAAGGCACCAGTAACTGTTTTTCTATCACGGTCAACCGCCCCAGGCGATCCCATACCAATTCCAACGAAATCATCCTTTGTTAAACCGTATAACTCCAGACGATGCTTGATAGAAGCTACAATATCTGTGACAATATGACGGCCATCTTCTAAAATGTTAGTTTCAATAGCCCATTTTTCCTGAACCTTACCATCAAGCGTTACAATCCCAAATTTAATACTGGTTCCGCCTAAGTCAATCCCCAATAGTTTTTTTGTCATGTTCCTTCTCCATTTCTAAACGATGTTCACGCCGTAAAATCAATTCCGCCGCAAAGTATTCCTCTCGATCAATCAAACCTTTCTTGTAAATCAATTCCAGTTCAATTTTCATCATTTCAATATCATAAAGGCGTTTTCCAAGATAAACATAAATGCCAAATCGTTTCAGCAGCTGTTGAACATCGTAAAGTGTATTCATGGTGCTATTTTAGCAAAAGTAAGCCACTTTTTCAAATAACTTTGGAACCGTTTTATCATTTTTACATAAAAAAGCCGAGCCCAGCTCGACCTTGTCTATTGACACTTAGGACAGACTCCATAAGCAGTCATCTGCTCTCTAGTGATACTATAGCCTGTTTCTTTTTCAACAGTTTCTTTAAAAGAAGGTACATGTATATCTAAATCAACGATACGGCCGCATTTCTCACAAACAACATTGAGATGATCATGCCCCATAAAATCATAATAGGTTGTATTATCCTTATTGACTTTAATTTCCGAGACCAGCCCTTGGTCAATCAAAACCTTTAGGTTATTGTAAACCGTTGCCAGACTCATTCCAGGATTTTCCGGAAGAAGATCACGGTAAATGAGTTCAGCACTCGGATGCTGATCGGACATCATCAGGTAACGAATAACAGCCTTACGCGATTCAGTCAAGCGAATACCTTTAGATTTAAGCTGATTTAAAACGCCTTCGTAAGCACTTAAACTATGATGGCTGGACATGGCTGCTCCCCTACTTTCTCAAAATGTAACCTACTGTCCTTATTATACACTTTTCTAAAGTAATTTGGCTAGCATCTAACCCAATTATTTAAGTTCTGGTGCTTGATTAAGCTCTGCTGCCAGCATCCAAATCGCTTTATCTACATCTGCCTGTGCATCTGAAAAAAGATCATTTGAAGGATTGTCTCCTTCTTCATCTGTTACATCTAAACCAACTTGGAAAAGAGCAGAAAGGTATTTGAAGGCATCAAGAACTAACTGCAGCTGTTCTGCGGTAGAACGTTCAAACGAGCCTGTAACCTCAGTCAGGCCTGAATTTTCAGAGAATTCCTTAAGAGTAGAATAAGGTGCACCGCCAATAGTAATTAAACGTTCACTGATTTCATCCAAATGTTCATTGAGGCTGTCCAAAAACTCATCCATTTTAGGATGAAGATAGAAGAAACCTGCTCCGCGCAAATACCAATGGACTTGATGAACAATAGAAGCAGCGACAGATAAATCAGCAACAGCTTGATTGAGAGCAACCTTAGTTTTAGCATTTTTAGCAGCTTCTTTAGCCGCAACCTGATGGACAACAGAAGCGTAAATCGTTTCTTGAATGGTTTGAGTCATAATAGACCTCCTTTTTATAATCATTATTATTTATATCTATATTTTATAGTAATTCTAAATAAGAGTCAATTATTTTGTCTATTTTCGAATAAAAAGATATGACATACTTTTTATATTTTATTTTAGGAGCTTCGTTGGGGTCTTTTATTGGTCTTGTTTGTGATCGGTTTCCAGAGCAGTCTATTATAGCTCCGCGCAGCCATTGCTTCTCCTGCCAAAAAACTCTGCAAATAAGAGATCTGCTTCCTATCATCTCACAAATCCTGTCTAACTTCCGCTGCCGCTATTGCCGAACAGCTATTCCCAAACGCTATTTTTTCATTGAGATAGCATCCGGTCTTTTTGTGCTTGCCTTTTTCTTGGGCTTTTTGTCAATGGCAGAGCTGCTTCTGCTCTTTTTGAGTCTTTGTCTGAGTATCTATGACTTAGAGAGCCAGACTTTTCCGCTAACTATCTGGATAATAGGAACTCTTCCTCTTATGTTTTTGGGCATAATCAATTCTTGGCTGACTCTCTTTTTATCACTGGCTCTATTTGCCTACTGCTACAATGTCAAAATTGGTGAAGGGGATTTTCTCTATTTAGCAAGCCTTTCTTTTATTTTCACAGGACAGGACCTTCTTTATATTATCGAAATAGCTTGTCTGCTGGGAATTTCCTTTGCCCTAATCTTTAAAGAAAAACGCCTACCCTTTGTCCCTTTTTTGTCAGTTGCTGCACTGATTGTCCTGACTATCGAAAAAATAGCTGTTCATTAAAGCAGACAAAAAAGAAAGTAAGGTAAAAAGCGTAAATTGGGAAAATTTGCTTTTTCAGAGGTAAGACTAGAATTGACAAAGCCAATTAGCCTTACTCCCAACCACTGCGATGTGAACAAAAAAACCTTAGAACCTGTATTCACAAAAAATGTTAAACTAAAGATATGATAAGAAAACCGTATGATACCGATTTAACGGATAAAGAATGGGCTAAGCTTGAACCCTATTTCTCAAACCACCGCACCTATAAATGGTCTAAACGAGAACTCGTTAATGCGACTTTGTACATCACCAAAACTGGCTGTCAATGACATATGTTCCCACATGACTTTCCTCCTTATCCAACTGTATGGAGTTTCTTTCGTCGTGCTAAGGAAACTGGATTGTGGGACAAAATTTTGACAGAATTTGTTAAAAAAAGCGACTGAAAGCTGGTAGAGCAGTCTCTCCAACCTATGCCATCATTGATTCTCAAAGTGTGAAAACAACGGATGCCTCTGAAAACCGTGGTATTGATGGTGGTAAAAAAGTCAAAGGAAGCTGGCAAATCATCCCCAAGCGTTGGGTTGTAGAGAGGACATTCTCTTGGTTGAACCATTCTCGAAGATTAGCCAAGGATATTGAAAAATCAGTCTCATCAGAGGTTGCTTTTGTAAAACTATCACACATGAGTCTTATTTTAAGGACGTTATGATGTTGTGAATACAGGTTCTAAGAAAAACGGAGGACGATAGATGTCAGAAAAAGGAATTGTACGTTTAGGGGTGACAGACCTCGCCAATGCGGAGGTTTATCAGCTAGTTCAGCGCTTCATCGCCCAGATTGATGCGGAGAATGTGAGTATCGGGGATGACGTGGTGGTTGTGGATTTAGTGACGGCCATCCGCAAGGAGCTTCCAATCCTGCAAAAAGCGAATCATCAGGTTCGAGGTTCCAATGATTCTAAGAAAATAGCAGAGCTGGACAAATTACGTGACCAAGCGCTGCAAATCTTCTTTGATAGTCATAAACTGCACCGCTTTGATCCCGAAAAAAAGGAAGACTATGATGAACTTAACCGCCAGCTAGCTGCCTTTAAGGGCATTAAGTCCGTGAGCTATGAACGCGAGACTGAACTGGTCAACAATCTGCTGCTCAAATTCTCAGCTAGCCCTGTCAAAGAGATCATTAGCTCACTTGGTCTGACCAAACAATTAGAGGCCATCGCAACGCGTCAAGCTGACTTTGAAGAAGCCTACAGCAAGCGTTCGAGCGATAACAGTAAGAAGGTTTCCTACGATACCAAGCAGTTACGTGAGAGCCTAGTGAGTGCACCACTACGATATCTTAGGCTGATATCTAGCCATCCGTGCCGAGGTTCACGATGAAGCCATCGCCAAGAACCTACTTGCTATCTACAACACTAGCCGCAAAGAATGGGCAGCCTCTAAGCGTAAGCCGAAGAAAAAAACAGAACTAGAAGAATAAAAAAGACCCGACCTTATCAAGTGATAGGGTCGGGTTTTAGGAAAAAACAATCAAAAGATTAAGATTTTATCAGGACAATAGGCTTGATAACTTGACCGCTGAGAGAGTCAGTAATAGCGGTATCAATATCTTGAAAATCGTAGAACTTAATTAATTTATCAAAAGGGAAAAGCCCTTTTTTGTAATAGTTAATGAGTTGAGGAATGAAAATTTGAGGAACAGAGTCTCCCTCAACAACTCCTGAAATAGTCTTAGCTTCAGATAAGATATCTCCCATGATATTAAGGGTAACATCTCCGCCAATTCCAATCGCAGCTAATTGACCACCAAATTTCAAGGAATCAATAGCGGTCTTAAAGACGGCTGGTACACCAGTTGTATCAATTGCATAGTCTACCCCATTTGGGCAAAGGGACTTGATTAGGGATATTGCATCATCTGTCTTGCTGTTGATAACTTCGGTAGCTCCAAGCTCCTTAGCAAGCTGTAGACGATTATCAAAAATATCAACAGCTATGATATGATTTAAGCCAACAATCTTAGCTGCCATGATGGCGGATAATCCAACGCCCCCTGTTCCAAAGATAACAAGCGACTGGCCAAACTGAGGTTTTAAAAAGTTTAGAACAGTTCCTGAACCAGTCATAATACCGCAACCAAGGGGACCCAATAAGCGGAGGTCGACATCTTTATCAACTTTGACGACATTTCGTTCATCTGCAACAACATAGGTTGATAGAGAGGATTGGCCAAAGAAGGAGGAAATCTCCTGACCATCATGAAAATGAATACGGCTGCTACCATCTTTTAGATGTCCTCCAAAATTGAGGTCATTGAAGTGAAAGCACATGCCTGGATGACCTGTTAAACAACTATCACAGTGACCGCAGGATGAAAAACCTAAGACAACATGATCCCCAATCTCAACGGAAGTTACTCCAAATCCAACTTTTTTAACAATTCCTGCGCCCTCATGGCCTAAGGCAACAGGGTAGGGTGTGACGCCCCCATCTCGTCCTGCTAGATCCGTATGACAAATACCTGATGCAACGATTTCTACCAAAACTTCGGACGTTTTTGGCTCATCTAAAGATGCTTCAATAATCTCAATAGAAGCGCCTTGTTCTTTGACATAAGCTGTTTTAATATCCATTTGTCATCTCCTCCATAATGATTACTTCTAAATTATAACGCTTTCAAAATCATTTGTAGTCTGTTAAAATAGCTCTATAGGCGAAATATGAGTTCGTCTGGAGGAAAAGAATGAATCAAGAACAATTACGACACTTTATTGAAGTCAGCCAATTTGGAAGTTTTCAACAAGTGGCAGACAAGCATTTGATGTCTCAACGTGCCATTTCTAAACAGATGAAGGATTTAGAGGCAGAGTTAGATGTTCCTTTATTTATTCGAGGAACAAATAGCATTAATTTAACAGCAGCAGGCCGCTATTTTCAAAAACAGGCTCAACTGATTTTAAATAATATGTCAATGGCCCAGTATCAGGTTAAACAATTTCATGGAGATGGTAATTGTAAGTTGACCGTTGGCTACTTTTCAACCTACGATGCTATTTTACTAAGGGATTGTATTAAAGCTTTGTCTAAGAAAAAGTTTGATATAGTGGTGGAGGAGAAAAGTATTGAGCATCTCTTGTCAGATTTGATGTTAGATAGTATTGATTGTGCTATTATAACAGATATTCCCAATAGTTTGATTGCTTTTGAGGATTTGGGGTTAAAAGATTATGTTATCTTTGAAGGAGAAGAGTTGATTGGAATTGCAGAAGAGTTAGTTGAACCCAATCAGGAAACTTTTCCTTTAGCTTGGTTGCAAAAATATCCCATTTTATACACCTCACATGAAGAGTCAACTTTTCTGCAAGAGATGTTTATGGCACATTTGAAAGATTATAGTGAGTTTATGACCTTGAGTCGTATAGCGACTCATGAACAGCGTCAATTACTTGTGAGCACAGGACAGGCTATTGGATTTTATCCCCCTAAGGAATTAGTGACCTTAAGTCAGGTTAAAAATGAAGGAATCGCTTATTTACCTCTTGAAACACGAAGTCAGTATGAAACCTTCCGCTTAGTGACAAAAGCTGATTTTTCGAGTCCATTATTTGAAGAAATGCTAAATTACTTTAAGACAATTGATCTATCTTATTGAAGGAAAGGATATGGATAGGGCATTCATTACTCCTTACCAGAAATGTTTGAATTGCATGAAGACCAACGAGAAGCTGTTCTAGCTATCTTAGAACCCGTATTCACAAAAAAATGTTAAACTAAAGATATGATAAGAAAACCGTATGATACCGATTTAACGGATAAAGAATGGGCTAAGCTTGAACCCTATTTCTCAAACCATCGCACCTATAAATAGTCTAAACGAGAACTCGTTAATGAGACTTTGTACATCACCAAAACTGGCTGTCAATGGCGTATGCTCCCACATGACTTTCCTCCTTATCCAACTGTATGGAGTTTCTTTCGTCGTGCTAAGGAAACTGGATTGTGGGACACCATTTTGACAGAACTTGTTAAAAAAAGTGACTGAAAGCTGGTAGAGCAGTCTCTCCAACCTATGCCATCATTGATTCTCAAAGTGTGAAAACAACGGATGCCTCTGAAAACCGTGGTATTGATGGTGGTAAAAAAGTCAAAGGAAGGAAGCGCCACATCGTTGTTGATACGATGGGAAATCTTCTTGATGTTGTGGTTCATGCAGCTAATCTTCATGACACGAAATCAGGGATTTTAGTGGCTCGTCAAGTAATGGCTCAATACCCAACAATCAAGGCTTTTTCGGCAGATGCTGGGTATCGGAAAAGCTTTGAAGAGATGATGAGCGAAGAGTTTCAGTGTCCAGTAGATATTTCTGAAAAAATCAAAGGAAGCTGGCAAATCATCCCCAAGCGTTGGGTTGTAGAGAGGACATTCTCTTGGTTGAACCATTCTCGAAGATTAGCCAAGGATATTGAAAAATCAGTCTCATCAGAGGTTGCTTTTGTAAAACTATCACACATGAGTCTTATTTTAAGGACGTTATGATGTTGTGAATACAGGTTCTAAGTTAAAAAAGAGAGCGGGATAAAAATCGAGATTTCGTAGAAATCGATTTTGTAGTCCACTCTCTCTTTTAATTCATATTGACACGATGCCACTCGTTAATGACATAAGACAAAAGTTCCAACTGCTGCAGGCCTGCATTATTAATTTCTGTTGTTGCCTCTGTAGAGCCGCCTAAGCCTTTTGTATAGATAGCAATCAGATAAGGCTTTTCTTCCATAACAATAGCATCAACATTTAAAGCTTCTCGGACATAACCTGGCTTTTGATAAATGGTCAGATTTGGCAAATAACCACGATAGTAATACTCTGGAAAAGCAACACCAAGATAACCCAAAATATCAGCATATTTATCTTTATGTTTCCACAAATAATCCAAAACCTGAATATAATAATCTGTTGTTGTTTTATTGCCGTCCCGCTGAATTGTTTTGATATCAGCTTTAGACTCTCCGTAACGGCTAAAATTAGCATAGGCATTATCCATACCGCCTAAACGTTCTGCCAAAGCATAAGCAGGTGTATTTTCAGAATAAACCAGTGAATATTCTTGCATCTCTGGAATCGTCATGCTGCCGCCAAAAGCCGATACATAGGTATTATGTTCTTCTAAGCTTTCATATTCTGTATGGGTAATGTCAAATTCTTCTGTTGTAGATAAGGTTCCGTTAGCAACTTCATCAGCGACTAACATATTTAATGGCAACTTATAGGTCGAACCAGCCGTCATGGGTTGGGTCTCATTCATCGAAAAAGTTTCATTGGTTACTGTGTTTTTGTATGAAAAGGCCACTTGAGAAATATCTATTCCTTGATCCGCTAAATAGGCTTGAACCACCTGAAGCAAGTTTAAATTAGCATAATCATATTGGAGTCCGTAAGCCGCCATGGTTGCTGCATCAGCTTCCATTACTGCTTGTTTGGCTTCGGGTGATTTATTGGTAATTGTTACTGTTTCTTCCTCGGCTGTCTTTTGATTAGAAGACTGGCTGCTGGTCTGATTTATTTGAGTGTCTAAACTTGATTGGCTGCTTGTCTTACTTGACTGACTGACAGCAGATTTTTGCATTGTTCCTTTTGCAGAGATTTGCAGAAACATAAGTCCAAAGACTGTAAGAATCAAGACTGCCAACAATCCAATCGTTACCCAGCCTTCTTTATTTCTGATCTCTTCATTGTGTTTATTTCTCTTCATAGTAAATCTAGTGTAAGCTAAACTTTTGGAAATAGCAACAGCATTCACGTAATTTTTTAGTAATTATTTCACTTATACCGAGTTAACTACAAATAAAAAAAATAAGCAAAACCTCAGCCTTAACTGCAAATCAATTGTTAAGCAGCGGCATAACGTTCCGCAATTTTATTCTGCTCTTTTTGAATGCCTTAGCTCAAATCATCAAAAAAGAGCAGGAATCTCCCACTCTTATATCTTATTTAGCAACCGCTTCTGCATAGAGACGAGCAACCTTGTCCCAGTTGATAATTTCAAAGAAAGCTTTGATGTAATTTGGACGAACATTGCGATAGTTAAGATAGTAAGCATGTTCCCACACATCAAGAGCCAAAATTGGTTGTTTGCCTTCTGAAATTGGTGTGTCTTGGTTGGCTGTTGAAGTGACTTCAAGTTTGCCTTCTTTGTTAACCACAAGCCATGCCCAGCCTGAACCAAAACGAGTTGTTGCTGCAGATGTGAAAGCCTCTTTAAAAGCATCAAATGAGCCAAAAGCATCATTAATAGCTGCTGCTACTTCTGCTGTTGGTTCCGTTTTTTCTGGCGATAAAAGCTCCCAGAACAAAGCATGATTAAGGTGTCCGCCACCATTATTAATAAGCGCTTGACGAATATCAGCAGGAATAGAATCAACGTCTGACAAGAGCGCAACAAGATCTTCCCCAATTTCTGGGTGTTTTTCAAGAGCCGCATTAGCATTTGCGACATAAGTTGCATGATGCTTATCATGGTGAAGCGTCATAGTTTCTGCATCAATATAGGGTTCAAGTGCATCGTAGGCATAAGGAAGATCTGGTAAAATAATTGCCATCTCGGTTACCTCTTTTCATTTTAATACCTTTATTTTATAGGAAAATAGCAGAGCTTTCAAAGAATTTGTCTAGGTTTTTGTCCCAGCAATTTTCAAAAGTGCTAAATCAAAAAGATAATCTTTATGGTAGACTCCCGTCTTAATTTGATAATCCGTCTCAATCAAGCAGCGCAGGCTACTTTTCAAAAAAGAAAGAGAGAGAGAGCGGCTGTCTCTCAAAGCAAACCTGACCTGATAGGGATTAACACGCCGTCCCAAATAATCAGACAGGCTGCTGACAATCTGCTGCTCATTTTTTCCTTGGCTGGACAACAGTTTGACCTGCATGAACATGCGAAACTGTCCAAGCATGATGGCAATCAATTTAATCTCATCCTCACCTTGCAAACGCAAATCATTGGCTAAAGCACGCACTGGCTCTATCTGCCCTTTGATAATCATTTGAGTCAAATCAAAAACATTATCCTGAAGACTTTTGGGAATAGCTTCTGCAATGTCTTCAAGCGTGATATTGCCTTTCTTCTTATAAGAACTAAGAAAAGAAATATTTTTCTGAATATCTGAAAAATCAAAATTTGATTTTATCAGCAATTGATCAAAGGCGCCCGCATCAAAGACCAAACCGCTTTGATGCGTTTGCTTTTGAAAATATGTTCTAAGCTCTGCTTCCTTGGGTTCAGTGGCTTCAAACAATTTAGCCTTTTGCTTGAGAAGCTTAACCAAACGGCGCTTTCCATCCAATTTCCCAGCTGCCAGAATTACCAGACGTGTTGTATCAACAGGATTCTCCAAATAAGCTTCAAAGCGCTTAGCTTCTTTATCATCTAAATAAGTTTTTTTAGTTGTGGTCAAATCCTGAAAATGGTCTAAAATAACGACCTTTTCATCTGCAAAAAAAGGTAAGCTTTCCAGATCCATTTCAATCTCTTGATAAGACGTTTCTGCCATATCAAAATAAGAATACGTCAAATCACTGGCATCAAAATTAATTTGTTTGAAAAAGAGGTCTTTGAGGTAACTGTATTGACCTAAATCATCTCCAGTGATCAGTGTTATCAAAGGAAGGCTGGACTTGGAAACTTTCTCCATTTCTTCTACTGCAATCATGGTATTATTATAACATAAAAGAAAAGCCATCGAAAATGAACTGCCCCCCAAAAATTAGACACAACATCTAACGATTGGGGTGCTATTTTTATGAAACTAAGTTATGAAGATAAACTAAAGATATACGCGCTGAGACAAAATGGGGTCTCATGGTCTCAGATTGAACAAAAGTATGGTGTTCTTTTTTCCAATCTCAACTACATGGTAAAACTAATAGACAGGTATGGCGTTGAGATTGCTAGGAAAGGTAAAAATAGGTATTACCCTCATGAATTAAAGCAAGAAGTAATGGATAAAGTTCTGATTGATGGTCAATCACAAGGTCAGCTTTCCTTAGATTACGCTTTACCAGATCGTGACATGCTTCCCAATTGGATAATACAATACGAGAAAAACGGGTATACTATTGTTGAGAAATAACGAGGGAGACCAACAATGGGACGCAAGCCTAAAAAGATGCTTGAAGAGATGACAGAATTAGAGCGTCTTTAAAATCAACATAACCCTTCCAAAATTTTTTGTAACACGAAACCTCTTAACACTCAAATAAAGCATTAAAACCAATATTTCTCAATAATTGGAAAAACAAGCATTTACCACTTCCTAAAGAGTTTGTCCGTTTAGCAGTCATCTAAGATTGTGAGTTAAAACAAACAATAGATATTTTTTAAAGATAAGTCTTGTTCTCAAAGGTACAGATGGCTAAAACAGGCTTCTTTTTTGCTTAAAAGCTGAACACGAAGTTTTTGTGTGCTAAATTCAGTTTATGAACAGCATATGCCAACACTTCTTCTAATTGGAACAAAAAAGTGTGAGAAAGAAAGCCAACTCTCCGAATGCATGCTTTCTCTCCCACTTTCTAATTTCTAGATATTTGATTTGAAACAGTCTACTGAACTGTTTTACTTCCACCTTAGCACAGGTGAAAATAACACGAGGACTAATCCCAAAACTTCAAATCAGCATTTTTAAAGCTGTCCAAACCATTAACTGTTATTTCGAGATTCCTTGACTAAATAAACATAAAAGCCCGACAATTTTTGTCCGGCTCTATTGATTGATTCATCAACCTGAATTACGCAGTCCCGTCGCAATACCATTAATTGTAATGTGAATGAGCTTAGTATCTTCTTCTGTTAATTCGTTATTGCGCAAACGTTTAATCAGCTCAATCTGTACATAATTCAAAACATTGAAATAAGGCAGACGGAAGTCCAAACTGGCTTTTAGTGATGGACTTTCTTCTAGTAATTCTTCATGATTTTCGATAGCCAAGATAACATTCTTGGTCAGCTGCCATTCATCAAGAATAATATTGAAGACATCTCTTACCTCTTCTTCTTCAGCAAGCTGAGCATACTGAAAGGCAATATTCATATCTGATTTTGACAAAACCATGTCAACATTTGACAGAAGCGAACGGAAGAACGGCCAAGTTTCAAACATATGCTGTAATTTTTCGAGATTGCCTTCTTCAGCTTGAATGAAATGATTAAAGGCAGATCCAACACCATACCAGCCAGGAAGCATAATACGGTTTTGAGACCATGAGAAGACCCAAGGTATCGCACGAAGTCCTGAGATTTCAGTGATTGTTTTACGAGCTGCTGGACGCGATCCAATATTAAGGCTGGAAACTTCCTTAATCGGACTGGCCTCAAAGAAATAATCATAGAAATGTTCATTACCAAATACCAAATCACGGTAGATAACATTTGAATCCGCTACGATACTGTCCATTGTCTGACGAAAACCAATAATCTCTTCAGGATCTGCAATCATACGGGTAACCATACGGTCAAGAGCTGCTGAAACCAGCATTTCAAGATTATAGTAAGCAGCATCTTTGTTTCCATATTTATTGCCAATGACCTCACCTTGCTCAGTCAGACGAACACGGTCTTTGATTGTACCAAAAGGCTGAGAGGTGATGGCATCATAAGATGGGCCGCCGCCGCGGCCAACTGTTCCCCCGCGGCCATGGAAGAAGGTGAATTTGATCCCGCGTTCCTCACCAATCTTAGTCAATTCATTTTGAGCTTTATAAAGGGTCCAGCCAGATGACAGATAACCGCCGTCTTTATTGGAATCTGAATAACCCAGCATGATTTCTTGATAATTCTTACTGTTTTTAATCCAGCGTTTAACAATATCATATTCCAGATACTGTTTCATGATATCGTTAGAATTCTCTAGATCTTCAATAGTTTCAAAAAGCGGAACAATCTGCACACGCGCTTGCTTGGTATCAACTAAGCCAACTTCTTTAAGCAGGATAGCTAATTCAAACATATCTGACACACTTTCAGTATGAGAGATAATGTGCTGTTTAATAACTTCCTCACCAATATAGTCTTTGAGTTTGCGGGCTGTGCGGAAAATAGCTAACTCTTTTTCAAGCGTTTCTGATTTTGCGACATTGGTTGAAGACAGCGTGCGCGGATCTTCCTGCAATTCTTTAAGGAGCACTGCTACTTTTTCTACTTCTGACAGTTCACTGTAATTATCAACGATATTGGCCGATTTTAAAAGTTCTGCCACACAGGCTTCATGCACACTCGAATCCTGACGCATATCAATACTAGCCAAATAGAAGCCAAAAATTTCAACAGCTTGCAAAAGCTCCTCAAATTCTCCCGTGATTAGAGCATCGTCGTCATTTTCAAGCAAAGAAGCCTTGATTGCCAAAAGATCATCGTGAAACTCCTGAACATTGCTATAGAAATCGGCTTGGTGCTGAGAAGCCTGAATAAGACTTTGACTGAGACGCTTTTGAACATAATCACCGATAACTTCACCCCTGACAGGATTTGAAAGGTGAGAGGCAGCACGCTCTGCTATATTCTCTCTATCAAAAGAGCCTTCTTTTAAGAAAATCAGGGTCTGAATTAATTTGGCCTGAATATAGCTAAAAGCACGACGGTAAGGCTCATTCTCACGAAATACAGAGGTATCTGGTGACTTAGCTGCCATTTCCAATACTGGCTTAGAAACATCCGTCAAAGTTGAAGATAAGGCAAAGGTACGGTAAAGCTGATCTACTAAATCAATATAATAATTGATAATCACTTCACTTTGCACTGTTGCAGATAATTTTAAAGTTTCAGCCGTAACATATGGATTTCCGTCACGGTCTCCGCCGATCCACATTCCCATTGTAATTGGAGTTGGATTATCCAGTTCTATACCTTTTTCGGCAGATAAACGCTTAAATTCACGTGATAAGTTAGTAACAGCCTTAATCAATGAGGAATTATAGTATTCCATAACATTGGTGATTTCATTTTTTACCTTGAGTTTCTTCTCACGAATAATATCGGTCTGCATGATAATCTCAACATAACGGCGTAAATCAGCATACCATTTGTCTTGATTAATGAGTCCAAGCTTAACATCACGGTGCTTACGAAGCAAGTCATGAATCTGGTTGGTCAATTCAAGCATCGTTTTTCTTTGAACCTGTGTCGGATGAGCAGTTAAAACGGGAACAACATTAACATGCTCCAAAATATCTTGAGCATCGTCTCTTTGAGCTACCAAATCAACTATTGTTGATAGTTTCCCTAAGTAATCCTCATTGACATTATTTTTATGATTCACTTCATAAGCTAGATCCACATCTTCTGAAATATTAATCAGAAGCGGTAAAATTGAAAAATAACGAGAGATAATGACCATATCCTCGTTGGAAATTTCCGAAATAGCCTGTGTCAGCTTGATGTAGTCATCTCCATCATAAAGCTCCACCAAACGCTGAATAGCCTGAAAGCCTTCTTCTCCCACCATGCTCCGAGTGGCGTCATCAAGCATGTCCTTGAGAATACCAACCTCTTCTGAGATGATGGCTTGATTGTTGCTGGTTTCTAGTTTTTTAAAAGCCAAACCATATTCTCCTTACTTTTTACATAGTATCTCTATGATACCACTTTTAGGGTAAATGTAAATATCTTTACTGTAAATCATCAGCTCTTCACCAACTTTCCGACAACTTTTGCCAGCCTCGTCTATTAGAATCCGAACAATGTCAAGATTATAAAAAAGAGAGGTGGACACCTCTATATTTGCCTCAGCCTCTTCTTTTTGAATTAAAAATTAATGGTAAGTTTCCTGATAAAATTCGATACGGTCACCATCCTGAACCTGTGTTTGATTAGCTGCTTTGGGAGCTAACTCATCGTTGACCTTAAACATCCAATAGATACCTGCATCCTTATCTTGTGAAACGCCGTCAATGGAAGTGATAAAATTATCCTCTTCCTTAACCTTATAAGTAGCTTCAAGAACATCCTGAACGGTATCTCCCTTTTCAAAGGATACCTGTTTTTCCTTACTGTTATCATTTACAGTTAGAATCAGAGTAACATGTCCAGCGCTGTCTGAGTCCTTAACAGACGATTGGGTTGATTTGTCTGCACTGCTATTGCCACAAGCAGCCAAAAGAAACAAAGAAGCTAAAACAAAAAAGGGAATTATAAGTTTTTTCATGAAGAAAATCTCCTGTAAATATGAAGGATAATGGGATAGAAAAAGAGGCTGGACAAAGCATGAAGAAAATCATAACTCAATCCCGATACGACAAAGACTAAACCACTGTTAAAGAATTGACCATAGACATAATCATACCCTACACCGTACATAAAAGTGAGGAAAAAGACTAAGGCGGTCTGCCAGAATACGTTTAACTTAGGAGCAAGAAAATGCCAAAGGATTAAAAGCAGACCATAATCTAAAATCTGATAAGCTATCCAAGGACCAAAACCTAAAAAAAGGCCGGAAATGCACATCGTTAAGGCCATAACTAGAAAACCATCCCAAAATCCAAATGTCAAAGCCGTAGCAAAAAAAATAGCCGTGACAGGTTTGATATTGGGCAAAGAACCAAAAATAAGCCGCAAAGCGATAGCTAAAGCTGATAAAACTGCAATACGTGTCAGCTGTCTTACTGAAAATGTCATACTTCTATTATGCCAAAAACTGCCCTCTATGGCTAGAGGACAGTTTACATTTTTGAGATAAATTTTAGACAGTGCTAAAACAGTTACCAAAGAGAGCTCAATTCCAAACCTCATCAATAACTGCTTTAACCAAAGCCAATTTTTTCCATTGATCTGCTTCTGTCAAAATGTTGCCTTCTTCAGTTGAAGCAAAGCCGCACTGCGTAGAAATCCAAAGCTGATCAAGTGGCAAAACTTTCTGTGCTTCGCGGATGCGGGCGATAACTGCCTCTTTATCTTCCAAATCAGCTTTTTTAGTCGTAATCAGACCAAGAACTGCTACTTTATCAGCAGGGACTTCTTTCAAAGGCTCAAAACCACCTGAGCGTTCGTCATCAAATTCCAAGAAATAGGTCTGAGCATTTTCACGGCCAAAGAAAGCCTCAGCCACATCATCATACGGTCCCTTGGTCGCAAAAGTTGAGTGAAAATTACCGCGGCAAACATGGGTATTGATAGTCAAATCGGCTGGCAAATCTTTAATGGCATTGTTGTTGACATAAAGGTATTCATTGATGACATCTTCTTTTTTGAAGCCTGCACCGGCCATGGTATTCCAGAAATCTTCATCAATCAGCATGCCCCAAGTACAGTCGTCAAGCTGAACGGTGCGCGCTCCTGCCTCATAAAGGGCAAGGATTTCTTCACGATAAACTTTAGCAATAGCAGCTAGGAAATCTTGACGGTTAGGATAAAATTCGGCCACCGTCTGAGCATTTTTCCCGCGATCCAATTCTGCTAAGAATTGAGCTGGCGCTGGAATGGTAATCTTAGCTTCAACACCTTTTTCGTCAGCCAAAGCCTTGTAAAACTGGTAGTGTTTAATAAAAGGGTGAGTGTCTTTACTAAAGCCGAGTTTTCCACGAAGAACAGCTGTATCATCTCCCGTTTCTTCCCCGTGGAAAAGGTAGCCCTGTCCATAGTGCTCGTGTTCAACACCGTCAAAGCCCCAGAAGTTATCCAGATGCCAGTAAGCACGTCGGAATTCCCCGTCTGTTACCTTTTCAAGACCTGCTGCAACTTCTTTATCAATTAATTCTTTGATTAATTTATCCTCTACAGCAGTCAATTCCTCTTGAGAGATGTCTCCAGCTGCAAATTTTGCACGCGCTTCTTTCAATTCTTTCGGTCGCAGGAAAGACCCGACATGTTCAAAATATTTTTTTACCAATGGTATTCTCCTTTTATGATGGTGTGTTGGTGAATGAACTTATCCCCAGATTTTTTCAGTAATGCCTTTAATCAGGCGCAGCTTCTGCCATTCGTCTTCTTCAGTTAGGATATTGCCTTCTTCAGTTGAAGCAAAGCCACACTGGGTAGAAATGCCTAGATTTTTCAAAGGAACGAGCTCTGCGGCCTCTTTGATACGGGCTACAATTTGGTCAACGTCTTCAAGTTTTGGATCTTTAGAAGTGATCACACCAAGGATTAGCTCGACATTGTCACGGCCATTCCAAATCTCAGTCAACGGCGCAAAGCTGCCGCTTCTGGCATCATCGTATTCTAAGAAGAAATTATCATAGTTGAGCTGACCGAGGTATTCAGCCACAGAGTCATAACCGCCCTCAAAGAGATAGGTTGACTTGAAGTTACCGCGGCAAATGTGGGTAGCCAGCGTCAAATCATCTGGCAGACCAGCGAGAGCTTTATTGATGGTATAGACATCGTCTTCTGCAATTTTCTGCAGCTTGGCTGTCGCCTCAGGATCGTTTTTGTGATCCTCAAACTGCTGAATCAAATAGCCCCAGGTCGTGTCATCCAGCTGTACATAACGAGCTCCTAGATCATAGAAATGCTGAATGGTGTCGTGATAAGCCTGAGCCAAGTCATCCAAAAAGTCAGTCCAAGTGTCATAGTAATCCAGTGCTAAGTCGCTTCTATGATCACGATTGATAACTAAAGATGGGCTTGGAATAGTTACTTTTGGCGTGATACCTTCCGGTGTTATTGATTTGAGGTATTCAAAATCACGGTAGAAAGGGTGGTTAGGATTTTCAGCGATTTTGCCATTAATTCGGACATTGGTCGTACGCGTCTTTGCACCATGGAACTTATAAGAATCTTCTTGCAAATAATCTTCAAAACCAGTCAGATTCCAAAGAAAATCCAAATGCCACCAAGAACGGCCAAATTCTCCATCAGAAACAACTTTGAGGCCATTTTCCACCTCATGTTCCACCAATTCCTTAACGAGTTTATCTTGAATGTCAAGCAGTTCTTCTTTTGAGATCTCTTTTGCTGCAAACTTTTCTCGCGCTTCTTTCAAAGCCGCGGGACGCAGATAAGAACCGACGTGATCAAAGTGAAAGTGTGTTTTTGCCATGATTTTCTCCTCTTTCGTAGCAACTCTTGGAAAATAGCAGAGCCCTTTCCCAGAGCATCATTAGTCTTGTTACTCATTCTAACACCCTATCTTATAGCTGTAAAATATATATTTTTTATGGTTAGTCATAGTTTTTTCTTATATCTTAAGTCTTTCGAGAGCCTCATTTTGCATTTTAGACATATTTAAGGTAAAATGGAGAGCAATGAGAAAAAGAATCAAACCCATAATCGTATATGTGGTTATGGCTTTGGTTGGGATTGCGTTGGTCATTGCCAGTGCAAATGGGTCTGCCTTAAAAACAGATCAGTTGGAAGCTGCTAAAGCAAATATTCCATCTACCACCTCAACCACTGTACCGACCAGCACATCTAGTACAGATGCTGATGAATTCCATCTCAACCCAATCATTGACTTATCCGGCTGGCAATTACCCGAGGATATTAATTACGATACCTTATCAAAAAATATTTCTGGAGCTATTGTTCGTGTATATGGAGGATCACAGATTCGCTCTGATAGTAATGCAGCAGATGATTCAGGGGTTGATAAATCTTACAAAACACATATTAAAGAATTGCAAAAACGTGATGTTCCTATCGCTGTTTACAGCTACGCTCAAGGACGATCTGTTAAAGAGATGAAAGAGGAGGCTAAGACCTTTTACAAAAAAGCTTCTTCTTATAATCCAACTTATTACTGGATTGACGTCGAAGAAGAAACGATGGGCAACATGAATAAGGGAGTTCAGGCTTTCAAAGATGAATTGAAGCGCTTGGGTGCTGAAAATGTTGGCATCTATATTGGAACCTACTTTATGCAAGAACAGGAAATTTCCATAGATGGTTTTGATGCTATTTGGATTCCTGCTTATGGAACAGATTCAGGTTATTTTGAAGCATCACCCAAAACCAGCATTGACTATGACTTGCATCAATACACGTCTCAAGGCCATATCTCTGGCTACAGTGATGTTTTAGATTTAAACAAAATCGCTCCAAATAAAGATGCTAAAACAACATACGAAAAGCTTTTCGGAGTTACCGATTACACTGCTTCGTCTTAACCGTTTGATAAATCAGGAAATTCATTTTCCTGATTTTTTATTTGTCCGTAAGCTAATCTTTTCATTTATCATTTTACTATCGGCCGCACTGTTAATCGTAACTCAGCACAACTGACATTATTATTTTAGAGTTCTATCAATTAATACCGTCCCGTTAGGATAGTTTGTGATATAATAGTTTTGAAAGATTTTCTTGAATTAAAGAGGTTTACTTGACTTTAAGCTGTCAGATGGAAAGGAAGGAAATGGCCAAAAAGACTAAACTAAAAAAAACACTGGTTGATCAGATTTTGGATAAAGCTAAGATTGAACATGACAGTCTTTCTTTCAATGGCTTAGAAGGAGATATTCCTGATGGCATTGAACGCTCTGCCATTTACAAAACCTTAGCTCTGATTGGCGATAAAACCGGACCTGTTATTGGAATTTTGCCTATTACGGAGCATTTATCTGAGAAAAAACTGGCCAAGATTTCTGGCAATAAAAAAGTCAGCATGATTCCGCAAAAAGATTTGCAAAAGACAACTGGCTATATACATGGAGCTAATAATCCTGTTGGTATTCGTCAAAAACATGCCTTTCCTATCTACATTGATCATACAGCTCAGGAAGCTGGCAGTATGATTGTCTCTGCTGGTGAGATTGGCCGCTCTATTCGTATTGACAGTCAAGTTTTAGCTGATTTTGTAGATGCCTGCTTTGCTGATTTAAAAAAATGAAACAAAAAAGAAAAACAGAGGATAAGATGAAATTATATTTTGTTAGACACGGGCGTACAGAATGGAATGTTGAAGGACGTTTTCAAGGAGCCAATGGCGACTCGCCGCTGCTTTTGGAATCCATTAAAGATTTAGAACGTTTGGGAGATTATCTTAAGGATATTTCCTTTGATGCTGTTTTTTCCAGCGATCTCAAACGTGCCAGAGAAACAGCCCAAATTATCACTCAGTGCCAATCTCAAAAGGTCAACATCACCTATACTGAAAGTTTACGTGAATGGGGGCTGGGGCAGCTTGAAGGGCAGAAGATTTCCTTGATTGAATCTATTTATCCAAAACAAATGACTGCTTTTCGGCATAATTTAGCCAATTTCAAGGCTTCCCAGTTTGAAGCCGAATCGGTCTATCAAACCACTCATCGTGTCGCAGAATTTATCCACACCTTGGCCGAGTCTAGCTACCAAAATATTCTTATCGTCGGACACGGTGCTAATCTAACCGCTTCTATTCTCAACTTGCTTGGCTATGAAGCTGGTGAACTGCGTTGTAAGGGTGGACTTGACAATGCCAGCGTTACTACTCTTGAAACGAAAGATTGTCAGCATTTCAAGCTGCTGTCTTGGAATGATACCAGCTATTTAGCGGAAGATATCAGTTTTGCCCAATAATTTTAAAAAGAGCTTGGACAGTCTATTTCCAAGCTTTTTTCTTATACCTTAAAAACACTTAATCAACCGCCTTTGTTTGGAGTAACCTGGCTTGTTTTTAAGTTCAAACCTTCATGATTGACTTCTATTCCTTCCTTTGTTTTTAAATATTAGAGCGCGTGATGAAACTTTGCAAAACATGTTCCATAACGGTGTTTGGCAATAGTTTTGTCAGACGAATAATGAGTCGAAACTGCCAGCCAGGATAATGCAAGGCTTTATTCTTTTTTAATGCCTTTATAGACTCACGTGCACATTGACTAGCTGTTATCTCTACTCTTTTCAGAGGATTATGCGCCGAAAAGGAAGCTGCGCTTTGTTGACTATGTTTTCCAAAGCTTGTCGCAACTGGTCCGGGCTGAATTTCAGTAATATGGACACCCGTTCCTTTTAAATCAACGCGCAACCCTCTGACCAATCCATGGATAAAGAATTTACTGGCAGAATAATGTGCCAATCTAGGCATGGGATGTGTTGCGGCACCGGCACTGATAAATAAGATATTCCCCTTGCTTTTTACAATGTCTGTTAAAAAAGCCTGTGTGATGAGAACAGCTGCAAGCGCATTAGCTGTCACTATCTTATCAACAACTTCAATAGAAAGACCATCAGCAAGCCCTTCAAAACCATAACCGACATTGTTCACCAAAACTGTCAACGTGAAACGGCAAGGCTTTAATCGCTTCAATAGCATCCAAAATGCCGGCTCTATAATATCTGTAGTGGGTAAATCTCATTCAGATATTATAGGGCTTTTTGACTGTATGAAAAAAGTCCCATATGACTTATAATGAAAAGCGACCAAACTCACATTAGAAAGACTCATATGGA
>NZ_JBRUHR010000026.1:0-26459 GCF_053206925.1 Streptococcus dentiloxodontae | reverse complement strand
CTTTAGTCCTGATCATATTTATTATGCTCATCCTTATGCTTCTTGAGAGAGGGGAACCAATGAGAACCATAATCGCTTGATTCGACGCTGGTTACCAAAGGGGACTCAAAATGCGACCAGCTCTTTGATCGCATTCATTGAAAATTGGATGAACAACTATCCCAAGAAACTACTTGGTTACAAATCTCCCAGAGAGTTTTTACAAAGTGGCTAACTTCAACTTGAAATTTGCCAATCTACTATATCTTTAAAAAATAGTTCTCAAAACCGTTGATAGACTTGACAAATGGTAGAAAAGGACTCAGTTCTATGCAATACAGAACTAAATCCTTTCACTAATTAGTTGTCCAACTTTTTTGGGTCAGTACATAGCTACCCTAACCTCTTTCTTGTTTCATGCGTTATACTGGCACGAAACTGAAATCTGTCTCCTAAAAAATCAACAGTTCTTTAATTCTTAAAAGCTTCAACCAAGGTCTGAAATTCTTCATTGGTCAGCGTAATACCTTTACCCATTTTGCTATGGTCTGGACTCCAGCTGCGAATATCATACTTAGCCGGAGCTCCATTGAAACTCACTCGGTTTAATTCTTTGGTCCATCCTTTGTCATTTTCAGAGAGTACCAAAAGTTTTTCTTCAATTTCAAATGTAAATTCAGCCATTAAATTACCTCCTACATAGTTATTCGGTTTTTGCATCAAAAATATTTAAAAATAAATCAAATTAGTATATAATTATTTTATCAATTATCATAGGAAAAAGCCATGAAAAACCTATTAGACCAAACAAAACAGCAAATTCGTGAATTTATCGAATCTGGCAGAACCAAGCCAGCACCCAATAATCTTCATCAAAAATATCTCGTAGATACTATTACAGAGGCTTTACGTTCTAATCAGAAAGTCCAAATTGCCTACCAAGAAAAGGTTATCTCTGGAAAAGTGCTGCGCTATGATAAAGGCAATCAACGTATTTTTGTTAGTCAGGACATTACTAAACTGACTGTTATTGTCCCTTTAGCCAATATTAACAAAATCAAGATCAAGCAAATCCCTTAAGGACATGATGGTCTTGGTTTTTATATTTACTCCGCCTGTTAGCCATCAAAGCGATTGCTAGTATCAGAATATAATCTTTTTATACAGCATTGACTTATTTTAATTTCTATTCTATAATTAAGTTAACTACAAAATATAAAGAGGTTAACTTATGTCTTCTCAAAAAATCTATCCCGTTATTTTACCGGCTTTTGGTGCTGCGATTATTGCAGCATTGGCTCAGCTGACACTGCCTATTGGCACGGTTCCCATAACCCTTCAAACGTTTGCTATCGGCTTAGTTGCTGCTGTTTTTAAACCCAAAGAGGCAACTCTGGCTGCTTGTTTATACCTTCTGCTGGGAGCAATTGGTTTACCAGTTTTTGCAGGAGGAAGCGGTGGATTTCAAGCTCTTTTGGGACCTAATGCCGGTTATCTTTTAGCCTATCCATTTTTTGCCTGTCTGACCTCCTATTTTATCCATGTTAACAGCCCTGTTTGGAGAAATTTTTTAGCTTTCTTTTTGGGCGATTTCATCGTTTTCCTATTTGGAATAATAAGTCTGCATTTTCTAGGAAAGTTTGATTGGCAGACTGCTTTTTCGGTTGGAGTGCTGCCTTTTATCATTCCTGATCTGGTAAAAGGACTTATCGTCGCTTTACTTGCAAAACCCATTTTCAATGCTTTAAAAAACGAGAGCTACTTCAAGTAACTCTCGTTTTTGCTTGTAAATACCTATTTAGAAATAAAATAAATATTACGATGTTTGGCGCAGTTGGGATTAAACCGAGATTGACAATTGGGACAGGCTTTGCTTTTTTGATAATGTTCAATCGTCATTTCATAATAACAGACACCACAGACAACTGCTTTATCTCTGCTATAAGAGCTTGGGTAAGCCTGATAAGAATGATTCTCCAAAGTATCATGACATAAATAACAGGCATAGTAACGCTGACAGCCAAAACATTTCAAGGCTACAATATCCAGGTCAGTCTGATAGTGCTGACACCTGCTTTGACGGTCAACCAACAGACCATAAATCGCTACTGCCATCAAGCACGCACCGTCTTGCTTGAGCCATCTTTTTGATAAAGGTTAATGAGACCTTCTTTGCAAGAGCGAATCATATCTCCCGGCTTGACTTCTTGCGGAACCGTGATAGTCAACAATTCCATTGGATTTGGTGCACGATCAATTTTATTGCCTTCTGCGTCATGAAGGTCTTCAATATAACACTCAAAATGACGGAAACCTGGACCATAAAATTCAACGGTATCACCTTCTAAAATGACATTACGCTGGCGGATAGTCGCTGTCATTTCCTCTGAATCAAAAGCAACCACCTCACCAACAAATTTATATTGAGGAATTTTACGGCGTGCTCCAAAGAGCTGTTCATTTTCAGTCGGTGTCCCATAGTAGAACCCTGTAGCCAGTTCACGCTGAGCAACTTTCCAGAGCTCATCAATTAACTCATCCTTAACAGCATAAAATTTCTCTGGGCTTTCCATATAAGCATCAACTGCTGCTTTATAACAGTTGGTAACAGTTGATACGTAATGAATTGATTTCATACGACCCTCAATCTTCAGAGAATCAACACCATTTTCAATCAAATCAGGAATATGATCAATCATGCACATGTCCACTGCAGACATAGAATATTCCTCAGGAACCTCGCCTTTTAGACTTCGACGTTCTTGACCAAAGGGCATATCGTAAAGGTCATACTTCCAGCGGCATGACTGAGAGCAGCCTCCGCGGTTGGCATCACGCATTGACATGTGATTTGACAACGTACAGCGTCCTGAGTAAGAAATACACATAGCACCATGAACGAATGCTTCAATTTCTACATCAGTACGACGGCGAATCTCAGCTAATTCTTCCATATTAACCTCACGCGCTAAAACAACACGGGTTAAACCATATTTGCTCCAGAATTTGAAGGTTTCAACATTGGTTGCTGAAGCCTGAGTAGATAAATGAATTTCCAGCCCTTCCGCTTCTGTCGCACAAATCTCAATCAAGGCAGGATCTGACACAATAACGGCATCAATTCCCATGTCGCGAAGATTGCGGAACCACTCCCCAGCACCTTTTTCATTTCCTTCGTGGGTAACCATATTAGCCGCTACATAAACTTTAGCATTTCGGGCATGCGCATATTCGACACCCTCACGCATCTGCTCGTCTGAGAAATTTCCTGCACGGCTGCGCAAGCCATAAGCCTGACCGCCAATGAAAACAGCATCTGCACCATAATCAACGGCAACTTTCAATTTTTCAAGTGTCCCAGCAGGTGATAAAACCTCTGGTCGTTTTAATATCTTTTCTGACATATTTACTCTTTTCTGTTCTATTTACAAGATAGATGAAAATAAAAGGAAGACACAGCCTCAGCATAAAGGCTGTGCAGCTAATCAACTATTTAACCATATCTGGAGTGTAGTCATAAAATCCAGTATCCAAATTACGATTATGCGGATGAAGCTTACGAATTTCTTGGTCAAAAAGGTAAGCCTGATCTTGGCTAAAGGATCCTTTTTGTATCAGATCACGCGCCTTAACAAAATACTCTGTAATCTTAACAAAATTTTCACCCGGACAATAAATACCATCCAATTTCCAATGATCAAAGCCATGCGCAATGACTTCTGGCAACTTGGTCATCAAATCTAAATCATTGTTGGCAAAAATATGTGTCCCATGATTATCCTCATAAATCGAATAATGAGAATCTGGATCATTAGGCTCAGCCAAAAACAAATCGCGTTCGCGTGTTTTTTCATCATCAATATGAGTAAAATTATAGTAATTTTGCAAAAGAGGACGCTTAGACTGATGAATAATGCTGGCGCCATAAACTAAGAGTTCACCAGGAATCTCAAGCTGATCGCCCATGATAAAAAGTTCCTCTGATGGAATCTCACGCGCAATAACTGCCTCAGAAGCTCCTGCTGTCTTTCCCCAAAAATTAATTTGGCGGCTGGAAGTTACCATCGTTGAAGCATCATAAATGGTTTTAAAAGGACGGTTATCCCGCTGACAAATATAAAATACACCTGCATCTCCGACAGTAATATAATCAGCCTTAATCTCTTCTAAAAAGTCCAGATACTCTGGCAAGGCATCCATCATGTCCTGATGCATAAGAGCATTAACTGCCACGGTCAGTTCCTTGCCAGCATCATGCACAAGCTTAGCAATTTGACGCATTTCTGCAAATGAAAAAGTCTTTGGTAAACGAAGACCAAATGCTTTTTCCCCGATATAAAGACGATCCACACCAAGCGCTAACAGTTCCTGAGCCTGTTCAACACTTTCTGCGGTCGCTGTAATGACTATTTTTTTCATAATAAGTATTATATCATAAGTTTTTGCCCTTTTTTACTAAAATTTCATACTAAGATAGAGTATTCGAATACTCAAAAATAGCAAAAAAATACCAAAAAGACTAGGCAAGTCAAATAATTTATGATATTATAGACATAAATTATGAAAGGAGGAGCTATGTCAGATAATTTGAATCGGCGTTTTGATTATTATGAAGAAATAGAACAAGACGTCCAAAATACCCCTGTTTATCAGGAATATCAAGACTTAAACAGTAATAGTATTAAACTACAAGATTTAGTGTTTTTCGGACGTCTTTCTAGTTTTTGTATCTCAACTGTTCTCATAGCCTTCCTATTTCTATCAGCAGAAATTTCAACTTTCTGGTCCTTATTCTGGGCAGTAACCATCAGTATTGGTTTACAGGCTCTTGTTCAGTATGGCATTAAAACTTTAAAAGCAAAAAAACAAGCCTGAAGGTTTGTTTTTTTATTGGCTCTATAATATCTGTAGTGGGTAAATCTCATTCAGATATTATAGGGCTTTTTGACTGTATGAAAAAAAGTCCCATATGACTTATAATGAAAAGCGACAAAACAACTCATTAGAAAGACTCATATGGAACATCTTTCAATACCACCGATTTAATCGGATTGAAATACGAGCTTATCAAGGACATCAAACACAATGCTTTTGGTTTTCGAAACTTCAAAAACTTTAAAACTAAAATTCTCATCGCTTTAAACATGCAAAGAGAGAACCAATCTGATTCTCTCTCGCGTTTAGTTATAGGTCACCCACTACAGTTGACAAGGAGTCCATAAACTCTGGCCAGTCTGACTTGTAAAGAGGCAGCAACTTGTTCCAAATTTCTAAAATCCTTAGTTGCGCAAGTTCAATAGTAGCGCCATTTTTCATCACAGCAAAAGACAGATAAAGGCAACAGTACAAACCCACAGCCTACTGACTACAGTATAACCTATCAATATTGAAATAAGATTGAAATTTTCTAGAAAATAATTGATTGGACTCTTTTGGTATTTAGAGTATGTAAAAAATCTAGTTCATGTTCATACACTCAATAATTAGCCTCTACATACTACTACTTTTCATTACGATATAACAAACCCAAGCAGAGTATTTCTGATAATCAACCAGGGTCAGCCCAACATTAGCCAAATAATCAGCAAACTCTTCTTTTTCTTTCAAATCTGGCAAATAATAATTGATTTTGCTTTGCTCGCAAGCTATGATGAAGAGACCATCATTTGTCAGCACGCGCTTGATTTCAAGCATTGCCTGAGTCAAATTTGGCCAATGAAAATGCGTCTGAAAGGCACAGACAAGATTAAAACGGTCATCAGGATAAGACAGCTGACTGACATCCATGACTTCAAAAGTGACTCCTTCTAGCTGGTAACGCTGCTGGGCTTGGGAAATAGCCTCCGTAGAAATGTCCATGCCCTTGATTTGGCTATCGGGAAAAAGTTGGCCAAGGTAGGCAGTCGATGCGCCATTGCCAACCCCAATATCCAAGATATGCCCATAAGATTTTTTAGGAAGCACAGATAAAGCCCACTGCGCCATCGGTAAATAGGCCTTATTCCAAATCCTCATCATGCTTCTGCCAACAAAACCTGATGGACGTTTGGACTGGCTGATGAGATATTTGAGCAGAATATAACTTAGTACTGCTAGAACAAAAAGAATAAGAACCATTTTTAACATCAGTAGCTCTCCTTGTAGTCTTTCTTTGCTTGCTGCGTATATTTTTTAATGAAATGAGTCTTAGCGTCTGTATAAGCATCACGATTATGTTCGTACTCTTTCCATAAAGCAAGCTTTAAACGTTCATATTCTTTAGCAATTTCTGGGTGTTCTCTTAAATAATCCCTAAAATAAAGTTCATCATGATCACCTTGATAACGTAAATGAAGATGAAACACTTTCTGAGCAAAGCCAGCTTCTGTATACCCCTTATTGAAAGACACACGTTTCTCGCTTTCAGACATGAGGAGATAGCCAGCATCTAGCAACTGCTTTTTGAAATATTGTAAATCTGCTGTTTCAGGAATTTCTAATAAAATATCCACAATATTTTTAGCCCAGATGTTAGGAATGGCAGTGCTGCCTATATGAGAAATCCTTTTGATGCTTGTGTTTGGAAATAGTTGCAAGAGCTGCTTTTCTTCATTCTGATACCAATCATCCCACTCTTTTTTGTGTGGCACAAGAAAAATAGGAAACAATTGCCAGAGTTCTTCCAAGGTCATGTCCGATAAAGGTTTTGTCATACTGAAATTTCTCCGTTCTTTTCTTATTATAACAAAAAAACCGGCTCATTTTTTCACCCCTAGACATCAATCCATCATTACAGGTCTGATTGGGAATTTTTGTTTATCTCATCTAAAAAAATCTTTAAATAAAAAAGAGGTTTTAGTCCTCTTTTAATGTTGATAAAGCTCCTATTTATTCAAAGAGCGGCTTATTCTTCATTATCATCTTTACCAGCCGCATCTTCTTCGGCTTCTGGCTGAGAATCTGCTAATTCAATGACAATATCATCAACTTCCGCTTCAGTTTTGTCAGAAGTTTTTTCTGCTTCTCGCTGAATTTGATTGGCTTTTTCTTTAATCAATTCAAAACTGTCTTTAGCAAAAGCCGCTGCCTGAGCTGTTTTTTCCTGAACAGCCTGAGTCAAATCCTCAGCTGTGATTTCACCATTTTCAAATTTAGTTTTATAATCTTGAAACGTATCTACAGCTTTATCTTTATAGCCAGCTGCCTTTTCAAAGGCCTGTTCCTGATAAGCCTTTGGGTCTTCTTTATAACTGGCGACCTCTTCTTGAAAACGCGCTTTGGCAGCTTTGCCTTTTTCAGTTGTCAAAAAGTAGGCCACGGCTGCACCTGACGCAGCACCGATAATCAATGTATTTAGAAATTTACTCATAAGATTTCCTCCTTAATTTGTCTTATTCTTTTTACGGAAAAGTTTTGAAGCGACTTTACCCACAGTATAAGCGGTGCCGGCTTTACCAACGGTTGCACCGGCCGATGAAGCCTTAGCCCCTAAATGACGTGCTTGAGTGTTAAGATCTGAGACACTTTCAGACAAATCAGCGATAGCAACAAAAAGCGGATCAATGGTTGAAACTTTACCATTGACATCTTCAACTAAAACATTGGCCTTAGCTAGGATTTCATTGGTTTGGTTAAGCGTTACATTAAAATCGCTGCGAAGCACACTAATTGTTTCCTCAGCTTCTTCTACGACCTTGCGCAAGCGCAAAATAGTTGGTATAAAAGCGACTAGAACTGCCGCTAGTGCAATAGCGATGATTAAAAAAGCAATTTCTGCCATAGACTTCTCCTTTTTACAGCCAAAACTGGCTTCAATTTTTTCTTACATTATAGCAGAGTATCTGCCAGCTGACCAGCCTTTCTATTCATAATCCGGAAGTTCATGGTTTTTTCGGCGATAAATAAGCAGGGCTCCTAAAACAACAAGCACAAAGGAAAGCCATTGAGAGACCCTGAGTCCTGCAAACATCAAACTATCTGTTCGCATGCCTTCAATAACAAAACGTCCACAACCATACCAGATCAAATAAAAAGCTGCAACTTCACCTTGTTTGAGCAAGCCAGAGCGTCTGCGCAGGATCACAATAAGAATAAAACCGAACAAATTCCAAAGACTTTCGTACAAGAAAGTCGGAACACGATAGCTGCCATTAATATACATCTGATTTCGGATAAATGCGGGGAGGTAATTCAAATGAGTTACAGCTTTGCCATAAGCTTCTTGATTAATGAAGTTTCCCCAGCGGCCTATGCTTTGTGCCAACATAACTCCCGGCGCAGCAATGTCCAAAAAATCCAAAACATTAATAACATGACGTCTAGCAAAGTAATAAAGAACCGCAGCACCAGCAATCAGACCTCCGTAGATAGCAAGACCACCGTGCCAAATGACGAAAATTTCACTCGGATTTTTGGCATAATAATCCCAATCAAAGATGACATAATAAATTCGTGCACCAACAATGGCTATGGGAAAAGCAAGAAGGATAAAATCCAAAATCTGATCCGGATTAATCCCCTTACGTGGAGCTTCTTTCATGGCCAGCCAGACAGCCAATAACATACCAGATACGATACAAATAGCATACCAACGTACTGCAAAAGGACCTAATTCAAAGGCAATAGGATTGATAACATAACCCATTAGTTTTCACCATTTTGGCTGATAAGATTAGTCAAGCGATCCTCAAAAGTTTGTGTCGCATCAAATCCCATCTGCTTGGCCCGATGATTCATGGCTGCCGCTTCAATAACGACTGAAACATTTCGTCCTGTTTTGACTGGGATGCGCACACGAGGAATACTGACTCCCTGCAGCTCAATCTCTTCATTGCCATTACCCAAACGGTCAAAAACTTTGTCCGCTTCAAAATTTTCAAGGTAAATGGCTAACTGTACCTGCGAAGAATTTCGCACGGCGCTAGCACCGTAAAGACTCATAATATCAATGATACCGACACCTCGAATTTCAAGCAAGTGACGAAGAATTTCTGCTGGTTCTCCCCAGAGGGTCTCCTCATCTTTGGCATAAAGGTCTACGCGATCATCTGCAACGAGACGATGTCCCCGCTTCACCAATTCAAGGCCCGTTTCACTCTTACCGATACCCGAATCGCCTTGGATCAGGACTCCCATACCGTAGATATCCATCAAAACGCCATGCACACTGGTACGTTCTGCTAAGCAGGAATTCAAGTACCAAGAAATTTCACCCGCTAAAGATGAGGTCGGGATACGAGAAGTCAGCACTGCAATCCCTTCTTCTTTTGCTGCCTGAATCATCTCTTCAGGAATTTCAAGATCCCGCGCTACAATGATTGCTGGGGTCTCTGGTTTGAACATGGCACGCAAAACTGAGTAGCGATTATGAGATGTCATAGCCATCAAATAAGACCATTCCTTCATTCCAACCAGCTGAATACGCTCAGGTGCATAATAGTCAAAATAACCTGTCATCTCAAGACCAGGCCGCGAAATATCCGCTGTCGTAATAAGCTTTTGTAAGAGCTTTTCCGAACCATAGACCACTTCAAGCTTGACCTTATCAACAAGCATTTTTACAGTTACAGTCATCACTGCTTCCTCCCAAATATAGATGTTTCTATTGTACCATAAAAGATTTTCAGGGACATAACAGAACCTAAAAATAAAAGAAGCACTGGCAAAGCAGCGCTCTCATTTATAATCTAACATTTATAGGCAAATAAAAAATGTTAAAGAAGGGTGCCTGTTTAAACTCACCAAAACCACTCATCGTCATCTACAACATCGGCATCCTTACGTTTACGGCCGTCTGCTGTGCGGTCTTCATGATAAATATCTTCCTTGTAAGGTAAGAGAAAAGCCAAAAGAATATAGAAAAAGATACCAAAACCTATAGAAAAATAAGTAAATACAGCATATAAAATCCGCACCAAAACAAGATCCCAGCCAAATTTATCACATAAACCTGCAAGGACTCCGGCAAAGATACGATTTTTCCGCATTTTATAAAATTGACCGTTCATGACCTTTCCTCCTGCCTTTATTTTACACTATCATAACCCAAAATGCTGAAAAAAAAATCAGCCCTAGGGCTGATTTTGACTTTTCATCTTGATTAATTTTCCACCGCATTGACCACAGCAATAGTGCTTAACCGCTATTTGACGTTTGCGTTGGTAAATTTGACCGCAAAAACAGCAGCGATAAATGTGAATCGGCTTCTGGCTGTTTTTGAGTTTAGGAGCATAGCGCAACCCATCAACAGCAAGCAGAAGCTCTTTAAAGTCCTTATCTTTATGCTGATAACCTCTTTTTTGATAGTAAAGATGGTAATGGCAGAGCTCGTGCCGCACAACTTTGCGAAAAACGGCAATTCCATGCTCATCATAAACTTTGGGATTGAAATCTAGGTGTCCGTCTTTCGGAAAAAATCTGCCGCCTGTTGTTCGTAAACGTTTATTCCAGTCAGCATTATGCTTAAATTCCCAGCCAAAATCTTCTAAGGATACCTGCTTGACATACTCAGTAAGATTCACGTGGAGCCACCAAGGAGAGATTAAGTTTTTCCCGTTCAAGATCAATTTTTGTTACCCAGACAGTCACAATATCTCCAACAGACACAACTTGGCTGGGGTGGTTAACAAAATTATTGCTCATATCAGAAATATGGATAAGTCCATCTTCATGAACGCCAACATCTACGAATGCACCAAAATCAACAACATTGCGAACAGTTCCTTCCAGTTTTTGTCCCAACTGCAAATCCTTAAGATCTAAAACGTCCTGACGCAGAACGGGTGCTTCAAAGTCGTCACGCAAATCACGGCCTGGTTTTAGCAAATCAGCAATGATATCCTTTAGCGTCTCTTTACCCAGACCAAGTTTTTCAGCTGTTGCAGTAATATCCAAGCTCTGCAATTTTTCCAAAGCTTCAGCATCCAGCTCTTTAATAGACAGCATGTTAAAGAGTTCTTCAACAGCAGCGTAAGATTCTGGGTGAACACCAGTATTATCAAGAATATTAGCCGCATTGGGAATGCGCAAAAAACCTGCAGCCTGTTCAAAGGCTTTGCTACCCAAACGAGGGACTTTTTTAATTTCCGCACGCGATTGAATTTGACCATTTTCTTCGCGGTACTTAACAATATTTTCTGAGATGGTTTTGTTAAGACCAGATACATGAGAAAGTAAGACTGGACTGGCAGTATTGATATTAACCCCGACCTGATTGACAACCGTATCAACAACAAAATCCAGATTCTCAGACAGTTTTTTCTGACTGACATCGTGCTGATACTGACCAACTCCGATAGATTTAGGATCAATTTTGACCAGCTCAGCCAGCGGATCTTGCAAACGGCGGGCAATGGAAATGGCAGAGCGTTTTTCTACGGTCAAATCTGGAAATTCCTGACGCGCCAGCTCAGAAGCTGAATAGACAGAAGCTCCGCTTTCATTAACAATGACATAAGAGGTCTCTGGGAAGTCCTTGAGAACATCGGCAACGAAAGCCTCACTCTCACGACTGGCCGTTCCATTTCCGATTGCAATCAGTTCAATCTGATAGGACTGGATAAGCTCGGCTAATTCCTTTTTAGATTGCTCAATTTTTGCCTTACTGGCTGGTGCCACCGGATAGATAACATGAGTAGTCATCAGCTTTCCTGTTTGATCAACCACTGCTAATTTGGCTCCTGTCCGAAAGGCCGGATCAAAACCAAGTACCATTTTGCCTTTAAGCGGAGATACTAGAAGAAGGCTGCGCAGATTGTCTGAAAAGAGCTTGATAGCTCCATCTTCTGCGCCCTCAGTCAGCTCCGTACGAATACGGCGCTCCATAGCAGGAATAATCTTCTTCTTGAGGGTTTGTTGAATGACCTCATCAATATAACTATTTTTTTCCTTAAAACGAGCGCTGAAAAAGCGATACATTTTTTCAAAATGATGAACAAAACTGACTTTAAGAACGCCTAATTTTTCACCGCGATTAAGAGCGAGTATGCGATACCCTTGCAATTTAGAAACTTGATCAGAAAAATCATAGTAAATTTGAAAGACTTGCTTAGCATCCAAGCTGTCGTCCTTAAGAGCCGAGCTGATTTGACTGTTTTTCCAAATTTCATTATAAGTCCATGAACGCAGTTTAGCATCTTCGGACATTGCTTCTGTCAAAATATCAACTGCTCCAGCCAAAGCTTTCTCGGCTGTCGGAAAAGCCTCGCTGGTTAATTTTTCAGCTTCCGCTTCAAGAGCAGAGCTATTTTGCAAGATTAAACGCGCTAGCGGAAAGAGTCCTGCTTCACGGGCTATGGTTGCTTTGGTACGGCGTTTTTCCTTATAAGGCAGATAGAGTTCTTCGACATCTGCCAATTTAGTCGCCGATTCAATAGCCTTTTTGAGCTCAGGTATGAGTTTCCCTTGTGCTTCGATCTTAGCAAGGACTGTCTCTTTGCGATCTGCTAAAGCCGTTAAACTCTTATCCAAATCAATGATTGCCTTAATTTGTGTTTCATCCAAATTACCCGTCATTTCTTTACGGTAACGAGCCATGAAAGGGATTGTATTGCCTTCTGCTGCCATAGACAGAACTTTTTCGACTTGATTTTTTGTCAGCCCCAAGTCTTGGCTGATTTGAGTGTGAATCATATTTTCCATGTTTTCTATTATATCATAGTCAAAAGGCATATGTACGGCTCTTGGTCAGTTTCATAACTTTTAAAAGAAACTCTCTTTACAATTATTTTAAACCTATAGTTCTTTACAGAAATTTTTAGTAATTGATAGTATAATAGGATTATCTTTATTTACCAAAGGAGGCCAAGATATGGCAGTCGTTCAAAAAAAATCTGATGAACTTGAAAACATGATGGCAGCATTTGCTGCAATTCCTGACTTTGAAAAGTCAGCAGCTGATGGACCTAAAGAAAATGAGGAGGATGAGAAGGATAAGGACTGATTTTCATGGTAATTTTTAATAACCTGCCAGACAGTGTTCTTCAGCTCTTAGCTGTTTTTCTGTCAATTATCATTGAAGCCTTGCCTTTTGTTTTATTGGGGTCTGTCTTTTCAGGCTTTATTGAAATCTATATCACACCCGAAAAAGTGCAGCGCTTTTTACCCAAAAATAAAATACTAGCTATTTTATTTGGAACTTTTGCAGGTTTTATTTTTCCTTCTTGTGAGTGCGGTATTGTTCCTATTATCACACGCTTTTTAGAAAAGAAAGTGCCTAGCTACACAGCTATCCCATTTATGGCCACAGCTCCTATTATCAACCCTATCGTTCTTTTTGCTACCTACACAGCATTTGGAAATTCTTGGTACTATGTTAGCTTACGGTTGTTAGGAGCGTTTATTATCGCTGTAACTCTTGGAATTTTGTTGGGATTTGCAGTCAATCCAGATATTTTAAAAACGTCTCATAAATCTATACATAGGCATGACTACAGTCAGCTCCCCAAAGGGAAAAAATTTTTTGAAGCCTTGGTTCATGCTATTGACGAATTTTTTGATACGGGACGTTATTTAGTTTTTGGGAGTCTAGTGGCGGCAACAATGCAGATTTATGTGCCAACACGGCTGTTGACTACCATTAGTCACAATAGTTTTACGGCCATTCTCATCATGATGCTTTTGGCTTTTATCCTATCTCTGTGCTCTGAAGCAGACGCCTTTATTGGAGCATCATTCCTATCAACTTTTGGATCAGCACCAACGATAGCTTTTCTTTTGATTGGTCCTATGGTTGACATTAAAAATCTACTGATGATGACGCATCATTTTAAAACGCGTTTTGTCTTATTGTTTGTCAGTGTTGCTAGTTTTGTCACCATCGTCTATTGTTTAGCTGCGGGGGTGTTATAGATGCTTAGATTTTTGATTCTGGCAGGTTATTTTGAACTGGCAATGTACCTTCAGATTTCTGGTAAACTGGATCAGTACATCAATGTTCATTATTCTTATCTGGCTTATCTCTCTATGATCCTCTCATTTGGCTTGGCAGTTGTTCAGCTTATTGTTTGGATGAAAAATCTCAAGGTTGAATCTCACTTATCTGGGAAAATAGCAAAGCTAATGAGCTTGCTAATGCTGGCTTTCCCAGTTGCTGTCGGCCTTTTAGTACCTACTGTATCACTGGATGCAACTACAGTTTCTGCCAAGGGATATCATTTCCCCTTAGCCGCTGGAAGCGATGCTGCTACTGCTGAGGAGGACGGTGTCACCATTCAATACCTAAAACCAGACACCAGCTCCTACTTTACAGCGTCAGCTTATTCATCCGAAATGAAAAAAGAACTGGCAAAGTATAAAGACAAAGATCTTATCACAATTACAACCGAAAACTATATGGAAGTTATGGAACTCATCTACGAATACCCTGATGAGTTTATCGGAAAAAACGTCAGCTATACTGGTTTCGTTTACAATGATCCGGAAAATAAAGGCTACCAGTTTATCTTTCGTTTTGGTATTATTCACTGCATCGCAGACTCAGGTGTTTATGGCCTAGCAACTACTGGAAATACCGCTAGCTATAAGGACAATACTTGGGTCAAGGCACAGGGAACGATTTCGGTGGATTACTATCAAAGCCTCAACCAGACCCTGCCCATCCTTAATATTACCAGCTTGTCAACAGTTGACGAACCAGATAATCCTTATGTCTATCGTGTTTTTTAAGGAGGGGCAAAAAGATACCGACAAGCCGCTCTATTGAGAAAACCGACAGGGTAGTATTAGAATACTTATAAAGTAACAGGAACTTCTTGTTTTAGTTTTTTAATACTAAAGAAGACTGGGTCATGCGACCTAGTCTTCTTTTTCTGCTTTCAAAAAGGCCATGCCTTCTTCAACCCAGACGGGCATCGCTTCTGCCAACGGCTTAAATCCGATTTTATAACGACTGTTTGAAAAGCGATGTCTATGAGGAATCTTATGTTTTTCTTCTTCAAGCGTTCTCAAAGAAAGGCTGGCTTTCTGTGTAAATTCGTCATAGTCCATGACCTGAACAAGGACTTCTTGGTTTACCTTAAGCGTATTGTAGATGTTATCAATGTAGCCTGTTTTGATTTCAGAAATATGAATCAAGCCTGTTGTTCCATTTTCCAAAGATACAAAGGCTCCATAAGGCTTAATACCGGTGATAACACCTGAAAGTTTATCACCAATTTTCATCAATCTGCAACCTCAATTGTTTCAATAATAACGTCTTCAATAGGTTTATCTTGAGCACCTGTTTCTACTGCTGCAATCTTATCCAGTACCTCAAATGAATCTTCATCAAGCAATTGCCCAAAAACGGTATGCCGGCGGTCAAGATGCGGTGTTCCACCATCAGCCGCATAAGCTTCTGCAATCGCTTCTGGCCAGCCGCCACGTGACAATTCCTTTGCAGAATAAGGCAGATTAGCATTTTGAACGATAAAGAACTGGCTGCCGTTTGTGTTGGGACCAGCATTTGCCATAGAAAGAGCTCCCCGCAAATTATACAGCTCCTCAGAAAATTCATCCTCAAAGCTATCACCGTAAATAGATTCACCGCCCATGCCCGTACCAGTTGGATCACCGCCTTGAATCATAAAATCTGGGATAATACGATGGAAAATGATACCATCATAATAGCCTTTTTGGGCAAGCCCCACAAAGTTAGCTACTGTTTTTGGGGCCTGTTCTGGAAAGAGTTTGATAGCTAAATTTCCATAATTGGTTTTGATTGTTGCGACAGGTCCGTCTGCCAAACCTAAGTCAAGCTGCGGAAAGTTAAGTTTTTTTTCTACCATTCCTAGTTTCTCCAAGGCATTAAAAATGCCATCTTCTTCTACTGTAGTTGTAACGTAATCTGCTTTTTCTTTAATTTCAGGGACACTGTTTCCCATGGCAATTTTGAGGCCAACATAGTCAAAAATTTCCATATCATTGGGACCATCACCAAACATCATAACATTTTCGGGTTTAAAACCTTCTTTTGCTAATACCTGACTAACACCCGAGGCCTTGGAAATACCATTTTGAACCACATCAGACGAATGTTCATGCCAAGGCACTAGGCGAACTTCTGTTGATAACTCATCTGGTAATTGCAGCTCTGCATTATTTTCTGCAAAGGTCCACATATGATAGACATCATTAGACAGATGGAAATCAGGCTCTGCATCACAATCGCCATAGACAGGAACCAGAGCGTCATCAACCAAAGGGGTATGTTCTGAAACAACAGGTTTGTCTTTTCCGGCAAAGCCATAGGCAATCCCTTGCTTTTGACACCAATCCACATATTTTTTGGTTAAATCGCGTGATAAAGGCTGATTAAAAACTTCCTCACCCTCCTTATCAATGACATAAGAACCATTAATCGTAACAAAATAATCAGGCTTGAGGGCTTGGATTTCCGGTACAACACCGTAAAGGGCACGCCCTGAAGCAATTCCTGTTAAAATTCCCTTCTTCTTAAGAGTAGCAAAAACCGCTTTGATACTGTCAGGCATATAGCCTGTATCTTTAACCCGTAGTGTGTCATCAATATCAAAGAAAACAATTTTGATTTTTTTAGCTTTGTATTTGGTTTTGGCACTTAGTGTCATTTTACCGTCCTTTCTTCTAAAAACAAAAGCGGAAAACGTTCGTTATTATTATATCATTTAATCGTCATCTTGTGCGACTAGATGGTGTTTAAAGGCATAGACCACAGCCTGAGTACGGTCGTCAACATCTAGTTTTCCCAAAATATTAGAGACATGTGTTTTAACCGTTTTAAGAGAAATGAAAAGCTCATCAGCAATCGTCTGATTATCATAGCCCTTAGCCAACAGAGCAAGGATATCTCGCTCACGTGCGGTAAGCTCATCATGCAAATCCGGATGACTGTCATGGTATTTGATTTTATTGTCCACCTCAGTCTCAATGGCTTGTTCTCCCCTAGCAACTTTTCGGATACTATTTAGAATTTCAGCTGCACTGGACGTTTTTAACATGTAGCCCTTGGCACCTGCTTCAATAACAGGATAGATTTTTTCATTGTCCAGATAGCTGGTCAAGACCAAAATTTTAGCCTCCGGCCATTCCTTAAGAAGTTCTAAAGTTGCTTGAACACCGTCTAATTCTGGCATAACCAGATCCATAACCACGACATCTGGACGCAATTGAAGAGCTAATTCGACTCCCTCACGGCCATTACTGGCTTCCTCAACCACTTCAACATCTTCCTGCAAATTCAGAAAGCCTTTAAGCCCCAGACGCACCATTTCATGGTCATCAACTAGGAGCACACTAATTTTCGTCATTCTTTTCTCCTTTCAAAATCGGCACACGGATGTCCATTGATGTTCCCTTACCTTTGGCCGATAGAAAACTGACATTTCCCGCCATATCATCAACCCGTTCCTGAATATTTTTAAGACCATAGCTGAGCTCGTCAGTAGAAACATCTAAGTCGTAACCGATACCATCATCAAGCATTTTCAGCTGAATTTCTAAATTATTTTGATATAGATAAACTTCCAGTTGATTAGCCTTAGCATGCTTCAAAGTATTGGAAATAAATTCCTGAGCAATCCGAAAAAGATTATCTTCAATACGTTTGGGTACTTTCTTAACCTTACATTTAAACAGAACACGAATATTTGATTTATCTGTCAGTTCTTTTAAAATCATCAACAAGCCTTCTTTTAAGCTTTTATTCTCAAGTTCTGTAGGCCGCAAATGCAAAAGCAATACCCGCAGATCATTTTGAGCATCGGTTAGAATATCCTCAACTGCCTTGAGCTGCTTGCGCAGATTTTCTTGGTCTAATTGATCAAGTGTCTGGGATACTCCAGATAGAATCATGCTGGCAGCAAAAAGCTCCTGACTGACCGTATCATGCAAATCGCGGGCAATACGGCTGCGCTCTTTTTTTATAATATCCTGAGATTTCAGCGTTTGTCTGTTTTCTGTTTTCTGCAAATCAGCTGTCAGTTTACGCACCTTGTGCGACAGACGAATCAGGTTTTTATCCAATTCTAATTCTGCCTGACGCTGAATAGGCTGATTATTAATAATACGCCGCAAATCTTTATTGACCCCGCGCATGCTATTGTCATTAGCAAGAGACCAAAAAACAAAAAGCAAGATAACCAGACCAAGAATCAAAAAAATGATATTAATAATGAGACGTTCTGGGTGAGGAATTTCTTTTAAAAGCTGGTCAAATGAGCGTTCAAAACTGGCCAGAACAAAATAACTAACACCCAATACCACAATAATAGCATAAGAAATAATTAATAAGAGATACTGTTTTTTCATTTGTGACGTACCTCCACTGGACCGGCTCCAACATTGATAATTAACTTAACCGAACGATTGGCTTGACTAAAATCGCGTCCTTGAAGGGTTAGGCTTTCATAGCGCAAATCGTATTCTCCCTGATTGAAAAAACGAATAGAGCCGTAAAATGCTGAAATGTTAACTTTAACAGCAACATCAATTGGAACTAGTATGGTAGTTGGGCCATAAACTTTTTGAACGATAACAACATTGTCACGTCCTGTCACAATGACCTGAGATAAATCAATCGTATCAGTTCCAAAGATACGAATAATATTAATATCTTCAAAATCATAGCGATCACTGACAGGTTCCAATCGGCTGCCAATCCATTGGTTACGAATTGGATGAGGAGCGAGCCCTTCTTCTTCAAACTGAATAAGAGCGTAGCGATTTTTTTGTTTAACCTGTGAAAAATGATTAATCATAACATAGGCCACACCAAAAAGAATAGCCACAATAACATAGGCATTTAGCATTGAAACCAAAAAAAGCAAAATCAAGCTGCATGTCAGGATAAAGTCACTTTTAGATTCCTTATTGAAAAAGCGGATCGCCAGAAGAGTCAGAACCACAATAAAAATAAAACTGGTTAAATCATTTTCAAAAATGGTGATAAGAGCCATGGTCAAAAGCAGGGCTTCTACCAAAAGAAAGAAATTAAATTTTGTCATACAAGCCTTTCTTTTAAGGGGTACAAATCCCATTTTATCAAATTTCATGACAAATGACAAAAGCCCCAGATAAGTTTATCTGAGACTTGAGTTTGTTTTTTTAGCTAGAAGTCGATGAACTGTCTGACGTGTTGCTGGATTGACTTGAATCGCTGGAGCTGCTGTCAGAACTTGACTGATCGCTGTGACTTGACGAGCTCGAATTTGGTTCGGTCACATAGATAATAATCGTATCATCCACACTGACGGTTGAGCCGTAAGATGGAGATGTACTAGATACTGTCGCAGAATTGCTAACATTTGAAAGCTGCTGACCAGTAGAAGCATCATAAACTGCGATATTGCTTTCTGGTATTCCCAAAGCAGTCAAGGTTGAAATAGCACTTGAATAGCTTTGACCTGTCAAATTTGGCATGGAGATATCCACACTGCCGGCAACCTTGAAAGTAATCTTAGCATCACTATCAGAAGGATTAAAACTTTCTCCTTCTGATGGTGTTTGAGAAATAATCGTTCCTTCAGTATAGTCAGACGTTGAGACTTCTTCGTACTCAATTTGACTTGACTTGACTTTGTAATTCTTGGTCAAATCCGCAACAGCATCTTCGTAGCTTTCTCCGGTGTAGTCTGGCATATCAAAGCCTTCAGCACCAGAAGAAACATAAATGTCAATCTCTGAACCTTCTTTTTTCTCAGTGCCGGCACTCGGATCTGTTTTTACAACCTTGCCTTCTTCAACAGCGTCAGAGGCAATCTTTTTAACATCTCCAACCTTAAATCCAGCGTCTTCAATGCTTGATTTGGCTGTTGAGAGTTCATAGCCTGTTACGTCAGGCACATTAGTACTAGACGGATTTGTAAAAATTAAATAAGCAAAAACAATAATAGCAATAAAAATGATGGCAAAGAAGATTTTGAAAAGAGTTGACAGAAATGTCCGTTTTTTCTTCTTAGGCTTTTGTTGATTTTGCTTGTTAATCTGTGCTGCCTGATTAGCCTGAGCTGCTTTTTGCTTCGAAGCTTTCTTAGCACCATTATTTAGCAGAGACGGATCAACCTTTGGAAGAGTCTTAGTATCAGTCAAATCTGCAAAAACAAGTTTAGGCTCCCGACTGCGATTATGGTGAAGGCTAGTAACAAGATCACGGCTCATTTCCAGCGTTGTCTTGTAACGATTGTCCAGTTTTTTAGCTGTTGCTTTGATGACAACATTTTCAAGAGCTTGCGGTACATTGCGGTTTTCAGCTAAAATTGATGGTAAGGGCTTCTGAAAATGCTGCAAGGCAATGGTAACTGCCGAATCGCCATCATAAGGAATATGGCCTGTCAGCATCTCAAAAAGCATAATTCCCATAGCGTAGATGTCACTTTGAACGGTTGCTTTAGATCCGCGAGCCTGTTCTGGGGACAAATAGTGCACCGAGCCCAGCATTGAATTAGTCTGGGTCAGACTGGTCTCCGCAAAAGCTACGGCAATACCAAAATCTGTCACCTTGGCAGTTCCATCACGTGTCAGGAGAACATTTTGAGGCTTTAAATCCCTATGAATAATACCTTTTTGATGGGCAAGTGTCATGGCAGAAAGCACTTCTCCCATGATACGTACAACTTCCTGATTGGAAATAGGAGCGTGGTCTTGAATATATCTCTTCAAGTCCGAGCCGTCCACATATTCCATCGCTAAGAATTGCTGACCGTCTTCTTCGCCAATATCACGGATAGAAACGATATTAGGATGACTAAGCTCTGCCATAGCACGTGCTTCCCTTTGGAAACGCGTTACCGCTACCTGATCTGTTTGATAATTCGTTCGAAGAACTTTAATTGCCACTTCTTCATTATCTAAAATCAGGTCATTGGCAAGGTAAACATCCGCCATACCGCCACGTCCGATTGATTTGAGAATCCGATAACGCCCAGCAAACAATTTGCCTACTTGGATCATTATCCTTCCTCACTTTCAACCTTAATCAGCGCCACAGTGATATTATCAAGGCCACCAGCTTCATTAGCAGCCTTGATGAGACGGCTGGTCTTTTCTTCAATAAAGCCGTCACCTGTGACAATAGCAACAATTTCTTCTTTCGAGAGCATATTGGTCAGACCATCCGAATTGGCAAGAATATAATCTCCTGGCTCTAATTGCTGAATGGCAAGGTCTGTCTCAACCGGCCCTGACTGACCGACCGACTGCGTGATGATATTGCGCTGCGGATGAACCGCTGCTTCTTCTTCTGTCAGCTGCCCTGCTTTAATAAGGGCATTCACCAAGGAATGATCACTAGTCAGCTGTCTGTATTCACCGTTGCGGATAAGACCAACACGTGAGTCGCCAACATGGGCCAAAATAACGGCATTTTCAACAAGAGCTAAAACTTCAATAGTCGTTCCCATTCCCTTGTAATCTTCAGTTTGACCCAATTCATAGACTTTTTTATTTTCAGACTCAACAGCCACCATCATCCAATCACGTATTTTGCTCAAATCTGTCAAATCGGTTTGGATCCAGTCACGGCCTAAGTCTGTGACAGACATCTCGCTGGCAATATTACCCGCACGGTGCCCTCCCATACCATCAGCCAGAACAACCAAAGTCACGCCAGCCTTATTTACAAATTTATTGACAAAATCTTGATTATTTGACCGTTTTTGGCCAATATCAGTTAATAATGAGATTTCCATAGATGCATTTCTGACTTGCGTCAGCATTTCCTCCTCTAAAACACTAGACCTTCCTTCGCAGCTGGGCGATAAAGAAGCCATCAGTTAGATATTGCTCAGGTGTGATTGCTAAACAGCCATCTACCACAATATCCTTTTGCGTATGCGTTAAATTTACTTGCTCGAAATCTGGGTGACTGTCCAAAAAGCGTGCAATAACTTCCTGATTTTCCTCAGCCACAATGGTACAAGTGCTATAGGTTATTATACCACCTTTACGCAGGGTTTGACAAACACTAGATAAAATAGTTAGCTGAGTTTTTTGCAGGTTAGTAAAATCTTGTAAATTCTTATTATATTTGATATCCGGCTTGCGACGTATGAGACCAATCCCTGAACAAGGCGCGTCTACCAAAATTTTATCAAAACTGTCCTTAGCAAAATAGCGGTGCACCTGAGTTGCATCCAGCTTTTGCGTTTTGATACGTTCTGCCACGCCTAAACGTTTAGCATTGTCCTCAATCAAAGCCAGTTTATGATCATAAAGATCCAAAGCTGTCACAGTACCCGTTGTTAAGTAAGACGCAATATGCACTGTCTTACCGCCAGGTGCCGCACAGGCATCTAAAACAGTTTCATTCCCCAAAAGAGACAGGGTCGGAGCAACCAACTGACTGGTCTCATCTTGAATAGTAATCTTCCCATTTTGAAACAAATCAGAGGCAGCAAAATGTCCTGAAGATTTCGTTAAACCAACTGGAGATAAGAGGGATCTCTGAGCCTTTGTTTGCTCAGCAATTTCATCTAATTCAGCTGGATTAGTCACACGAATGCTGGCTTTATTTCGCACATAAAGGGATTGAAAAATAGCAACCGCACGCTTTTCACCATACTGGCCAATTAACTTTTTTACCAGCCAGACAGGCAGTGAATATTGTACCGAATAGCGTTTGTTAACCCGTTTGATGTCAGCCGGATCTGGCAGAGCCATATTTGACAGCTTTCTTAGCACTGCATTAACCAGTTTTTCAGCACCTTTTTTTCTGCCGCGATCTTTAGCAATGGCCACTGCGTCATTGACAATGGCATGCGCAGGCAATTTATCTAAATAAGCCAACTGATAAAGACTGAGCAGCAGCAAATCATAGACCCAAGGCTCAAGCTTGTCTCTATCCTCAATAACATGTGCCAGCTGCCATTCCAGCCTTATCTTTTGTGCCACCGTGCCATAGACAATCTCGGTGACCAGTCGTCTATCCGCTTTTGACAGTGAGCTGCGCTTCAGATTTTTGTTCAAAGCGATGTTAGAGTAGGCACCATTTTGCAAAACCTCTTCTAAGATATGAAGCGCCAACCCTCGTGCTGATATTTTCCACTTACTGGCCAAAGCTATCCCCCACTTCAAGCGTACGTCCCACGCCATTTAAAAAATCGCTGATTGCCATTTTGGGCTTACCAGCAGGCTGAACTATTTTTAGGGAAATGGCTCCGCTGTCAGCCGCAACAACCAATGTTTTCTTCGTTTTTTCAATAATTTGACCAGGCTGTCCTGTCCCATCAGCAAGCTGCGCCTGATAAATTTTAAAACGACTGCCCTTAAGCAGCGTATGAGCTACAGGCCAAGGATACATGCCGCGAATCTGATTGAAAACTGTCTCTGCTGGCTTGTTCCAGTCAATCCGTTCTTCTTCTGGACTAATATTAGGCGAAAAGCTTACCTTGTCTTTATCTTGAGGAACTGGCTTAAGATCTCCGGCAATATAAGCTGGTAAAGTTTCCAACAATAAATCCCGCCCCAGCACTGCTAATTTAGTAAAAAGCGTACCAACATTATCTTCAGCAAGAATAGGCAGTGCCTTCTGGCTGATCATATCACCAGCATCCATCTCTTTAATCATTTCCATGATGGTCACGCCAGCTTCTTTATCACCATTGATAAGGGCGTAATGAATGGGCGCACCGCCGCGGTATTTAGGCAATAAGGAAGCATGCACATTGACCGCAAAGCTGACACTGTTAAGAAGTTTTGTTGGTAAAAACTGACCAAAAGCAGCTGTCACAATACCATCTGCATCAAGCTTCATTAGCTGTGCCATTTCATCTGAACCTGACAGTTTTTCAGGCTGATAGACAGGCAAACCATGCGCCAATGCAAGCTCCTTAACAGGAGTTATGCGGATTTCCTTCTTACGCCCGACCGCACGGTCAGGCTGAGTCACTACTGCCACGATATTATAGTGATTATCAGACAGCAGGCCTTCAAGAACTGTCGCTGAAAAATCTGGAGTCCCCATAAAAATAAGTTTTGTTTTTGTCATTTTTTGCTTTCCTTACATCATATTTTGCGGTTCATGGTCAATAATGAGCCGTAAATCCTTATTGGCAGGATTTTGGGTCAAATCTAAAATCTCATTCAAAGTCGCCTCCAGATTATCCTCGAAACGGTATTTGATGATGATTTGGTAGTGGTAAAGATTATGCGTTCTCGTGATAGGTTTTGGCGTTGGCCCTAAAAGTTTGACCTTATCAGACAAATGGCTGCGCAAAATAGTTAAAACCTCATAACTTTTACGCACCAAAATCTCCTCGTCTTTATGGGACAAGGTCAGACCAACCGTATAATAATATGGCGGATAGCCCAACTGCCTGCGGATATTCATTTCATAAAGATAGAAACCTTCGTAATCCTGCTGCTGAGAAAATTGAATAGCATAATGGTTAGGATTATAGGTCTGAATAAGAACTTGACCCTCCTTATCTGCACGTCCTGCACGTCCTGCCACTTGAGTCAGCAGCTGAAACGTTCGTTCAGCCGCTCGAAAATCAGGCAGATTCAAAGAAGTGTCAGCATTGAGAACACCAACCAAGGTCACATTGGGAAAATCCAGTCCCTTAGCAATCATCTGAGTTCCCAGCAAAATATCAGCTCTGCCCTTGCCAAAATCCTCAAGAAGCTTCTCATGTGCTCCTTTTTTGCGAGTGGTATCCACGTCCATTCGAATAATGCGAGCCTGCGGCAGGACTTTCTTAAGTTCGTCGTAAGCTTTCTGAGTTCCTGTACCATAATAACGAATATGAGGGCTGTCACAATTTGGACAGTTGGCAGGAATAGCTTTCTGAAAACCGCAGTAATGGCAGTTCATAGTTTTTGTGGTCATATGCAGTGTCAAGGAGATATCGCAGTTTGGACATTGGTCAACATAACCGCAGTCCCGACACATTACAAAACTGGAATAACCCCTGCGATTAAGCATAAGAACAACCTGTTCTCCCTTCTCCAGACGCTTGGCTATCTGCTCCAAGAGAGCCGGGGTATAATTGGCAGTCTCCTGCTGACCAATAAAATCACGAAAATCCAGAACTTCTACCTCTGGGATTTTAGCATGAGGATTGGCACGTTTGGTCAGCTGTAAAAATTCGTAAACATGACGGCTAGCACGTGCTCGGCTTTCAATAGAAGGGGTTGCAGAGCCCAATACTAGAACTGCATGATGATACTTGGCACGAAGCAAGGCCACATCGCGAGCGTGATAACGGGGATTAGACTCTTGTTTATAGCTAGCTTCATGTTCTTCATCGATAATAATCGCACCAATATTTTCCAGTGGAGCAAAAATAGCAGAGCGAGCTCCAACAACAACCTTAGCCTGACCAGACTTGATTTTACGCCATTCGTCATACTTTTCACCATCTGACAAACCAGAATGCATAATGGCCACTTGCTCACCAAAACGCGAAATAAACCGATTGGTCATCTGAGGAGTCAAAGAGATTTCAGGTACTAAAACAATAGCTGTTTTCCCCAGTTTGAGTACATGGTCAATAATATGCAGATAAACCTCCGTTTTGCCCGAACCCGTAACCCCTTCTAACAGAAAAGGCTTAGAATCCTGACCAATCTGACTGTTAATCTGCTCAACAACTGCGGCCTGCTCACGATTTAACTCCAGAAAATCTACCTGATTCACCTTATCAAAATAGGCATCCGTACGGCTGACTTCGACCTCAGTAATAAGAAGGGCTTTTTGTTCAATGAAAAACTTAACGACTTCTCGGGAAAATCTGCGATACAAATCAGCCAGTTTTCCAGCTCCGCCATTATCCAAAAGGAAGCTCCTCAGCTCCAAACGTCTTTTCGCTCGTGCAGTAATGTCAAGCCCCTCAAGTCGTTCACGATTAATCGCATAATGCTTTTCTGTCTTGATATGCTGCTTGTCCTTGGCCAGATAGTCCACTGTCACCTTGCCAGCCTGCACTAAACTAGGAATCTTAGCCTTCTGCTCCGTCGTCAAATCTGAATAAAGGATATTGTCTTTATGGTCAAAAAAAGTTGCCTGCTCTTTTGATGTCAGCTGTGCTGTCGCCTTTATAATCTTATCGTACTGGCTGTTAAGAAGGCCTGGAAGCATGGACTTAAGAATAGATATTTTATAAGAAAAAACCGTTCGGCGCATTTGATCAGCTAAAAGCAGCTGTTCTTCATTCAGAACAGGATCAAAATCCAGAAGCTCTGCAATAGTTTTAAGCTCTGATTGTTCTGTCATCTCTTGTGATAAGCCTACTACAAAGCCTTGTAAGAGACGATTGCTGCGCCCAAAAGGAACATGCACCCTAGCACCGACTGAAATTTGATTTTCCATTTCTTCCGGTACGACATAGGTAAAAGGCTTATCCGTCTGCATAAGTGGTATATCAACAATAATTTGAGCAGTTTTTACCATGAGGCTCCTTTCAACTTGTTAAGAATGTCTGTGACTAAAGTCACTAGACATTCTACGCGAAGTCCTAGGGGACCTTCGCTAAACAACTCACTAACTCGCCTTACACAATAGCATCGATTGTGTCGGCTCCTGTCGCTTAAAAAAATATCCTGTCAACTAT
>NZ_JBRUHR010000025.1:0-27177 GCF_053206925.1 Streptococcus dentiloxodontae | reverse complement strand
TCCTTTTGGTGTATAATAATCTTGCATCTCAGAGTCCTCCTAATTGTTGTTGTGGTGATTACAATTATATCTCTCTGAGATGTTTTTTAATATCCTTAAGTGGCTAACTTCATTTTAGAACTTTCTAGGAGAAAGTAGATGCATATTAAGAAACTAAGATACTTTGTTGACCTGTATGAATGTAGAATTATACTGAAACTGCTAAGAAGAATTTTATATCACAGGCTACAATCAGTCAGTATATTATCTCCTTGGAAAAAGAATTTGAAACTAAATTTTTTGATAGAACTGTGAACCCAATTCAACCGACGTTAGCTGGGAAACTCTTTTATAATAATGCTAAGCTGTTACTCAAACAATATGATGAGACTAAAGTACAAATTAAAAACGCTGTAGAAATTGTTACTCCAAAACTTAGCCTAGCCTACACTTCTCTCTATGATTTGAAATTGTTACTACCTTTCATTTCTTTTCTTAGGTCAATTAAAATGGTGGTAAATATTGAGTTAGAAAAAGTTGATTGCAAAGATGTAGACTCTTATGTCACAAAAGGGATATCTGATTGTGGCCTATCCTTTGCTGATGAGTTTCATAGTGAGGATTTGTCAAAATTGGTTATTAAATCTGGTAAGTATAACACTTTAGTTTCAATTGGCCATCCTTTGTTTAAAAATAAATCAATAAGTGTGGGTGAGCTTTATAAATAATGCTGAGTGAAGAGAGAATGGGAGAGAGCTATCTAACCATGAAACAGCGTTCTTTAGAGGATGGTTATTTCCCCAACATTGCTCGTAGTGTTGATAATTTTGAAGAAGGGATTTCTACATTTTTTCTGAGTAATTGATTGGCTTTAGTACGGAGGACTATGATTTAGACAAACTTGGAAGTGTTATTAGAAGCATACCGATTGAAGGTAGCCAGCATACTTATGAAATAGTTTTAGCTTACCCAAAGAAGACCCAAAATATGACTCTGCTACATTTTTTAGATAGCTTAAAGTCTTACTTATTATAAAATGTAATAGGGCATTAAAAATAGAATTGGATTTTTGCGAGCGCTTACATTATAATAGAGTTATCAAAATGAAGTGAGGAAGTGCACATGAAAAAACTTATGTTAACTGGCGTAGACGGTAACTTAGGCGGACTAGCTGCTGACTACCTATTGGAACTAACAGATAAAGCTAATCTTATTTTTGGTGGCTATAGTGAAGAAGCTCTTAAAAAATATAGCACTCAAGGTGTTGAAACGCGCCAAATGAATTTTAACCATGTAGACGGATTAGCTGAAAAATTTAGAGGTGCCGAAGTTGTTGCACTTATTTCTATGCCGTTTGTTGGAGCAAAACGACAAGCTGCTCATAAAAATGTAGTAGATGCTGCTAAAGAAGCAGGTGTTAAGAAGATTATCTATACTTCTTTAGTAAATGCTGCTGATCCAACAAATCCTAGTAAAGAAAAGATTGATCATGCTTTCACAGAAAAATATATTGAAGAATCAGATCTTGATTACATCTTTTTGCGCAACTCTCAATATGCTGAAGCGATGATTACAAATTACTTTACATTTGTCCATGCTAATGCTCCCTTAGCTAATAGTCAAGGTGATGGAAAAATGGCCTATATTTCACGTAAAGACTGCGCCAAAGCAGTGGCACATGCATTATTAGCAGATGATTTGCATCACTCTATTCAAAATATCAATGGTCCAGAACTTATGACTATGGCTAAGTTTGTTCAAATTGGTAATGAAGTGACAGGAAATAACATCACTTATAAAGCTATTACTGATGAAGAAAATTATGCCATTTTTGATGCTATGGGTGTCCCACGTACAACAGACGGTGACTTTAAGAAAGATTCTGAAGCACCATTCTCCTCAGAAGGTATGGTAACCTTTGCGCAGGCGATTCGTGAAGGCAAAATGGATACATTTACAGATGACTTTGAAAAATTGACAGGTGATAAAGCTTTAACTGTTCGTTATATGTTTGAACATGAAGCTGATTTCCAAGTTGGGGAACGTCATTCTCAAGACAACTAAGGAGGAACATTATGGTAAAAATTGTTGTAAACGGTGTTGATGGAAACTTTGGTTCACAAGTTGCGAAGTGTGTTCAAGAATTATTACCAAAAGAGGCTTTATTATTTACAGCACCTAGAGAAGAGGCATTAAAATCTTACCAAGAACGGGGCATTAGTACAGTAGTTGCAGATTTTAATTCTCAAGAAAATCTTGTTAAAGTTTTTGAAAATGCGGATAAAGTATTGCTCATCTCTATGCCGTTCGTGGGAGAAAACCGTCGTAAAGCCCACCAAAATGTTGTGGAAGCTTGTGTGAAAGCAAATGTAAAGCAGATTATTTACACTTCGGTTCTTTCTGCTAGCCACCCTTTTAATCCAAGTATTGAAAATATTGATCATAGTTATACCGAAGCTATCATTCAAAATTCACCTCTTGATTATATTTTCCTTCGTAATTCTTTGTTTGCAGAAGCTTTTATTAGTGATTACTTAAGGGCGGTTAATGCTAAAGAAACTACTATTTCAAAAAATATGGGGGATGGTCGTGTTTGGTTTATCTCTCGTCGAGATGCAGCCTTTGCAGCCAGCTGCGCTCTAGCTAATGACTTGCTGCATCGTGAAATCTTGAATATCAACGGTCTTGAGCCACTATCTTATCAAGATTTCTTAGATATTGCCAATGAAGCAACTGGTAATAGTATCACTTATACGAAGTTAACAGATGATGAACTCTATGCTTATTTTGACTCTATTGGTGTTCCACGAGATACGAACGGTGATTTTAGCAAGAGTCCCATTCAAGCAACCTCAGAAGGAATGGTGAGTTTCGGAACAACAGTGACACAGGGTTTTCTTGATGTGCCAGTTAGTGATTTTGTTAAACTTACAGCTCGTAAGCCATTTAGTCTAGCAGAAATGTTTGAAAATGTGAATAATTATTTACTTGGAGACAGACATACTGTGGAATAGTCGCTATTTTGCGATACCGGTGATTATCTACAAAAGTGTTCAATCAATAGGAGGAATTGCAAATGTCTAGAAAAACAGACGTTGTCATTGTTGGGGCAGGTGCAGCTGGTCTGGGAGCTGGAATTACTATAGCCGAATCTGGCATGGATGTTATCATACTAGAAAAGGGTGATAAATACGGTGGAGCAGGTATGTTTGGAGCTCAAGGTCTCTTTGCAGCTGGCTCTGAAGACCAAAAAAAGGCAGGGATTACGTATTCATCTGAAGATGCTTATAAAGAAATGCTCGACTATACGCATTATAGATCAGATTCTCGAATAGCAAAAGTAATTTTTGATAAATCAGCTGATACGATTGCTTGGCTTCGCAAAAGGGGCCTAGATACGGAATTAGTCAACAATACTCAAGAAGCTCATCAAGAGCATCCTAGAGTTTATCATCAATATATTGATAAATTTAATGGCTTCAAACGCCTGATGGATAACTTTATATCTCATGGAGGTATTTTATTAACTGAGACAGCTGGACAAGAAATCATTCAAGAAAATGGCATTGTTAAAGGAATAAAAGTTTTACACGATGGAAGAATTGAAAAAATTACTTGTAAAGCAATTATTCTATGTGACGGAGGATATGTGGGTGATGCTGAGATGGTCGCTCAACACTTAGCTATTAACTTTGAAGATTTCTATAGTATGGGTGAGAGAAAAGCTACTGGTGATGGTATTCGGATGGCTGCTTCAATAGGAGCTGATACATCAAGCTTAGGTCAATTTGAAAATCATGCCGCCACAGTTATTTCGAAAAAGAATCGCAAATGGAATAATCCAACAATATTCACATTAACGAATCTACCTTTCTTATGGATAAATCAAGAAGGTGAGCGATTTGTAGATGAAAGCATTGTCTATGATTTCGCTCTTTGGGGAAATGTCACGTACATTTCTGGAGGTTATTATTACTATCTGCTAGAGCAAAATACTGTTGATTATCTAAGAGAAAAAGAATTGGAATGGACGAATTCTTTTGAACGTACCTTTGCAACCTTGGCACACACAGAAGTAACCCAAAAAGTTGGGCCGTTCCCAACTATTGACTCTGATTTGAATGAAGCTATTCAAGAAGAGGCAGCCTACAAGGTAAATAGCTTAGAAGAGTTAGCTGATATCTTAGATGTTCCAACTGAAAATCTTATTGCTTCCATTTCTTCTTATAATGAAGCTATTGAGATTGGGGAAGATAACGATTTTGGAAAAAATAGAAAATACTTACGCTTCAAGGTAGCAAATGGGCCATTTTACGCTATACGCCCTAGAACGACTAGTCTAGGGACTTTAGGAGGGATTAAAGCCAATCAACGTTTTGAAGTCCTGACACCAAAAGGGAAAACTATTTCTGGATTGTATGTGGCGGGAAATAACGCAGCTGGTATGTATGACAACTCCTATCCAACACTAGAAGGTGTTAGTTGTGCCTTTGCTTGGAATTCTGGTCGAATAGCTGGTGAATCCATTGTTACTAAGTATAAATAATAAATGAATAAAATAGAAAAAAGCTACTTAATTTTAATTATTTAAGTAGCTTTTTTGATATTAAATGTATTGTAAAACCAAATTAACCAATTTACCCTTTCAAAAAATAGGATTTTTTCGAAAAAAGTCATGTGTTTTATTGTACAAGTTAGCTATTCATAATTAAAAGCACACCAACCAATCCATTTTATTTTTCTCCGAATATGGAAAGTAAGGAATTGAAGGTAGGTTCTTTTAATAATTTTGCTTGAAGCTTTTCAGAACCTATGAAGTCTAAAAGACATTCATAAATGAATTCCATCTTTTCAGGTTCCTCTGCTTTGATAGCAAATAAGAAAACAAATTTTACTAGTTTACCGTCCCATATAATTCCTTTTGGCGCAATTACAGGAAAAATAGTACTTTTATTTACAGCATCACCAAGTGGATGTGGTATGGCAATTGAATCAGCAATGATGGTAGATGAAATATTTTCTCTTTCATAAATCTCAGATAAAAAGTTCTCTTTGACATAGCCTTGAGACAGTAACTCTGTATATACAAGACTTAAAATATCTTCTTTTGTTGATTTTTCCTGTATAACGTAAAAATGTTCAGCTGAAAGTAATCCTTCGGGAGCGCTAATTGTACCATCCGATAACTCATTTATTTTGTTACCAATTTGTTCCATTGAGGAATCCAAATCATTGATATCAATAAAAACTATTTCAATGGGATTTTCTCTAATAGGCACGGTGGAAACAATAAGGTCAAATCGGAGGGTTTCTTTGTCATAACTTGAAAAAGTGGCGTAGGAAAGTTTTTTTATGCTAGAGAAAGTATTGGGAAACTTTCTTTTTATTTTCGCTTCAATGATTGAGCTAAATGTTTGCCCGCTTCCACAAATAATAGCCAGAGATAATTGTTTGTGTTCTTCCGTGCTATTGTGTTCAATAGCATTTGCTAGGTGTAAAGCGATATAAGAGATTTCATCCTCTGAAAAATGGATATTAAATTTCTTAACAATTTCCCTGCTGCAGCTAATTGCTAGGTCAAAGGCATAGGGAAAATTATTTTTTATAGTATCTAATAAGGGATTGTTTCGCTTTCCTTCAATAGTTTGAATTTTAAGAAAAAGTTTTATGTGTTCTAGTAGATTAATTTCTAAAGTAGAATCATAAATCCAACTTGAATCCGTTAACATTTGCAAAGTTTTGTGAATGAGCTCAATAATATTTTTAGCGAGTTCCTGATTTTCATTAATTACAGTATCATCAATGAGTCGCGGAGAATTCTCAGCAATACAAAAATTTATATAAGTTCTTTCTATTTCTGACAACTTTAAATCAAAATCAGTCTCAATTGTTTTGATAAACTGGCTAACTATCGGTGTGAAATGTTGGTTAAGCTTAATGTCTTGGTCAAATTTAGATAACGTATGCCCTGATTTAACTCTGCTAACAGTGAGTAATAGGTTAGTAAAAATATTTCTGTGGAAGTAATCAGAATCAATAAAAATTTCCTTAGAAAACAGTTCTCTATAGATTTTGTTAAATTGGTCATAATTAATATTATTACAGATATCTTTCTCTACAGAAGTTGTAGCGGTGAGATATTCTGTGAAATTATTTTTGAAGATTAGGTCTATGATGGCACTTCTAAGGTCTTCCTCTTGACCGATTACTTTGTACCCTAAATTACTTTTGTTTTGGAGTCTTAAATTGTATCTACCTAGGTATTGTCTTAAAGTTCGAAAGTCACTGTATAGCGTATTTTGACTGACAAATAATATAGACTGAAGATAGTCTTGACTAATAAATTCATCAGAAGTTAAAAATAGACGAATTAGAAAAGTAAGCCGAGATTCAGAAGTCGTAAAAAGAAACGTTCCTGTATCTTGATGAGACCAAAATTTATCAAAGGACTTTTTATCAATATACTCAATAATATATCCTTTTTTTCTGATTAAAATGATATGTGCACCATGACCTTTAATATAATCATTGATAATATTAATATCAGAACGGATGGTTCTATCAGAAACATTACAGTATGAACTGAGTTCATCAATGTGAACAGCCTCTTTTTTCTCTAATAATAGATTTAAAATATCATCTAATCTTTGGTAATCAAAAAAAGACATATAAACCTCCTTATTCTTATGTACCCCTATTTTATCATAAAAGCATTTTTGAAAATTTTGATGTTTTTCAAAAAATAAGTTGAAAAAAGTAAAAAAATATTTTTTGCTTTTTGCGAAAGTAAAGTGGAAAAAGGTGTTAGTGACTTCTCTTGAGTCTGATGTTAAGATATATTTGTAAAACGAAGGGAGGATGAGTGATGGAATTTACAAAGAACAATATTCTACTGGATGTGAACGTTAAAGATAAGATAGAGCTGTTTCATTACATTGCACAGCATGTAAAGGATAAAGGTATTATTGACGGTGAGTCAGAATTAGTAGAGGCATTTTTAGAGAGAGAAAAAGAAGTTTCAACGGGCTTGCAAGATTCATTTGCTATACCGCACGCGAAAGCAGATTTTATAAAAAAACCAACTATTCTTTTTCTTAAACTAACTCATCCAATTGAATGGGAAACCTTTGATGATCAACCAGTATCAAATGTCTTTGCTTTGATGGTACCTAGTGAGTACAAAGGAACACTGCATCTAGAAATGATTAGTAAAGTTGCTACATCTCTTCTAGAAGAAGAGTTCATTAACTCAGTAAAAAACTCATCAGATAAAGATGAGTTAGAAAATCAAATTATAAAAGCCATGGAAGGAGCTTACTAATATGAAAATTGTAGGAATCACATCTTGCCCGGCTGGATTGGCACATACACCAATGGCTGCTAAAGCATTAGAAAAAGCGGGGTCTAAGTTAGGTTATGAAGTACGCATTGAGCAGCAAGGCTCAATGGGGCAAGTAAATAAGTTAACTGCACAAGAAATAGCAGAGGCAGACTTTGTTCTTCTAGCAACGGATCAAAAGATTGTTCAGGAAGAACGTTTTGATGGGAAGAAAAAAATCAGGGTCAATATTTCCACTTGTATTAAAGCCCCAGAGGCAGTCCTACAAAAATGTGTGCAAGCTATCAGTAAATAATATAGAAAGGAATCTATCATGAAGAAATTTTTAAAAACTGCCCAAGGTCATTTGATGACAGGTATTAGCTATGCTTTACCTTTAATTATTGGAGCCTCACTTGTTATTGCTGTTCCAAAACTCATTGGTCTTGCAATGGGGTATACAAGCCTGGATGCATTTGCTAAAACTAGTGATTTTCAACATATTCTATATTTAACTGAACAGGTTGGTTGGACTGGTATTGGTTTGCTTAATACAGTGCTGGCTGGATTTATTGCTTATTCAATTGGAGATAAAGCAGCTATCGGCGCAGGTCTGATTGGTGGTGCATTAGCATCAGATTCAAATGCAGGTTTTTTAGGAGCGATGGTAGCAGGTTTTGTAGCAGGCTATGTCGTGGTTTGGGCTAAAAATACAGTTAAAGTGCCTGAAAAATACAGTAGTGTTTTCCCTTTGATTGTTTTCCCATTCTTTGCAACTTTTGCAGTGGCTATTGTTATGGGAGTGGTTCTGGCAGAACCTTTAAGTTGGATTAATACTAGTCTTGTTTCTTGGATTCAAGGAATGATTGAAAATGATGTTAATAAAGTTTTACTAGCTATTATTATGGGTGCTATGATTGGTACAGACCTTGGTGGACCTATTAATAAAGCAGCTTGGATGGCAGGTAATGTTTTGCTTGCTGAAGGTATCTATCTACCAGCAATTATTGCCAACGTAGCAATTTGTGCTGTTCCACTTGGTTATGCATTTGTTTCAATTTTCCATAAAGATAAACTTAGTGAAGAACTTCGGGATGCTTCTCGTAACAATTGGGTAATGGGCTTCATCGGGATTACTGAAGGAGCAATTCCTTTCACCATGGTAAGTTTGAAACTTGTTCCTATCAATATGCTTGGCGGTGCGATTGCATCGGGGTTAGGTATTGCTCTTGGTATGTATGCTAAAATGCCTCCTGTGGGTGGTATCTACGGTTTTATTACAGTTGGTAATGGCTGGGCTTATTTAATCGGTATGTTTGTTGGTGCTGCATTTATTGGTTTCGTTGCTCCGCTGATTGTTGATTTCAATAAATCTAATGAAGTTGAAGATATGAACTTTGATGACATCGAAATTAGCTTTGAATAATATGAAGAAGCACTAAAAATGTGCTCTCTTTCTAATGAAGGAGAATTTAAATGATAAAAACAGTTCACGTTGTCCCTCATTCACACTGGGATAGGGAGTGGTATTTTACAACAAGCCGGTCAAAAATTTATTTGATGAATAACCTCAAAAAAATTATTTCACTATTAAAAAATAAGGAGGGATATGATTCCTACACACTAGATGGTCAGGCATCACTTTTAGATGATTATCTAGCATGGTGTCCAGAAGATAAGGACGTTATTAAAGAGTTAGTTCAAGACGGTAAACTTATCATCGGTCCATGGTATACACAAACCGACCAAATGGTTATTTCTGGCGAGAGTATTGTGAGAAATATGTTTTATGGAATGAATATCTCAAAAGAATTTGGTAACTACATGAATGTAGGTTATGTTCCGGATTCCTTTGGTCAGTCGGCAGCAATGCCACAAATTTATAAAGCGTTTGGTATTGAGGACACACTATTTTGGCGTGGTGTTAGTGATGATGATGTTAAACATTCTGAATTTAAATGGCGAGGTGAAGATGGAACAGTGGTCAATGCCTATCAAATTCAAGCTGGTTATTATATAGGTGGGGACATCCCTGAAGATAAAAAACTCCTTAAGGAGTTTTTACATAAAGAACCATATAAGACTATTTGGTCAAAGAGTACAACAGATCAAGTTCTTATGCCTAATGGATTTGACCAAGCTCCAGCAAGGGAAAATTTAGTAGAGCTTTTAAATCGCATGAAAGAGTTATACACTGATGAATACGAATTTAAAATTTCTACTTACGCCAATTATATTAAGTCAATTAAAGATCAACATCCTGAGTTAGAAGAAATAGCCGGTGAGTTGTTGAATGGTAAATTGATGCGTATCCATAAGTCTATTTTTTCATCGCGTTCTGATTTAAAGAAATTAAATACTCAAATTCAAAATTACTTAGTCAACGTTCTTGAGCCTCTGCTTTCATTATCTCAGAGTCTAGGGTTTGAATATCCAGTTGAAGTTGTCAGAGAAATTTGGAAACTGATGTTTGAAAATGCTGCTCATGATTCTATTGGTTCATGTGTTTCAGATACAACTAATGAGGATATCTATCTTAGATATAAAAAGGCACGTGATCTTGCAGAAAATCTCGCAGAACTAAAAAAGCGTGAAATTGTTATGCATATCAATTGTAACAAAAATATTACAGTTACTGTCTTTAATTTGTCTGGTCGAAAAAAGAAAGGAGTCGTAGAAACTGAATTTTATGTTCCTCAACTTGATTTTGCTATTAAAGACGAAGATGAGAATATTTATCCCTATACCGTAACATCATATGAAGACCAGACTGATTATATTTTAGGTCAAGGCAATGTTTTAGATTCTGCTAAGGCAGTTTACAAACCAGAAAAAGTTTATAAAGTATCTATTGCTATTTCGTTTAAAGAGCTACCAACTTTTGGGTATAAAAATTTCTATCTTGATTTGGAAGATGATAGTCATCGTAAACAGCAATCAAGACAAAATGATAAAATTGAAAATGACTTTTATTGCATAATGGTAAACGGAAACAATACTTTAGATATTCTTGATAAGGTTACAGGGATTCTTTATAAGAATCAGGCGGTTATTCAAGAAAATGGTGATGATGGTGATTCATTCAACTATTCACCACCAAGGAAAGACCTTGTCACAGAATCATCAGCTTTCATCCCTGAAGTAACCATTTCTACCTCAGATATCATTCAAAGCATGGCATTGGATTACCTATTTGAAGTTCCTGAAAACTTAGAAGCACGGGCAAACGGAGTACGTAATTCAAAGTTACCCGTTCGTTTATCAATAACTTTGAAAGCAGGATCTCCAGTTATTGAGTTTACTTTTAAAGTGGATAATCGTTTTGTAGACAGTCATCGAATGTGTGTATTATTCAATAGCCAAATTGCTTCTAAATTCTCCAAAGCGGATCATCAATTTGGCTCTATTAAACGTCCTGTGGTACGAGAAGAAATGAAGCTTTGGGAAAAAGAGTCAGATAAGTGGAATGAAGTCCCGATAGCTATTGAAACTTGTCAATCATTTGTCACTCTTGATGATGCGGAACGTGGTGTTGCGTTAATTCCAAAGGGGGTTCGAGAATATGAAATTGTTGGTGATAATTTTGATACGATTCGTTTAACTTTATTTAGAACCTATGGACATATGGGACGAGAAAACCTCTTGTATCGACCTGGACGTGCATCTGGAGAAACAGTCATAGCAACTCCTGATGCTCAATGTCACAAAAAAATGGAGTTTGATTTTTCAGCAATATTTTACCAAGGTGATATGAATAGCTACAAATTAGGAGAAGTTGTTAGCGAATATCTAAAAGATTTTCAAGTTTATCAATATTCCGATTATCTCAATACGAGATTACGCTTTACACAATTTGACGTTGAGAAAACACTGCCTAGTGAGTATTCTTTCTTAAACATTATTGGAGATGGAAACTTAAGCTTAGTTAAGAAAGCTGAAGAACGTCTAGGATACATTATTCGTTTGTATAACAGTCAATACAAAAAATCAGTCACTACAAGTGTTCAGTTTAATAAAACCCCAGCCTTAATTGAGTATGTTAATTTGAAAGAAGAATGCAAAGGTAAGGTTTCTTCGAACGAAGGTATCATTACTGCCCACCTTAGTCATAATAAATTTGTTACCTTTTATATAGAATTTTAATAGAGAAAAAGAGGTACATTTACGTCAGAATCGCTATTTTAAATTCTCCTATGCATGAAAAAATTTGGGGAAGAAAGCGTCTAAAAACGAAATTTGGATATGAGATCCCTAGTGATAAAATAGGAGAATTTTGGGCAATATCGGCACATCCAAATGGTGTTTCTACCATTAAGAATGGCAAATTTAAAGGTGAAACTTTAGATAAATTGTATTCTGATCATAAATAATTATTTGGTTTTGATAAATCAGAGATATTCTCACTTCTAACAAAAATTCTAGATGCTAATGAATGGTTAAGTGTTCAAGTTCATCCTAATGATGAGTATGCACTTGAGCACGAGGGCGAACTGGGAAAAACAGAATGCTGGTATGTTATATCGGCAGAGCCCAATTCGGAGATTATTTATGGACATAATGCCTCAAGTAAAGAAAATCTTGCGAAACTTATTGAAAATAAGGACTGGGATAACTTGCTTAAAAAGGTAAAAGTAAAAGCTGGAGATTTCTTTTATGTTCCTAGTGGAACAATGCATGCTATTGGTCTAGGTATAATGATTTTGGAAACACAGCAGTCTAGTGATACAACTTATTGAGTTTATGATTTTGTAGAGTTGATGATAGTGGGAATAAAAGAGTTCTACACCTATCACAATTGTTAGATGTTATAATGATTGGTGAAGTACAGAACTCTCATTCCGATACGATTCAAGTAGATTATTTGTCGCATACCACTTTGGTATCAACAGAGTTTTTTAACTATTTATCTATCATTGGTTAATAAACGGTAATGTGGATATGACAAAGTTTGCACCGTACTTGCTGGTATCTGTAATAGACGGGCTTGGTAGTATCAAGGTTGAAGAAACCATGTACGCACTAACTAAAGGGGAGCACTTTATTATTCCAAATAATGTTGACGATTGGAAATTCAGTGGTAAACTAGATTTAATTGTGAGTCATATATAAAATAAACTAATTTTGATAAAGTTAAAACCTCTATCCTGTCTCGCCACTTACAGTCCTTTAAGGAATTAGTTAAATAAAACAAACTGACAGTAGCAATCTGCTGTCAGTTTTCTTATCCCAAAACTCAAAAAACTTCCCTTGGATTTGTCCAAGAGAAGCTGTAAGTCTTTATAGGGTTTTACAACCTTGTAAATAATTTCTGGTAAATTTTTGGTAAGTTGGTATATTTACTATCTACAAAGTCCATCAAGTCAAGGTTTTTAGAGGTGTTTATTTCATCGTTGGGAAAAGTAAAACATCGCGAATGGTTGTTGTATCTGTTAGGAGCATAACCAAGCGGTCAATACCGATACCAAGCCCACCTGTTGGTGGCATACCGTATTCGAGGGCTTCGACATAGTCATAGTCAATACCTGTGGCCTCGTCATCGCCCAATTCTTTGGCAGCTGCTTGAGCTTTGAAGCGTTCCAATTGATCAATCGGATCGTTCAATTCGGTGAAGGCATTGCCATATTCCTTAGTCATGATGAAAAGTTCGAAACGATCTGTGAAACGTGGGTCGTCTGCATTTTTCTTAGCTAATGGTGAGACTTCAACAGGATGACCATAAACAAATGTTGGTTGAATAAGTGTTTCTTCGACGAATTCTTCAAAGAAGGCATTGATAATGTGTCCAACAGAAGTGTAGTGCTTTTCAAGTGGAACATTTTTTTCTTGAGCAAGGGATTGCGCTTCCTCTAAAGTCATTTCTTTCCAGAAATCAACACCAGTTACTTCCTTGATTAAATCAACAATGTGAGCACGTTTGAAGGGCTCATTAATCTTAATTTCGGTACCTTGATAGGTAACAGGACCATCACCCTTAACGGCTTTAGCAGCGTGTTGCACAATACCTTCTGTCAAATCCATGATATCTTCAAAGTCGGCATAGGCTTGATAGACTTCAATTGAAGTAAATTCAGGATTGTGAGTGGCATCCATTCCTTCATTACGGAAAATACGTCCCATTTCATAGACTCTTTCCATACCACCAACAATCAGTCGTTTTAAATGAAGTTCTGTTGCAATGCGCAGCACCATATCCATATCTTGAGCATTGTGGTGGGTTGTAAATGGTTTAGCGGCAGCACCACCAGCTTCATTATGAAGGACAGGTGTCTCTACCTCCAAGAAACCAAGACCATCAAGATAGCGACGGATTTCTGAGATGATTTTTGAACGTGTGATAAAGCGTTCAAGACTTTCACGGTTAGAAATCAAATCAAGGTAACGCTTACGGTAGATGGTTTCAACATCAGTCAAGCCATGGAATTTTTCAGGTAGTGGACGCAGCGCCTTGGAGAGATGTGTAATATGCGTAGCTTTGATAGAAAGTTCTCCCATATCTGTGCGCATGATTTCACCTTCTACACCTAAAAAGTCTCCGATATCGGCCTTTTTAAAAATTTGATAATTGTCATCGCCAACAGTGTCTTTACGGACATAAATTTGAATTTGGCCTTCGCGGTCTTGAAGATGGGCAAAGCCAACCTTACCTTTACCTCGCTTGGTCATTAAACGCCCAGCAATGGTAGCTGTTTCATTGATATCATGCAATTCTTCTTTTGACTTGTCAGCATATTTTTCTTTTAATTGACCAGAAGTAGCTGTGCGTTCAAAACGCTTGCCAAATGGATCTATTCCTTGTTCAGCCAAAGCCGCCATTTTTTCACGGCGAACAATTTGTTGGTCATTCAATTCTTCTGTATGTTGATTTGACATGTTTTCCTCCAATAAATAATCTCTGTCATTATACCACAAATACGTATAGAAAACACCTTTTCAGAGAGTTTACTTTGAAATCTCATGCCACTGTTTTTGTAAAATTGAAAATGCTATCTAAAAATTATATAATGGTTGACATGTGTATAGAAATGTAGATTATTAGAAAGGAAAAGAGACCTAGGTATTTCTCCAAGGCTCTTAATCATTATGATTACATCCATTGTATTTGATGTTGATGATACGGTTTACGATCAACAGGCCCCTTACCGTATTGCTATGGAGCGGTGCTTCCCTGATTTTGATATGGCGAATATTAATCAGACTTATATTCGTTTTCGGCATTACTCAGATGTTGGTTTTCCTCGTGTTATGGCTGGTGAATGGACAACAGAATATTTTCGTTTTTGGCGATGCAAAGAGACACTGCTAGAGTTTGGTTACCGTGAGATTGACCAAGAAACTGGAAACTATTTTCAAGAAGTTTATGAAAATGAGCTAGAAAATATTACTATGCTGGATGAAATGCGCATGACACTTGATTTTCTAAAGGCCAAGGGTATCCCTATGGGAATTATTACCAATGGGCCGACAGAACATCAGCTTAAGAAGGTCAAAAAATTGGGACTCTACGACTACATAGAGCCTAAATGCGTCTTGGTCTCTCAGGCAACCGGTTTTCAAAAGCCAGAAAGGGAGATTTTCAATCTGGCAGCAGAACAATTTGGCATGAACCCGTCAACGACTCTTTATGTCGGAGATTCTTATGACAATGATATTGTGGGTGCTTTTAATAGCGGTTGGCATTCTATGTGGTTTAACCATCGCGGACGAACACTCAAGCCAGGAACCAAACCTATTTATGATGTAGCCATTGATAACTTTGAACAGTTATTTGGGGCGGTTAAGGTTCTCTTTGATTTGCCTGCCAATAAATTTATTTTTGATATTAATGACAAGGAAAATCCAGTTCTCGAATTAGGCATCAATAATGGCCTTATGATAGCTGCAGAGCGTTTGCTTGAAAGCAATATGAGTATTGACAAAGTTGTTATTCTTTTACGTCTAAATAGGCATCAGGAGAAAATTCTGCGTTTAAAATATGCAAGATAAAAAATGGAGTCCCAGCCAAAGTTGCGTTTGGCTGGGACTCCATTTTTTATCATTCAAAGTCAATCATCTTTTTCATTTTTTACTAAAGGAAGCGAAATTATACTCTCAAGACCTGGATTTAAATAAGCAAAATTCAAGCTGCCTTTATGAAGCGTAACAATTTGTTTGCTGATAATAATCCCCATGCCATGTGTAGCGTAATTGCGGGATTTTTGATTGAGTTCTGCAATTTTTTCAGCACTAATGGAGCCATTGTCTGTGATTATCAGCTGCGCGTGGTCTCCAACCTGCTGTAAACTGAGTTTCAGTTGTGGCGAGGTATTGTGCGTTAGGCTGTTGAGAAGAATATTGTTGATAGCGCGTGTCAGCAGCGTTTTATTACCCAGAACAGGAGTTGCGTCATTGGGCAGTTCAAAGCTCAAATCAATCCCTTCATAGTTATTGTAGAGGTCAGCTATGATTTGTCTGAGGAGACCATTAAGGTCAAAGCTGGTCATTTCCTGCTCAATATCTTGATTCTCCAGCAGATAGCTCATATTAAGGTTGGAGATGATGCCTTCCATTTTATGAATATTAGCTTCGATTTGCTGAGTTTGATGATTGCGGCCTTGCAAACTTTCAAGCTGGCTGGTGTAACCGAGCATGAGGGTCAGAGGATTGCGCAGATCGTGGCTGATACCGCGTATCCAATGGCTGCGCATGTCCTTGGTTTCAATCAAGAGCTGCGAGGTCTGGTTGAGAGCAGACTTGATTTCAGACAGGTTGCCTTTCTCATCAAGGAGGACAGGTTGGTTGTCGGACAAGTCAGCAAGAGCCTGAGTGATGGGTTTGAATTCCTTGCGGAAGCGCCATTGTGACACCAGATACATGACTAATAAGGCTGTGAGCAATCCCACAACAATACCTACAACCAGCTTTGCGATGCCAAAGAAATTTTGAGCGTTGTAGTAATTAGCTGGAAATTTATCATAAGTTCCCTTTGGATAACCCAAGATGAGGATTTTTCCCCCAACAACAAAGGTAAAAACAGGGTAATCATCTAAATACCAGCGCGATGAGCGGGCAATATCTGCCATGCTGTAGTGGCGCTTGAGCTTACCTGGCAGGCGGTAGGATTGTTCAATGTCTCCCTGCTCTGACAGCAGCATGAGCCAGATCTTTTGCTTGTCTAGGACTTTCTTATTTTGAGCAGTGAGTTGCAGCTGGTCATGACTGACCATTGTTTTGACGAAGGCTGTCGGCTCTTCATGACTTTTTTCCATGTTAGCAATGATGTGATAGCTTCCAAAGAAGAAGACGACAAGAGCAGCCAGTCCTAGAAGGACTACCATAGCAAAATAGGTCAGCAGCACTTTAGAAAAATACTTAAAGGTTGTCATTTAATCCACCCGTAACTGGTAGCCCAGTCCCTTGATTGTGATGAGGTGGACAGGCTTAGATGGATTAGCCTCAATCTTCTGCCGCACCTTGCGGATATGCGCCATGAGCGTATTCTCATAGCCCTGATAATTGTCGCCCCAGACCTTGCTCAGCAGCTGGTCAAAGGTAACGATTTTATTTTTATGATCGTAAAGAACTTTGAGCAGGCTGTATTCCTTAGCGGTTAGCGGAATTTCTTGGCTCTCTTTGAGAATGGCTGCGCGCTCAAAGTCAATCTGACAGGCACTTAGTCTAACCAGCTCATCTTGCGGCGGATAGCTGCGCTTGAGAATGGACAAGAGCCGCAGTTCTAATTCTTTGGGGCGAAAAGGTTTGACGATGTAGTCATCCGCTCCCAACTCAAACCCTTGGTATTGCTTTTCGATGTCAGATACCGCAGACAGAAAGAGCACAGGCATGGTTGAGGTCTTTCGAATTTCCCTCAGCACCTCAAAACCAGAACCGTCTGGCAGCATAATATCCAAAATCGCTAAGTCAAAGGCTTCCTTTTCCAGAAGCTCTAGGGCTTCTTTTTTGCTGGCAGCCCGTGTCAAATGACTGAAACCGGCAATAGACAGACTTTCTGTAACCATATCTAAAATTTCAGGATTGTCATCTAGGATGAGAAGCTTTCTATTTTTTTCGTTCATATCAGTTCACCTTAACCTTAGTATAGCATAATCAGCTGAACTGCTCTGCCATTTTCCCAAAAATTAAGGAAGAATTAAGGAAGCCGGCAAGGAGAGGTAAGGTGGGGGCGCTATACTAGAGGTGTCAAATGAGAAACCAATAATTGAAAAGGAGAAGATCATGAACGACTATATTTTAGAAACCAATCAACTGAGTAAAGATTTCGCTGGAGAATTATCTGTTAATCAGCTATCCATCCATGTCAAGAAAAATGAAATCTACGGCTTCCTTGGACCTAATGGTGCTGGAAAGTCCACAACCATGAAGATGCTTTTGGGACTGTTACAGCCAACGCAAGGTGAAATAAAACTATTTGGTAAAAATTTTGACAGCAATCAAATTGCACTACTGTCAAGTGTAGGCTCCCTTATTGAGGAACCCTCTTACTATGCTAATCTGACTGGATATGAAAATCTAGAGATTATCCAACGTTTGCTTAAACTCCCCAAGGAAAATATTGACAAAGTTTTAAAAATCGTCAAACTCTACGAGCAAAAAGACAAGCTGGTTAAAAATTATTCATTGGGTATGAAGCAGCGTTTGGGTATTGCTTTGGCTATTGTCAAATTTCCTAAATTGCTGATTCTTGATGAGCCTACAAATGGACTAGATCCTGCTGGTATTCAGGAAATCCGCGAACTCATCAAATCCTTGCCGCAAAAATACGACATGACTGTCATTATTTCCAGCCACATTCTGTCAGAGATTGAACAGATGGCGACAACTGTTGGCATTATCAACAAAGGAAAGCTGCTTTTTGAAGGAAAACTTGCTGAGTTAGAAGAAGATGAGAAATACCTTTTTGAGACCAGTGATGATGCCCTCGCTGAACAGCTGTTGATGCAAAAAGGTTTTGAATTAGAAGAAAATCAAGACCTGATACTCACAGATTACAACAAGGCTAATATCGCAGCGGCTGTTAAACTTTTAGTAGCAAATAACATTGATATTTATCAAGTTCGCATGGTGCGTAAATCACTGGAAGAGGTCTTCCTTGATATGACAGGACGAGAAGGAGGTGTCTTGTAATGCTCAATTTAGGCTTAGAATTTACCAAATTAAAAAGGCGCTCTTTCCTGCTATCCTTGATTGTCATTATTGTTGTCGAATTTGTCTGGAGTAGTGTTGTTATCAACAGTGAGTTGCCTAAAACCCATGAGGTTTATAATGCCATCTTCGACATGGCTTATATGAACGATTTTATCCTACCACTTTTTATTGCTGTTTTGGCATCCAGACTGCTGGAAATGGAACACTTGGGCAAGACTTTTAAGTTGTTGCAAACCAGCAATGAAAGTCCTTGGCAACTTTTTAAGGCTAAACTAACCTTTATGACCATTTTTGCCTTTGTGGTTAGTTTGTTACAAACCATCTTTTTAAAATTTATTATTCAAGCTGCGCAAATCAAGGTGACACTTACTCAATTAAGTCTCTTTTTGTTAACAACTCTTTTAGTCTGTATTTTCTTATCTTGCTTCCATCTGTGTTTGGCTTTTATCTACCAAAAAGCAACTGTAACGGTAGTAACAGGCCTAATTGGATCCTTCCTATCATTGGTCGGTATCAGTGCTCTACCCTTACCTATTCGCTTCTTTGTTCCTTGGCAATACTTCTCTATGATGGGAATCGCTAAGCGGATAATTGGAGCTCACACTTACCTTTTCCAATACGATAGCAATTATCCCTTTAAATTAGTAGCTCTGTTGCTTATTATAATTGTAGCCATTTTTGTCAGTAAAAAACTTATCGGAAAGGCGGATTTATTATGATATCATTTGAATTTAAAAAAATCAGGAAAAGCGCTATTCCGATAATTCTCATCTTCTTTAATCTTGTCGGAACCTTATTAGGAACAATGCTGTTTGCTCTTAGTCGCAAGTACCTTGTTGATGGGACAGAAGCTTTTATTCTTTGGGGACAAACGGTCTTTTACTCATCACAAATTTTCACCCCTATCCTCATTGGAATCATCTGTTCCATCAGCTGTCAATTTGAGGAAAGCAATAAAAATTGGCAGCGGCTCTTGACCATTCCTATCAAACCTGGTCGTATAGTTCTTGCAAAAATCGCTAGCTTATCAGTGATTATGGCTATCAGCCAATTATTGGTGCTATGCTTTTACATACTTAGTGCTGTCATTTTGAAAGTATCTTTTGCTAGTTTTTTACCGGACTTTTTACTCTGGTCTGTTACAGGTTGGCTGGGGACCGTTGCTATTGTTACCGTTCAAATTTTTATTAGTGTTCGACTGAAAAACTTTGCCGTTCCTATTCTCATCTCAGCCATTTTAGCTATGGCAGGACTTATGTCCCTCTTTATTGGACAAAGTTTATTCACTATCTTTCCTTATACTCAAGTTGCTGTAGGTCTTCGGGTTCGCACCTTAGTATCCTTTACTTTACCAGAATTAGCACTATTCCTTGGACTTAATGCCCTTTATATTAGTCTCTTTTATGGTTTAGCAGTTAGACAGCTTAAAAAACGATTTGTTTAGTAAATTGGTTTAAAAAGAGTCAAGCAAAGCTTGTTCCAGATTGAAGAAAAAGTCTAATTTGGGTAATTTCTTCAATCTTTTTTCTTTGTACTCGAAATCAAAAATCTCTTAAAATATTCTTCATCTCTCTGGATAATTTCTCGAATCATTAATTTTTAGGGGCTTATCTACGTTCTGAGTCAGGCAAAGTCTGCTCTGCTATTTTCCCAAAAATTAAGGAAGAATTAAGGAAGCCGGCAAGGAGAGGTAAGGTGGGGGCGCTATACTAGATTTGTCGAACGAGGAGGTAGAAAAATGACGACAATGATTGAACTAAAAAATGTCAAACGTGTTTTCGGTAAGCAGGTGGCGGTAGACTTGAGTGACCTGCGTATTGAGCAGGGGGAGATTTACGGCTTGATTGGTCCAAATGGAGCTGGTAAATCAACCATTATGAAAATGATCTGTGGCCTGCTGGAGCCAAGCTCTGGTCAGGTCACGGTGGCAGATGTTCCCATGACGGATGCCAATCGGATTGGTATTCTCAAACAAATTGGTTCTCTGATTGAAGAACCTGCCTACTACGATAATCTGACAGGTTTTGAAAACATGCAGATTATCAAGGAGCTTAAAGGTCTTACCAATCATGATGTGGATGAAGCACTCGCAATTGTCCGCCTGACAGATCATAAGAATAAACGTGTCAAGCATTACTCACTTGGAATGAAGCAGCGCCTTGGGATTGCTATGGCCATCATAGGACGTCCAAAGTTGATTGTCTTGGATGAACCCACCAATGGTCTTGACCCGCAGGCGCGTGAGGAAATTCGTAAGCTCATTCGCAGTCTGCCTGAGAAGTTTCACACGACGGTCATGATTTCCTCTCACGCTTTAGATGAAATCGAAAAGATGGTGACTCAGATTGGGATTATCGGAAAAGGTAAACTACTCTACCAAGGAACAATTGGTCAGTTCAAGAGTCAGCACAGCAGCAATATCTGCCTGAGAACATCGGCTGATGACATGGTAGCTGCGCTTTTGGGACTGGATGCTAGTCAAACCCAAGTAACGGAGCAGGGCATTTTACTACCGCATTATGCTGATGCCCAACTGGCACAAGTCGTGAAACGATTGGTGCTTGCGGATGTGGCCGTTTACCGTGTGGTTGAAGTCAGCAAGTCGCTAGAAGAGCTCTTTATTGACTTCACAGCCAGTGATGTCTTGTAGGAGGTTGCTATGTTGAAACTCTTTAAGATTGAAGCAAGGAAGTATCGGGGGTTACCTGTCTTTAGACTTTTGTTTGTTTCTCTTGTCATATCGCTTTTTTTTGCTAGTCTGCAGATTTTCGACCATAAGAATGCAGCAGATTTGGCTAATCGAGTAATATTCTATCAGGTCTGGGATGCAGTTGCCATGATAAAGGTTATCGTTCAGCCCGTTATCCTAGCGAGTCTGGTTAGTATGGCTGTGCAGCTGGAAAATCGTCACAAGATGTGGAAAATTTTGACCAGCAGCGGTGTGAATTATAAGTCTATCTACGCTGTCAAATTCTGTTACATCTATGGTGCCTACGCTCTGATGCAAATCATAGAATTCTTGACGATAGCTGTTCTGATTAAAATGAAGGGCTATACCGCTAGCATACCGATAGGAAGAATGGTCTTGTATTATTTGACCCTACTAGCTATTTCAGGGGTGATTATGCTGATTCACTATCTCTTGTCCCTCAAATGGGCCAATCAGCTCATCAGTTTATCAGTAGCTGTCTTAGCCAGTTTGATGAGTGTGATTATGATTTTCATTTCAAAGGTTGTCATGTATATCATTCCCTATACTTGGTATGCTTTTCTCATGGCCAGTCAGCCTGAGCGAGTTGGGGACAAGTATATTTACCATATTATGGCCTTTCAGCCCTATCCCTTGATAGCCTCAATTATTCTTGGATTTGTCCTTTATCAAGTTGGTAAGCGCGTTAAGATTGGAGATTAAGATGACTTTATTAAAAATTGAATGCTTAAAATTACGCCGAGCAAGATTGTGGCTGCCACTTTTGATTTTGCCGCTTTTATCTGTCCTCTATGGCAGTGTCAATTATGCAGCTAATCAAGGTATATTGAAAAGAGAATGGCTGAGCCTTTGGACACAAGTCTATCTCTTTTACGGTGCTTTCTTCTTTCCTTGTATGATTGGGATTGTCTGCGCTTATATCTGGTACGGTGAGCACAAACACAATAATATCAAGCTTTTGCTGACCTCGGCATATTCTCTTAGGCAGATTATCTGGGCAAAAATGCTGCTAGCTCTTGCCTTGATCCTGCTGTCTCAAATTTACTTTTTGGGCCTGTATTCTCTGAGTGGTTTCTTTTTCCACTTTAAAATGACCTATCCGCTGGAGCTGTTGGGCTGGAACTTAGTTGCTACGCTCTTCTCTATAGCTTTGGTAGCTATTCAGTCTTATCTGTCTCTTATGGTTAAAAGCTTTGCGCCGCCTGTTGCTTTGTCAATGCTGATAGGACTTGCTGGTTTCATTCTCACAGCGCAAAATCTCATTCCAGAGCTTGGCTATGTCCTAGCTTCCTTAAAATTAGCTGCTCTTATGAACCAGACGAATACCGCTCATATTGTCTTGCCCATGTCTATGTGGCTGCGCTTTGTCATCTATTCAGCCCTGATTGTGATGGTATCTGTCTTTTTTCAAAGAAGGCATTTGAAAAAACAAATGCGTTAAAATCAGTCAGCTTAGGCTGGCTTTTTTATATGTAGACAGAAAAAAACTAGCAGCGCTTTCTGATAATTCCTGTCAAATCACATCGTACAGTTCTTGCAAAAATCGCTAGTATGTCTCTTGCCACAGCCCATCGTCTTGTTTTAACCGTGGTACTAAATTGTCCAATCTAAAGCATTTAAAAAGAGGCAGGAATTGCTATCCCAACCTCTTGTTTTGATATTTTTAAACTATTGATAAAATCCTCGAATGATTAAAAACATATCAGCAATTTCTTGAGGAGATTCCTTGGCTCCTCCCACAATCCAGTGTATATAGAGACTCTCAAGACTTGCAGTGTAAGTGGTAGATAGATATTCTTTGGATAGTCCCAAGGTAGGGTTAACAGAATTGTAAAAGAAGTCAGGGTTTTCTTCTATCAGTTCTTTAATGAATTGCCTCACTTTTTGAGAAAAATTGATTTGAATCACTTGCGATAAAGCATAAATAAATTTTTGCTGGCTTTTAAGGTAGGTTAAACCTTGGATAAGACTTTGTCGAAGATCTTTATTGACAGAATTGGTCATCAAGTATTCCTTAAAATCTCCCGTCACTTCATGTGCTAGCTTATTGACAAGATCGTATTTGTCTTGATAATGCAGATAGAAAGTACTGCGATTAATCTGAGCCTTTTCAGTAATTTTTCGAATGGTAATGCTATTAAAATCAGAATTTTCCAGCAGCAGCTCAGTAATGGCTGCTTTTATTCTGGCCTTGCTTTGTGTCTGTCGTTTTTGAACCATTGTATCTCCTTAAATAGACATCCGTCTAAATACTGATGCTTGTTTTTGTCTTGAAATCATTATATACTAAAGTAAAAATTAAATCAACATATGTCTAAATAAGGAGGCTCTCTTATGGCTTATATTGAAATGCAGCATTCTTATAAACGTTATCAAATGGGAGAAACCCAAATCATTGCCAATAATGATATTAGTTTTGAAATAGAAAGAGGAGAGTTAGTCATTATTTTAGGAGCATCAGGCGCTGGGAAATCAACTGTTCTCAATATTTTAGGTGGAATGGACAATAATGATGAAGGAAAGGTCATTATTGATGGTGCTAACATTGCAGACTATAATCAAAAACAGCTGACGACTTATCGTCGTAATGATGTTGGCTTTGTCTTTCAGTTTTATAATTTGGTTCCTAATTTAACAGCCAAGGAAAATGTTGAGCTAGCTTCAGATATTGTTGCTCATGCAAAAGATGCTGAAACAACGCTAAGAGAAGTTGGTCTAGGAGAGCGCTTAAACAACTTTCCTGCCCAACTGTCTGGTGGTGAGCAGCAGCGGGTTTCTATTGCACGTGCCCTAGCTAAAAATCCTAAATTGCTCTTATGTGATGAACCGACAGGTGCACTGGATTATCAGACGGGAAAGCAAATTCTTAAGCTTTTGCAGGACATGTCACATCAAAAAGGTTCGACTGTTGTCATTGTGACCCATAATTCAGCCTTAGCTCCGATTGCCGACAGAGTCATTTATTTACATGATGCTAAGGTTAAAGCAATTGAGATGAATGACCAGCCTCAGGATATTGAGAACTTAGAATATTAGGGAGGCAGTCTTATGAAGAAGCGAATCTATTGGAAAATAATTTATAAAGCTTTGCTGCAATCTAAGGGACGTTTTCTTTCCATTATGCTTTTGATGTTCTTAGGTTCTTTTACTTTTATCGGTTTAAAAGCGACCAAGCCTAATATGCAGACACTCGCCAGAAGCTACCTAAAAACGCATCAAACGGCTGACTTATTTGTAACAGCTAGCTCTGGTTTCAGTGAGGCAGATCAGACAGAATTAAAACAACTTAAAGACGCTCAGGTAAGCTTTGGAAAAGTAACAGATATGACCCTTGAAGGAAAAGATACGGCTATGCGTGTATTTTCTAAAAGTCAATCTCTTTCAACTTATCAAGTGCTGTCAGGACATCTGCCTCAAAAAGAAGACGAGATTGCCTTAATTTCTACCTTGAAAAAAGACTATAAAATAGGAGATACATTGACATTTCAGTCTTCTGAAAAATCTATTTTAAAAAGAAGGAAATTCAAAGTTGTTGGCTTTATCAATTCTTCAGAAATATGGTCCACTTTAAATTTAGGATCATCAACAGCAGGGGACGGTACCCTATCAAGTTATGCTCTCGTAACCTCATCGGCTTTTTCAAATGAAACCAACACTTTAGCGCGTATTCGTTATCGTCAGCTAGAGCATATGGATCCTTTTTCTGCTAGCTATAGTTCACGAATCAGTCATTATCAAGACCAACTGGATAGCTTACTTGAGGACAACGGGAACCAACGTTTAGCAGAGCTAAAGGAAGCACCGCAAGCCAAAGTTGATCAAACTAAGCAAGCGCTAGCTGATGCTCAAAGTAAGTTGCAAGACCAAGCTCAAAAGATCAGTATATTGCCAGTTGGTCAACAAGAACAGGCTCAGCAGTCTCTTCAAGAGGAGCAGGCTAAACTTACTCAAAAAGAAAAGCAAATTCAGCAAGCACAAGCCAAAATAGATGCTATGACAGAACCTACCTACACTACCTATACGCGTTCTACCATGCTAGGTGGCGAAGGTTATACGGTTTATAAATCCAATGCCAATAGTATGGGTAATCTTGGCAATATTTTTCCTGTTGTCTTGTATGCCGTTGCCGCTCTGGTTACCTTTACGACAATGACACGTTTTGTTGATGAAGAAAGAAGCAATTCAGGTATTTTTAAGGCACTAGGTTACTCTAATCGAGATGTTATTAGAAAATTTCTGGTTTACGGACTTGTAGCAAGTTTAATGGGAACTATTCTTGGGATCTTAGGAGGACATTACCTGCTAGCAAAAATTGTTTCACAGATTTTCACAGGCAAAATGACTCTTGGTAAGCCGCATCTTGCTTTCTATTGGTCTTATAGTCTTATTGCTATTTTATTGAGTCTTATTAGTGCAGTACTGCCGGCCTATTTGATTGCTAGGCGGGAATTGAGTGAAAAGCCCGCTCAATTATTGCTTCCTAAACCACCGATGAGAGGGGCAAAGATTTTCCTAGAACGTCTAGGTTTTATTTGGAATCGTCTTAGTTTTACACATAAGGTAACCGTACGAAATATCTTTCGCTATAAACAGCGGATGCTGATGACTATCTTTGGTGTTGCAGGTTCCGTTGCTTTGCTCTTTGCAGGTCTTGGCATACAGTCTTCCTTAGGAACAGTCATTAAGGAGCAATTTACACAGTTAACACCTTATCATTTAGTCGTAAGCAAGAAGGATGGGACTGAAAATGAGCAGGAATTGACAGATTTCTTGAAGTCAAAAGAGGTCTCTAGCTATCAAAGCCTTTATTATACCCATGTGATGGAAGAAATTCCTAATATTAAGGATCGCCAGTCTGTTGCCATTATGGTATCAGATAAAAAAGACTTTACGAATTTTGTCCATTTAAAGAATGTTGATTCTGGTCATTCGTTGACTTTGCCGAAAGAAGGTGTCCTGATTTCTGAAAAATTAGCCCGCTTTTATAAGGTTAAAGCAGGCGATAGCTTTAAGTTCAAAGATAGCAAGGGTAAAAAGCGACAGATCAAGGTAGCAGCAGTGGTTAAGATGAATGTTGGCCATTATCTCTTTATGACCAAGTCAGTTTACCAGCAAATTTTTGCTGAAAAGCCTGACAATAATGCTTATTTTATCAATCTAAAAGATGATTCTGTTTCTCACATAAAAGACGTGGCAACAAAGTTATTAGCTATAACTGGTGTTGCCTCAGTGACGCAAAATACAACTCAGATGAAGACAATCAAGACTATTGTGACCTCTCTAAATGCTGCTATGACGGTTGTGGTTATTATTAGTGTTCTCTTAGCTCTCGTTATTCTTTATAATTTAACCAATATCAACATTGCTGAGCGAATCAGAGAGCTTTCCACCATTAAGGTTCTTGGTTTTTACAATAGAGAAGTGACACTTTATATCTATCGGGAAACGATTGTCCTGTCCTTGATAGGAATTATTCTTGGCTTACTAGCAGGACGTTATCTGCATCAATTTATTATGGAGATGATTGGTTCTGATAATGTCATGTTTGGCACAACCGTTGATGTCACTGTTTACCTTATTCCTGTTTTCTTTATCCTGCTTATTTTGCTCGTTTTGGGCTGGCTGGTCAACCGCCGTCTGAAAAATCTTGATATGCTAGAGGCTTTGAAGTCTGTGGACTAACAGTTAGAAAGATTCTTATGAAAAATATTATAATTACTGGTGGCAGTTCAGGCATCGGCTTTGAAATTGCTAAATTAGTAGCACCCAAGGCCCAGAATATCGTGCTGCTTGCCCGCAATCCAGAAAAACTAGATGAAGCTTCCAGGCAGCTGCAGTTGAAAAATATGACGCTGAAGGTTCATTCTATTCGTTCAGATTTGTCAACGCATCAAGGCATTTTGGCTCTTTGTCAACTGTAGTGGGTGACTTATAACTAAGCACGAGAGAGAATCAGATTGGTTCTCTCTCTTTGCATGTTCAAAGCGATAAGAATTTTAGTTTTAAAGTTTTTGAAGTTTCGAAAGCC
>NZ_JBRUHR010000024.1:0-34418 GCF_053206925.1 Streptococcus dentiloxodontae | reverse complement strand
ATAGGAATCTTTCTAATGATGGTTTTGTCGCTTTTCATTATAAGTCATATGGGACTTTTTGTGTATACACTCAAAAAGCCCTATAATATCTGAATGAGATTTACCCACTACAGATATTATAGAGCCACTTTTTATAAGTGTTTCCAACTTTTTTATTTTGTTCTTAAAAGTCAGTAACATAGCAGAATATTCGTTGTTTTTTCATCAAACGGTAAAATGAAAGCGCTTGCTATTTGATTAAAAATAAGTTATAATAATGAGAAAGACATAGTTAACCGTTTCACTAATAGATAACTCATTGATTGCTTTTATATTGATGTAGATGATAAATACTTAATGATTTAAGAGAGAGCGTCATATTTAGAAAGGATGGATAAATGCTATATTCAAACGTAAAAGATTTTAATGCTGCAGATTATGCTGTATTGGCTAAGGCTTTTGCGCTTCTTAAATCTAGGGATTTTACCCAAGAGGATGATGGGCGCATTTTGGTAGATGAAGATACCTATATCCAAGTTTTATCTTATCAGACTCAAGATATTCGTCAGGTACCTTTTGAAAGGCATCACGAGAGATTAGATATTCACTATATAGCAGAAGGACGTGAAATTATTGCGGTTTCTGCGGATAGCCAAATTGAGCCTGCTAGTCCTTATAATGCTGAGCGCGATATTGAATTTTTAGAAGAACCCAAACACATCAATCATATTATTTTAGAGAAAGGAGATTTTTTGTTAATTGGTATGGATGAGCCTCATAAAACCAATGGATGGATTGAGGAAGGGCATCCAGAAAACGTAAAGAAAATAGTTCTCAAAGTTCGGCGCAGCGCAGATAGTTAAGGTTCTAACCTGTCTGTACTGATACTTGGGAAGCCTCTCTCTTATCTTGTCATGAAAGGAGAAAATCACATGATTCAAACACTTATTGGAATTTTATTGTTATTAATTTTTATCGGTTTGGTTGTTTATGCTATTAAAGGCGGCAATCTGATGATTGGGATGCTGATTATGGCTATTTTATGGACCATTATTCCTCTTATTGGGAATATGCTGGTGACAGATACCAATTTTATTGCAGAAAATAAAGATGTTATAAAAACACCGGTTATGGATGTCTTAACCAATGTCTTTCAATCTGGTCCTGAAGGCTGGGGTTCTGTTCTGGTTAACTTCTTCTTTGGTGCTTGGTTTGGCCGAGTCATGCTTCAGACTGGGATTGCTTCTTCTATTATCAAAAAGACCGTGGAACTTGGTGGAGACAACCCTGCTATCACAGCAACCCTGCTTCTGATTGTGACGACAGCTATTTTTACCAGTATGTTTGGTGCCGGTGCAGTTGTTGCCATTGGGGTTATTGTTTTGCCAATCATGCTGACTCTGGGAGTTCCTAAGGTTTTATCAATCGTTTCCTTTATGCTTTCAATAGGTGCGGGGCTTTATATTAATCCGGTTATTTTTAACCAATACCAAGCCTTTTATCTGGGTAGTAATGGAGAACAAACCTATTTTTATGATGCCACTTACTTGCGTTGGGGTTTTGTTGCTTTAGCTGTACAGCTGATTGTTGCTATTTTACTCATTGTTTTCTTTGCTAATCGTAAAAAACGTGTTCATGCTTGGTCTGCTAAAAATCCTCAAGCTTCAGAGACGACCAGTGTGCCAGCCTTGGCTTTACTGACCCCTTTTATTCCGGTTATCTTGGCTATTGGTTTTAAAGTGCCTGTTATTCTTGGTTTCTTAATTGCTAGTTTTTACGCCTTGGCTATCTGCGGCTTCTTAAAGAGTTTTAAGGAGACTGGTGATGTCTTTAACAAGACTTTCTACGATGGTGTTATTGACACTGCACCGCTGGTTGGTTTTATGCTAATCATTCCAATGTTTAACAAAGCTTCAGAGCTGGCTGTTCCTTATTTCAATGCGCTATTGGGAGGCATCATTCCTCATTCAGCCCTAGTTATCTGTTTAGCCTTTGCTGTTTTAGCACCTCTAGGTCTATTTAGAGGACCGTTTACGCTGGCAGGTGCAGGTGCAGCAACTTTAGGAATTCTAAAGGGTGTCGGCTTTAGTACAACTCTGCTCTTTCCTTTGATGTACACTCCAACAATCACAATGAATATTTCATCATGTATTACCCAGTCATGGATTATTTGGGGAATTAATTATACTAAAGTTTCTTCCAGAGACTTCCTCAAGATTTCTATTCCTAGCGGTTGGCTAATTAGTGCTGTTCTAGCTATGATTACTTACTTCATGTTTGGCTGATGGTGTGTTTGTTATTTTTGTCAAATGAATGAAAGGTTTGGGCAAGCTATCTATTTTGCCTAAAAAAATGAATGATTTCGACAGCCCTGTTAACAACTTAAAGGAGGTATGTTATGTCAGGCAGGAAAGTACGCATGGGTATTGACGTTGGCGGAACGCACACCAAAGCGGTCGCTATTGACAATGATACCCACGAAATTATTGGTAAATCTTCAGTAAAAACAACCCATGATGATCAATACGGCGTAGCTACAGGTGTTGTAACTTCTTTTGTCAACTGCATGAAAGAAAATGGCATTGCGCCGGAGGATGTAGTTTTCGTTGCTCATAGCACGACTCAGGCAACCAATGCTCTATTAGAAGGTGACGTTGCAAAAGTTGGTATTTTAGGGACAGCAGGCGGTTTCTTTGAATCTTTTCTTGCTAAACTCCAGCTTCATTTGGATGATATTGACTTAGGAACAGGACGTCACATTACAATTATTGATGAGTTTTTAAAGGGGAAGGATTTCACACAGGAAAATGTCAACCGTAAAATTGATATACTGGTGGAACGAGGAGCAGAAGTGATTATCGGATCTGCAGCTTTTGGTGTTGACGACCCCACTCCTGAGCGTAATATTTTAGAAGAAGTTGAAAAACGCGGTATCATGGGCGGCACTGCATCTGAAATCACAAAGCTTTACGGACTGACGCGTCGGACACGCACTGCGGCCATTAACGGCAGTATTTTACCTAAGATGCTGGATACTGCTTCACAGACTGAAAATAGCGTGCGCAATGCAGGCGTTGAAGTTCCGCTTATGATTATGCGCGGTGATGGCGGAGTTATGGACATCACAGAGATGAAGAAACGTCCCGTTTTGACCATGCTGTCAGGTCCAGCGGCTAGTGTTATGGGTGCGCTCATGTATTTGCGGACTTCTAACGGCGTTTATTTTGAAGTTGGCGGTACCTCGGTTAATATTGGTGTCATTAAAAATGGGCGGCCAGCTGTGGATTATTCTATTGTTGGGGGGCATAAGACTTTTGTGACCTCGCTAGATGTCCGTGTCTTAGGTGTGGCTGGTGGCAGTATGGTTCGGGTTTCAAAGCAAGGTGTGGTTGATGTTGGTCCTCGAAGTGCCCATATTGCAGGGCTGGATTATGCCGTCTTTGCTGATGAACAGCGGTTGGAGAACTGCAGTTTTGAATTTTTCCAGCCTAAGCCAGGTGATCCTGAAGATTATGTCAAAATCAAATTAAGAGATGGTTCTTATTTGACTATTACCAACAGCTGTGCTGCCAATGTCTTAGGTCTGGTTAGCCCTGATGAGTTTTCTTATGGAAATGTTGAAGCCGCCAGACGCGCCATGAAGCCAGTAGCAGACTATGCAGGTTTAACTGTGGAGGAATTGGCAGAGCAGATTTTACAAAAGTCGTTTGAGAAAATTGAACCGGTTATTTTAGAACTAGCGGAGAAATATAAGCTCAGCCACGACCAGATTTCTTTAATTGGTGTTGGAGGCGGTGCTGCTTCGCTGATTGGTTATTGTGCTGATAAGATGAAAATTAGGTATAAGATTCCTGAAAATGCTGAGGTGATTTCTTCTATTGGTGTTGCCTTATCTATGGTACGGGATGCTGTAGAGCGGGTAGTGCCAAATCCTACACCTGATGATATTCGCAGTATTCGTCAGGAGGCTATTGAACGTGCTATTGAAAGCGGAGCATCACCAGAAACAGTAGAGGCTCATGTTGAGATTGATTCTCAGACATCTAAACTAACAGCCATTGCCACGGGCTCAACAGAAGTTAAATCGCAAGATTTGCTGAGTCAGGCCAGTGAGGCAGAACTGCTGGAGCTGGCTGCTGAGGATATGGGCATCTCTCCTGAGCAGGCTAAGGTTGCTATTGATGGTCAGTTCTTTAAAGTTATCAAACGGACAGATGGTAATGAGGCCATTCGCATTTTGGATAATAAAGGCTTTATCAAAGTTCAAAGCAGTTCAGGTGAATCCTATGAAATTAAGGTTGAAGAATATGAAGATGCGGTATCAGATTTGTACGAAACCTTGGCTGTGTATACAACTGACAGCGTTCTGCGTCCAGATTTTTACATTTGTGTAGGACCTAGGATTATGGACTTTAATGGCAGCATGGATTTTGATCAAATTCTTTTGCTTATGTCGGTGGAAATGGATATGCTTGAACCAGACGAAAGGGTTATTTTAACCGCTGTTAAAAATCAATTATGATGAAAGAAAATTTAAAGAAAATCTTTTTTCCAAGGCAAGATCAAAAAACGATTCAAATACCTGATGAAAAAACTTCTCAAGTGCCGGATTTTGAGACTTTCATTGATTTAGTTTTGGCTATTCCAGAGGAGTATTTTTTTCAGAAAGCCTTAGAAGATGATCCTATCTATGGTCGATTGACGAGAAAGCACAAGCAAGAACTAGTGGCAGAAGCTCGAAGCTGCGGCAGCCAATTTGCCCAAGAAGCTTTGAAACAGTCGAAAAATATTTTTCAGCTGCTGAAAGAAGAGCAGATAGACTATAGCAATCCTGATAAGCCCAATGGCGGAAGTTATGTGATTTTTGCCCAATACACTGAGCCTAATCATATCACAGTTTTTCAAGACAGTGTGGCTAAGTTCTTGGAGCTTGTGGCAACTACAAAATACCGTTCATTCTTGACTGAGGAAAGGCTGAAGTCTTTGCTGCTGGCGCATGAATATTTTCATTATTTGGAATTCAGTCATGAAAAAACAATAGTCACCAAGACGAAAAAAATGGTTTTATGGCGCTTTTTAGGCTATGCTTATCAGACGAGATTTATCTGTCTTAGTGAGATGAGTGCCATGGTCTTTGCCAAGACCTATACAGATTTTCCTTACTCTCCTTATATTTTGGATTGCCTGTTAACTTATGCTTATAACAAAGAATTATCCTACAAAATTTATCAAAGTATAAAAAGGGACTAGTGCTTGAAAGAGGTAATCTAGTCTCTCTTTTTAATTTATGGTATAATAGCAAAGCTAAAAAGAGAAAAAATAGAAGAGAACTATCATGTCATTTAAAGAATTTAATTTTAAGGCTTATATTCAGGCTGCACTTGATGAGCTGAATTTTAAGAAAGCAACTCCGGTTCAGCAAAAGCTAATTCCAGTGATCCGCTCCGGCCGAGATTTGGTTGGGGAATCAAAAACAGGATCTGGAAAGACCCATACTTTTTTGTTGCCGATTTTTGAAAGGCTAGCGGAGGATTCTGCAGAAGTTCAGGCGGTTATTACTGCGCCTAGCCGTGAACTAGCAACTCAGATTTATCAGGCGGCTAAACAAATTGCAGATCATTCTGAAGCTGATATTCGTGTGGTTAATTATGTTGGCGGGACAGATAAACTCCGTCAGATTGAGAAGCTAAAAAATACGCAGCCGCAGATTGTTATTGGAACACCCGGCCGTATCTATGATTTGGTCAAATCAGGCCATCTGGATATTCATAAGGCTCATACTTTTGTTGTTGACGAAGCTGATATGACTCTTGATATGGGCTTTTTGGACACGGTTGATAAGATAGCTGCAAGTTTGCCAAAGGATGTGCAAATCTTGGTCTTTTCAGCGACTATTCCTCAGAAGCTGCAGCCATTTTTGAAAAAATATCTGACCAATCCAGCTATGGAAAAAATCAAGACCGAAACGGTTATCGCAGATACCATTGACAATTGGCTGATCTCAACCAAGGGACGGGATAAAAATGCGCAGATTTTGGAGATAGCTCACAGCTTACAGCCTTATCTGGCTATGATTTTTGTCAATACCAAGGAGCGAGCTAATGAATTGCATACTTTTTTGACAGCTAACGGATTGAAAGCAGCGAAAATCCATGGCGGTATCACGCCGCGTGAACGCAAACGCATCATGAATCAGGTCAAAAAATTAGACTTTGAATACATTGTTGCGACTGATTTGGCTGCTCGTGGTCTTGATATTGAAGGGGTCAGCCATGTTATCAACGATGCCATTCCTCAGGATTTATCATTCTTTGTGCACCGTGTCGGACGAACTGGCCGCAATGGTTTATCGGGTACAGCCATCACCCTCTATCAGCCAAGTGAAGATTCAGACATCAGAGAACTTGAGAAGATGGGCATAGCCTTTGTGCCAAAAGTCCTTAAAAATGGGGAATTTCAGGATACTTATGACCGTGACCGCCGTGCCAATCGTGAGAAATCTTATCAAAAACTGGACACAGAAATGATTGGCCTAGTCAAAAAGAAAAAAAAGAAAATCAAGCCAGGCTACAAGAAGAAAATTCAGTGGAAGGTTGATGAGAAACGCCGCAAAGAGCGTCGTGCTGAAGCGCGTGCTAAGGGCCGCTCCAAGAGGAAGGCCAAAAAGCAAAGTTTTTAAGCTTTAAGACAGGATAAATGTTAAAGAGAGTGGGATAAACCACTCTCTTTTTCTCCATTTGTCAAGTCTATCAACGGTTTTGAGAACTATTTTTTAAAGTCTACCGTATCTTTTTAAGTCGTTTAAATCTAAAAAAGTGTACACTAAAACAATATATTAGAACTTGTATTCATAAGAATTTTTGTGACAGTCTGCCTTAAGTAGTGGGGACGGCAGCGACCGACTACGTCGTTCCATGCCTAATTTTCGAGCCTAAGGTCTCGAAAATCCCCACGATTGTTGCCCGTTTCGGGCAACAATCTCATCACCACGGCGGCAACTGTCGTATATCATTCAGATGAATTTTGTGAATACAGGTTCTTATTTTAAGATTTTTTGTGATATAGTTTAGCTATGAGCTGATAGTTTTTTTCAATTTGTTTAGAGAAATTCGATATGCTAAACTAATAAAGTCTTGAAACCGTTTTAGAAACGAGGGATAATTGATGAAAAAATTTTGGTTAAGTTTGTCACTAGTGTTAGTTTCAGTTTTATTTTTAGCGGCTTGCTCAGACGATAACAATTCGTCAGAAAAGACAAAGATTACAGTAGCAACAGACTCTGACACGGCTCCTTTCACCTACAAGAACGGGAAAAATTTCACAGGATATGATATTGATGTGTTAAAGGCTATTTTTAAAGGTTCTGATAAGTATGAATTGCAGTTTACGACGACGGCCTTTGATTCTATACTGACAGGGGTAGATGCAGGCCGCTATCAAATTGCTGCTAATGATTTTAACTATAATGAGGAGCGGGCAGAAAAATATCTATTTTCAAATCCGATTTCCAAATCAAATTATGCCATTACAAGTGCTGCAGGAACTTCCTATGACAGTCTGGATGATTTAGCTGGAAAATCAACTGAAGTAATCTCAGGCTCAAATTATGCTCAGGTCTTGGAAGAATGGAATAAAGCTCATCCTGACAAAGAGCAAATTCAAATCAATTACGCTTCAAGTTCAACGGGTTTGACAACTCGTATCCAGCATATTGACAGCGGAAGTATTGATTTCATCTTGTATGATGCGATTTCGTCTGCCTATATTGTCGAAGATCAAGGTCTTGATTTGACAGTAACTGATGTGACTGATGCTATTGGTGGTGATACCGATGGTTTGGAATATTTCTTGTTTGCCGATGATAAGCAGGGAAAAGAATTGCAAAGCTTTGTCAACCAGCGTATTGAAGAATTGACAGAAGACGGAACGTTGAAGGAATTGTCCGAAAAGTACTTTGGCGGGGACTATGTAACGGATCTTGGAAAGTAATTTCATCAACTGTTAAATTAAGACTGCTACTTTTCTTTAGCTCTGCCTTTATGTTACAATCAAGCTATGCTTTCAAAAAAATTTCAAGACTTAATGAAGACGGATACCATTGCGACAGCCAAGGCATTGCTGGGAATGGAATTGTATTTGGATAGTAAATTCTTAGGCAGAATTGTAGAAACAGAAGCCTATCTTGGCAGCAAAGACAGTGCCTGCCACAGTGCCAATGAACGGCGAAGCCCTAAGAATGAATCCATGTATTTATCTGCCGGACATTGGTATGTTTACCAGATTTATGGGCATCAGCTGCTGAATCTCGTTACAAAGCCGCAAGGCATTGCAGAAGCTGTATTGATTCGGGCTTTAGAAACACCAGACGGCAGCTTGCTGGCAAATGGGCCAGGTAAGCTGACGCGATTTGCAGGAATTGATAAACGTTTTAATGGAGAAAATTTGAGTGACTCCAAACTGCAGTTGCAAGATGGAACAAATCCTAAGAAAATCGCTGTTCGTCCCCGAATTGGTGTTACTTGCACTGATCATTGGCGACAGGAGCTGCTCTGCTTTTACACGAAAGGAAACCGTCACGTCTCAAAAATCTCCAAAAGAAAGTTGTTGCCTGACCAAGAAACATGGTTATAAAAAGTCAGTACAGCTTTTGTCTGTGTTGACTTTTATGCGGTAAATCTTATGATTATTGGATTTCTCATCCTTAAGCTTGAGGTGATAGCCTTTTTCTATCACAACGATAAAGAATTACTATTTCACTCCTATTTTCAATCGTGATACAATATTTATACGGAAATATAGGAATATGAGCAGGGCCGGCGACATGCTGGCTTGCTTTGTTTTCAGTAAATTGCAGAGGGGAATTTATGTATCTTACATTATTAGCATCAGACGGTCCCGTTTGGTATCAGCATTTTGTTAATTGGCTGCCATCAGGTAAGCTCTTTTCTTGGCAGGCGGTTTTTGACGCTATTCCGTCTATTTTAGAACATCTTCCAATGACAATTGGCCTGACATTAGCAGGAGCTTTCTTTGGGCTTATTTTAGCTTTGCTTTTTGCGATTGTTAAAATTAATCGTGTGCCGGTGCTTTATCATATTCAGGCGATTTTTGTCAGCTTTCTGCGCGGAACGCCAATCTTGGTTCAGCTCATGTTGACTTACTATGGTATTCCGTTGGCGCTTCGTGCTTTGAACAATGCCTATGGTTTGGATTGGAATATCAATGCTATTCCAGCATCAATTTTTGCCATTACAGCCTTTGCTTTTAATGAAGCGGCCTACACTAGTGAGACTATTCGTGCGGCTATTTTAGCAGTTGATTCTGGAGAAATTGAAGCTGCGCGTAGTTTGGGAATGACATCTTTCCAAGTTTACCGTCGTGTTATCATTCCAAATGCGGCAGTCATTGCGACACCAACCTTAATCAACAGCCTGATTGGTCTTACTAAAGGAACCTCTTTGGCTTTTAACGCAGGAATTGTGGAAATGTACGCTCAGGCTCAAATTATCGGCGGTGCAGATTACCGCTATTTTGAGCGTTATATTTCGGTATCTCTGATTTACTGGATTATTTCTATCGGTATTGAGTATTTGGGTCGCTTCTTCGAGCGCCGTATGGATATCAAAGCGCCTGAAAATGCTAAGATTTCTGCTACAGGAGGGGATCGCTAATGATTAAAATTACAAATTTAAGTAAGGGATTTTCAGGTCAAAAAATTCTAAAAGGTATAGATATAGAGATTAAAAAAGGAGAGGTCGTGGCTCTTGTCGGAGCTTCAGGTGCTGGTAAGTCAACGATTCTCCGCTGCCTCAATTACCTTGAAAAAGCTAATTCTGGAACGATCGAAATTGATGATTTTAAAGTAAATCTTACTAATGTCTCTAAGGAAGACATTTTAACCCTCCGTCGCAAACTGGCCATGGTTTTCCAGCAGTTTAATCTTTTTGAGCGTCGAACTGCACTTGATAATGTTAAAGAAGGTCTTAAGATTGTCAAGAAACTGTCCGATGAGGAAGCGACAACTATTGCCAAACAAGAATTGGCAAAGGTGGGTCTGTCGGATCGTGAAAATCATTATCCGCGCCATCTGTCAGGTGGTCAAAAGCAGCGTGTTGCTTTAGCGCGGGCATTGGCCATGAAGCCAGATGTTCTCCTGCTAGATGAGCCGACATCGGCTCTTGATCCGGAACTTGTGGGTGAAGTGGAAAAATCCATTGCTGATGCAGCCAAGTCAGGGCAAACTATGATTTTAGTCAGTCATGATATGAATTTTGTCTATCAGGTGGCAGACAAAGTGCTCTTTCTCGAAAAGGGACAGATCCTTGAACAAGGTAGTCCAGAAGATATTTTCAATCATCCAAAAGAAGAAAGAACCAAAGAATTCTTTGCTTCTTATTCAAAACAATATCTTTAAGGCAAGACTTTTGCTATAATAGGAGAAAATAGAGTCTGAGGGGATACCGAAGGCTCTTTTCTACCATTAGAAAGAGTTGTCAATATGCTATTATCTATTTTGAAATTTTACCTTTTAGGACTGCTAATTGCTTTTGTGCTGACCTTTGTTTTGTCTGCTATTTGGATTAGCTATCGTGCTGTTAGAAAAAAAGATCGTACCATTCGTGAACGTCAGAGTGTGCTTTATGATGCCATTATGATGTCTATGGTTGCTATTCCCATCTTGGCTTTTGCTTTTATGGCTATTATTATCATGATGAGAGCATAAAACTAGCTTTTTTGAAAAAGATAAATTAAAATATGACTACAAACGTAAATTGAAAGTGGAACAAAAATCGGTAAATTGTGATAAAATTGCAATTTCGATTTTCTTCGTTCTCCTATTTTAAGGATTAGGTAGAAGTCATCTGCTGGATAATTTCTTTGTGACTTACTTTGTGAGTTTTATTTTCAGATTAAAAAGGTTTTCCAGATCTTTTTAACCTCCGCACAGTTGATTAGAGATTTGATATGACCTAACCTTCATAGGATTAGATAGCCTCCAATAGTTTGGAGATGGAGCTATCACTTATTTAATTGAACACGGGCTAAAAGCGTCGAGAAAGAGATAGCCTGCCTTATGCGCAAAGCGCATGGCGTTAGGCTCCTATTTTCTTCTCGCTTTCTTAACGCCCTTTGTATCTTAATAATTGAACACGAGCTGCGGATTGTGTCAAAAAGATGCTTCCTTCTAAAGTCGTTTAACGACTCGTCGTCGAATCCCTATTTTGACTTTATCCGCGAACGCTCTTTGTATCTTGTCTAGCAAAGGATACTTTGGTAGTTCGGTGAATTGTCCAAAGTTTAGCCAAGAAAGTGGGAAGCGAAAATGCTAATCAGCAGTGGTTGATGGTGCTAAATCCCCTAATGAACTGTGCAGGAGAAATGCTAAATTGGCTAAAGATAGTTGCTTACCTCAAATCGTCCACTGGATGTTTTGAGTCCCAACCACTGCGTCAATCTAACAAACCTAAGGTAAAATAAAGGAGGCAGGACTTTTCTTCCAGCCTCCAAAAAAGAAGGAGTTTTTATGTACGATACTATTGTAATCGGAGCAGGGCCTGCGGGCATGACGGCTGCGCTTTATGCAGCACGTGCTAATTTAAAAGTAGCAACCTTAGAACAAGGAGCGCCGGGCGGACAGATGAACAATACCTCTGATATTGAGAATTATCCCGGATTTGAGAGCATCTCAGGTTTTGAACTATCCATGAAAATGTATGAACCTCTGGAAAAATTAGGTGTTGAAAATCTCTATGGCATTGTGTCTGCTATTGAAGATAAAGGTAGCTATAAGCTTGTTAAAACCGGTGATGAGGTCTATGAAACTAAGACTGTCATTATCGCAACGGGAGCTAAACACCGTCATATTGGTGTGGCTGGAGAGGAAGAATTCAACAGCCGCGGAGTTTCTTATTGTGCAGTCTGTGATGGCGCATTTTTCCGTAATCAGGATCTTTTAGTTGTTGGTGGCGGAGATTCTGCTGTTGAAGAGGGGATTTATTTAACGCGCTTTGCTAAGAGTGTGACAATCGTCCACCGCCGTGATCAACTACGGGCGCAGAAAGTCTTGCAGGATCGTGCCTTCGCTAATGATAAGCTTAATTTTATTTGGGATTCTGTTGTCAAAGAAATTAAGGGTGATGACATCAAAGTGCGCAGTGTTGCTCTTGAAAATGTCAAAACAGGCCAGGTAACTGAACATGAATTTGGCGGTGTCTTTGTCTATGTTGGTCTGGATCCTGTATCAGATTACCTTTCAAATCTGGGTATTACAGATGATGCAGGCTGGGTTATTACAGATGATCAGATGAGAACAAGCGTTTCTGGTATTTATGCGGTTGGAGATGTCCGTCAAAAAGATCTCCGTCAAATCACAACAGCCGTTGGAGATGGCGCAACAGCTGGAATTCAGGCTTATAACTACATTGAAAATTTAGGATGAAATAGTTTGTTATTATGATAAGATGCCCAGCCATGCGATAGCTGGGCTTTTTTGGTATAATGAAACTATTAATGCTTGAGGTGACTGTTTTGCGCGTTGTAGCTGGTGAATTTGGCGGCCGTCCGCTAAAAACTCTTGAGGGAAAGACGACTCGCCCCACGACAGATAAAGTCAAAGGGGCTATTTTTAATATGATTGGTCCATTTTTTAGTGGCGGTCGTGTGCTGGATTTGTATTCGGGAAGCGGTGGTCTGGCTATTGAAGCTGTCAGTCGTGGGATGGATTCGGCTGTTTTGGTTGAAAAAAATCGCAGAGCGCAGGCCATTATTCAAGAAAATATTGAGATGACTAAGTGCCAAAACCAGTTTCAGCTGCTTAGAATGGAAGCCAAGCAGGCTATGAATCAGCTAACCGGCCAGTTTGATTTGGTGCTGCTTGATCCTCCTTATGCTAAAGAGCAGATAGCAGCTAATATTGAATCACTTGAAAATCTAGGACTCTTGTCAGAGGAGGCCATGCTGGTTTGTGAGACAGATAAGAGTGTTGAACTGCCGGAAGTTATCTCAGACTTTGGCATTTGGAAACAAAAAATTTATGGAATTAGTAAGGTGACAGTTTATGTCAGATAAAATTGCAATGTTTGTGGGTTCTTTTGACCCTATTACAAATGGGCATATGGATGTAATTAAAAGAGCCAGTAAGCTTTTTGACATCCTTTATGTTGGGCTCTTCTACAATAAAGACAAGCAGGGCTTCTTTTCTGTTAACAGTCGTAAGCGAATGCTGGAAAGGGCTTTGGAAGAATTTCCCAATGTCCGTTTAATTGCTGCTCACGACAGTCTGGCGGTGGATATGGCCAGACATTTAAATGTCTCCTATCTTGTTCGTGGTTTGCGCAGCAGTAGTGACTTTGATTATGAAGCTAATCTTGATTATTTTAATAAAAATTTAGCACCAGAGATTGAGACTGTCTATCTGCTGGCAGGCCATGAATGGCAGCCGGTGTCTTCAAGCCGTGTTCGGGAACTTATCTATTTTAAGGCAGATATTTCAGCTTACGTTCCTGAAGCTGTGGTCAAAGAAGTGGAGGAAAATTTTGAAAAATAACAACATATTTAAGCGTTTGGGGAGATTTGTCTGGCGGCTTAAATGGTGGATTTTAGGAACGATAGCTCTACTGGGTCTTTTATTTACTCTATTTTTTCCGTTGGATTATTATGTTGAAATGCCAGGGGGCGCCTATGATATTGACGAGGTCATGACTGTTGATGGGAAAACTGATGATGAGAAAGGATCCTATAATTTTGTTGCTGTGGCCCAAAGCAGAGCTACCTTGGCACAGCTGATTTATGCTTATCTTACGGATTTCACAGAGATTTCAACCGTAAAAGAGACCACTGGAGATTATTCTGCAAAAGAATATGAACTGATCAATCAGTATTATATGGAAACATCGCAAAATACAGCCATCTATCAAGGATTGACATTGGCTGGGAAGACTGTTTCTTTTGATTACTTAGGTGTCTACGTTTTGAATGTCAGCAATAATTCAAGCTTTAAGGGTGTGCTTAATATTGCTGATACGGTAACAGGTGTGAATGGAAGGACCTTTAACAATTCAGATGAGCTGATAACCTATGTCCAGTCCCTAGAGTTAGGTTCAAAAGTGACTGTTCAGTATACTTCAGATGGTAAATCCAAGGAAGCCAAGGGAACTATTGTCAAAATTGGCAATGGAAAAACAGGTATTGGTATTGGCCTAGTAGATCACACGGAGATATCATCAGATACTAAGGTTAATTTCTCAACAGGCTCTGTTGGCGGTCCAAGTGCAGGGCTGATGTTTACACTGGCTATCTATGATCAACTGTCAGAGCAGGATCTGAAGCAGGGACGTACGATAGCAGGGACAGGGACTGTTGAAATGGATGGTTCTGTTGGAGATATTGGCGGAGCTTACCTCAAAGTCAAAGCAGCGGCTGATGCTGGCGCAGAAATTTTCTTTGTTCCCAATAATCCTGTCTCAGATGAGCAGAAAAAAGCGGATCCAGATGCTAAGTCTAATTATGAGGAGGCTAAAAAGGCTGCTAAAGACTTAGATACCGATATGAAAATTGTACCAGTGACCACTGTGCAGGATGCTATTGATTATTTAAAAGAAACGGCTAAAGATTAATAAAGGCAGGCAAAGTCCTGTCTTTTTAGGGCTTATCCTCAGAGGGTTTGGCAGCAGTTCTCCCTTTTCTGTCTTCTTTTTGCTATAATAAGAGCATGCAAAAACGTTACCATACGGTAAATGATTATTACCGCAAACTTTTTGGAGAAAAAATTTTTAAACTACCTATTGACGCAGGTTTTGACTGTCCTAACCGTGATGGAACAGTAGCACATGGCGGCTGTACTTTTTGTACAGTTTCAGGTTCTGGTGATGCCATCGTAGCCCCAGAAGCCCCTATTCGTGAACAGTTTTATCATGAAATTGATTTTATGCACCGTAAATGGCCAGAAGTCACTAAATATCTGGTTTATTTTCAAAATTTCACCAATACGCATGAAAAGGTTGAGGTTATTCGTGAGCGTTATGAACAAGCCATCAACGAACCTGGTGTGGTCGGCCTTAATATTGGGACACGCCCAGATTGTCTTCCAGATGAGACAATTGCTTATCTAGCTGAGCTCAGTGAACGTATACATGTTACCTTGGAACTTGGTCTTCAGACGACTTATGAGGAAACATCTATATTAATTAACCGTGCACACAGCTATCAGCTTTATGTAGACATTGTTCAAAAGGTTAGAGAAAAAGCACCAAAGATTGAGATTGTTTCTCATTTGATTAATGGCTTGCCGGGTGAAACGCACGAAATGATGGTAGAAAATGTGCGGCGCTGTGTGACAGACAATGATATTCAAGGAATTAAACTTCATTTGCTGCATCTGATGACCAATACCCGTATGCAGCGTGATTATCATGAAGGGCGTCTGCAGCTGCTCAGTCAGGATGAGTATGTCTCTATTATTTGTGATCAGCTGGAAATCATTCCTTGGCAGATTGTGATTCATCGCCTCACAGGCGATGCACCGCGTGACATGCTGATTGGTCCTATGTGGAGCCTCAATAAATGGGAGGTTCTCAATGCCATTGATAAAGAAATGGAAAGACGAGGCAGTATACAGGGCTGCAAATTGGAGGTGAATAGATGATGAAGCGTCCCATCCAGCTTTCGCATGATTTTCTGGCGGAGGTGCTTGATAAAGACAGCATAGCGGTAGATGCCACCATGGGCAATGGACATGATACCGCATTTTTAGCGAGTCTTGCGGGAAAGGTTTATGCCTTTGATGTGCAGAAAAAAGCTTTGCAGAAAACGCAAGAGCGGCTGGCGCAGCTTGGGATGGATAATGCACAGCTTATTTTAGAGGGACACCAGCATGTGGACAAATATGTGAAGGAACCTATCCGCGCAGCTATTTTCAATCTGGGCTACCTGCCCTCTGCTGATAAGTCACTGATTACCAAACCTGATACGACCTTGCAAGCTTTGCAAAAGATTTTAAAGAAACTGGAAATTGGCGGACGTGCAGCCATTATGGTATACTATGGGCACGATGGAGGCGATGTTGAAAAGGATGCTGTGCTGAATGCAGTATCCCAACTAAATCAAGCTGTTTTTGCAGCCACGCTCTATCAGCCTCTTAATCAAATCAACACGCCGCCTTTTTTAATCATGATTGAACGTTTAAAAGAAGATGAAAGGAATAAAGACCAGCAAGAAGCTTGAAGCTGACAGCTTGGAAACACAGACAAATTCTTCAGCTGGTCTTGGTACTTTATCGATGAGAGATGCAATTTTACAGGCCAAGCTGGCTAAAATGCAAGAACGCTATCTGAATTCTGCTGGCAGCCAGACAGCTATGGAACAGGTTAGTTCACGTAAGATGGCCAAGATTAAGAAAAAATTAGCTAACCTCGAAATTGAACGCTGTCAGCGTAATTTTGGGCACAGCAGCTGTCAGGAAATTGACAGGAAAATTGAAAAGCAAAAAGAACGTTATGCTTCTTACTGCACAAAAGATTAATGGAGGTGAGCAATGCACATCTCTATTTTAGTGATCACCGTTTTGTTTGCTCTTATTCTGTCTAATGTCCTCAACCGTATATTTCCCAAGCTTCCTTTGCCGCTGATTCAGATTGTTTTTGGCGGTGTGATTGGCCTTTTTCAAGGAGAGCATTCAGTGGCGTTCGACACGGAAATCTTCCTAGCCTTTGTTATTGCTCCTTTGCTTTTTAGAGAAGGAGAAGAGAGCGACATTACCAGTGTTCTTAAAAATTGGAAGCTTATCCTCTTTCTGATTTTTCCTATTGTTTTTGTAACGACGATAGGTCTTGGCTTTGTTGCTAAATCCATTTTGCCGATAGAAGTTCCTTTGGCTGCCTGTTTGGCTTTAGGTGCAGCGCTTGGCCCAACGGATTTGGTGGCCTTTTCTGCCCTTTCTCGCCGGTTCTCATTTCCAAAACGCGTCAGCCATATTTTACAGGGGGAGGGGCTGTTAAATGATGCTTCTGGTTTGGTTGCATTTCAGGTGGCAGCGACCGCTTTAATTACTGGAACTTTTTCGTTAGCAGATGCCAGTTTTAGCCTTCTTGTCTCTGTTATTGGTGGCTTTTTGGTGGGAATAGGAGCTGCGCTTCTCAATCGCCTTATTCTGTCAATTTTGGATAATGTTGATGCTTCTGATGTCATCGGAGCTTTGCTTTTAGAGCTAGCTCTGCCCATTGTTTCTTACTTTCTTGCTGAAGAAATACAGGTGTCTGGGATTATTGCGGTTGTAGTTGCGGGTATTTCTCAAGCCAGCCGTTTTAAGAAAATTACCCTCTTTGATGCTCAGGTAGATAAGGTCAGTCAGGTTGTTTGGAATACCATTAGTTTCATGTTAAATGGCTTGGTTTTCCTTCTTTTGGGCTTGGAATTGACCGAGCTGGGCGAACCGGTTTTAACGACCGTAGAATACAGCAATTTGTCAATTTTTCTCGTCATTATCGTTTTAACAGCTCTGTTGTTTGCCATTCGTTTTGTTATGATTGCTATTTTTGCAGCCTATGTTTCTTTACGTCGCAAAAGACCGTTTAGGCGTATGTGGAAAACTGTTTCACTCTTAACTCTTTCTGGTGTTAAGGGAACTGTATCTATTGCAACAATTCTGCTTTTGCCGAAGGCTTTGCCATCATTGGAATACAGTATGCTTATTTTTACGGTAGCTGGCGTTACTCTTTTATCCTTTTTAGTAGGGATTTTAACTCTGCCGCATCTAGCTGGCGCTCCTTTGGCCAAGGGAGATCGCTATGTGGAAATTGCTATTATTAATGAAGTTATTCGAGAACTTGAAAAAGATTTGCTGACAGCTGAGCATCAGGCTCCTATCTACGCTGCTATTGATAATTATAACCATCGTTTGGAAAATCTGATTTTGGATCAAGAATCTAACGAAATCAAAGCAGAGCTGGCTCTTATTCGTTACATGATTATGGGAATTGAAAGTGAAGGACTGGAGTATGCTTATCAGCAAGGTACAATTTCCATTAAAGAATACCGCATTTATCAAACTCATATTAAAAATTTGGAGCGCCGTATTAATCGAGGTTTTATCTCAAGTATCAGTTACGCTTTTCTCGTGCTGCTGCAAGGACTTCGCCGTCTATTGCGTGAACTGGTGACCTTGGGCGCTAGTTTTCGCCGCTTTAGGCGATGGCAGAAATCAGACAGAGGGCTGACAGAAGAAAACCGGGATCACATCGCTGAACTCTATCTAACAAATACAGAGCAAATCCTATCAGCTTTAGCTGGTTTGGAAGGCATTTACAATTCTAATTTATTGGCTTACATGAAGCGCAATCGACTGCAGGAAGCAGAGATTATTCAATCACAAGCCTTCGTCGAACGTGTTATTACACGCCTGATGCCGACTAATATTGATGAAATGCTGCGCGGCTATTACTTAGAACGTAAATTTATTTCCCAATATGAAGCTGACAATCTTATCAGCCACCGTTACGCTAAACGTCTTCGTAAAGAAGTCAACATCTTGGAAGACTATTCTCTCAAAGAATCCAGTAATACCTTAAGTTATGACATGATTAACCTGATTAGACGACAATATTAAAAGAGCTTGAATCTCAGAACGACATCTAATTATTAGATGCTGTTTACAGAGACTCAAGCTTTTTATAGTGTGGGATGAATATAAAAGCGTTTATCATCAATAGGGACAATGCTAACAGGGCTTTGGTAAAAGTCAGTTAACACTTTAGGTGTAATAATTTCTGCCTTAGAACCTTGGGCGATAACCTCTCCTTGACGCAGCAGTAAAATATGATCCATTCTTTCTGTGATTTCCTCAGCATGGTGGGTCACATAAATCACTAAGGGAGCATGTGGCAGCTCTGCAATTTTATCAATCTGGCGCAGCAATTTTTCTCGGGCAAAAAGATCTAAGCCGCTGGTAGCTTCATCTAGGATAATGATGTCGGGGTCTTCCATGAGGCTGCGGGCAATGAGGACAATCTGCTTTTCTCCCTGAGACAAGGTAAAATATTGGCGGTCAATCAAATCCGAAGCACCCAAAGAACACAGCATTTGGCGGGCTTCTTCTAACTCGGCTTCACCGTAGGCTTTAAAGAGAATGGAGCTTTTATATTTGCCTGTTAGGACGATTTTATCAGCTTTAAGGTGTTTGGGGAGGCGCTCCGTGATAAAAGAGCTGACAATGCCAATGCGCTTGCGTAAGTCGGTAATATCACCGTGTCCAAAGTGGTGATCCAGAATTTCTATATCACCTGAAGAAGGAAAAAATTCTGCCATGATCAATTTGAGTAATGTCGACTTTCCTGCCCCATTTAGTCCTAAAATAGCCCAAGTTTCCCCCTTTTCGACGGTCCAGCTGATATTAGACAATAAGATTTTTCCTTGACGGCTGAGGGTGACATTTTTCATGGAAATCAGTGGCATAGCAAGGCTCCTTGTGATGATAATTTTGTCCTTATTATAACATAAAATTCTACGATATTAAGCCAGATTGTGATATAATAAGCCGTATATACTTATTCAGAGGAGAATACATCCATGGAAGACTCTAGTGGTCAGTCCTTGTTATTTCAATTTATTTTATTATTGATTTTAACTCTTTTAAATGCCTTTTTTTCAGCATCTGAGATGGCTTTAGTGTCACTAAATCGCTCGCGCGTAGAACAAAAAGCAGAAGAAGGAGATAAAAAATATATTCGCTTGTTAAGGGTTCTGGAGAATCCCAATAATTTTCTTTCAACAATTCAGGTCGGCATTACCTTTATCAGTCTCTTGCAAGGGGCAAGTCTTTCAGCTTCACTGGGAACTGTTATTGCAGGATGGTTTGGTAATTTTGCTTGGGCAAGATCAGCAGGTTCAATCATTTCTCTGATTTTTTTGACCTATATCTCTATCGTCTTGGGAGAGCTTTATCCCAAACGTATTGCCATGAATCTTAAGGAAAATTTAGCAGTTGTTTCGGCTCCAGTGATCATCTTACTGGGGAAAATAGTTAGTCCCTTTGTCTGGCTGCTTTCGGCTTCAACCAATCTGCTCAGCCGATTGACCCCTATGGAATTTGACGATGCAGATGAGCAGATGACTCGAGATGAGATTGAGTACATGCTGACTAAGAGTGATGAAACTTTAGAAGCAGAAGAAATTGAAATGCTGCAGGGAGTCTTTTCATTGGATGAGCTGATGGCGCGTGAAGTCATGGTTCCTCGGACAGATGCTTTCATGATTGATATTGAAGATGATACTCAAGAAAATATTCAAGCTATTCTCAAGCAAAGTTTCTCTCGGATCCCTGTCTATGAAGGGGATAAAGATAAGGTGATTGGCGTCATTCACACTAAAAAATTGCTAAGTGCAGGTTTTGAACTTGGTTTTGATCATGTCAAACTGCGCCGCATTATGCAAGAACCGCTTTTTGTTCCAGAAACGGTTTTCGTGGATGATTTGCTCAAGTCTTTTCGTAACACCAATAACCAGATTGCCATTCTAAAAGACGAATACGGCGGTGTGGCTGGGATTGTAACTCTGGAGGATCTTCTTGAAGAAATTGTCGGAGACATTGACGATGAAAGCGACAAGACCAATATTGACGTTCGTGAAATTGCCAAAGACACCTATATTGTTCTGGGAACCATGACACTGAATGATTTCAATGAATATTTTGATACTGAATTAGAAAGTGATGATGTTGATACCATTGCTGGTTATTATCTGACTGGTGTCGGTACCATTCCTTCTCAGGAAGAAAAAGAGACTTTTGAGGTAGAGAGTAAGGACAAGCAGCTGGAACTCATCAACGACAAGGTAAAAGAAGGCCGTGTAACCAAGCTTAAGTTGATTATCAGCCGCATTGAGCCAATTGAAGAAGCTGGTTAATTCAGCCTGTCAATTTGATTTGTCTAAAGATATGATGGCGAGATAATTAGAGTAAGATGAAAAAAGCAATGAATTGAATCGCAAAAAAAGAGCAGTTCTTTGCTTTTTTAGTTGGACTTGTGTATTTAAGGCAGCAATCGAAAATTGAAAATAACTACTCAGCCATTATCCTGTAAAAAGATTTTCCGAAAATGTGATTCCCTTAGATAAGGTCTCAAACAATGCTGTGGACAGCATGCTATAATGGCCATTTATCATATGTATTAAGATTTTTAAATCTGTTTTTTAGAAAATTTACAGAAAAATTCTCTTTTTAAGTTTTATTTATGCTATAATGTAGGATAGTTACGATTTTATTAATGGGAGACTTAAACATGAAATCCAAAAAAGTTGTATTTAGTTCACTTGCAGTGGCTGCTTTGTTGGCAGCAGGAAGCCTTTCACCATTGGCCTCGGCTGATGATTTTGCCGGAACACCAGCCTCTGCATCGTCATCTTCAACACCAACCTCTTCGTCAGTATCTGAAGATAATCTTGCAAATAATAATGCGGCCAATACGCCTAGCTCAAGTTCGAATTCGGCCGTACCAGCTGCAAGCTCAGAGTCATCGTCTAATGCAGCGGCAGCAGATCCAAATGCTGGTGCTAATGCAGGAGCAGCGGATCCAGCGTCCTCTTCGTCAGTAGCGGGTTCAGCTTCATCAGCCAATGCAGCAGCAGCGGCAGATCCAAATGCAGCAACATCAGCAACTTCAATGGATCCAGTTCAAATCCCTAACGGTCAAACGATTGTTGGAACAACAAATGGTCAGGTAATCGTTCAAAACACGGATGGTTCAACGCAAACTGTTCCAGCTGAAGCGGTTGGCTTCACCCTAAATCAAGACGGTACATTGACTGGTACAGATGCTTCAGGTCGAAATGTAACTCTTCCAAACACGGGTGAGGATTCGACAGGTTCAGCTTACGCTGCTCTTGTGGGAACATTTGCAGTAGCGGCAGCGGCTTTCTTTGGATTTAAGAAAAAAGCAAACTAATTTATTAAAGATAAAGCAGGGGTAAAAGCCTGCTTTTTTACATGTTTTGGATATGATATTTTGGCATAGTAGTTGGGAGACATTGAATGAGCCTGCTGTATTTATGAGTGGTATAGTATAGATAAGAAAAGATTAGAGATTATTATAGTATAGCTTTGATGAATGGTAGAAGTATTTATAAGACCTTCGGCCGCAAAAATAGTATAATAGAAGTAAGAAAAAACGGTTACAGGAGGTTGTTATGACAGAAGTTGATTACGGTCAAGTGACAGGAATGGTTCATTCAACCGAAAGTTTTGGATCGGTTGACGGTCCGGGAATTCGCTTTGTTATTTTTATGCAGGGCTGTAAGCTGCGCTGTCAGTATTGTCATAATCCTGATACTTGGGAGATGGAGACCAATAAGTCTCAAGAGCGGACGGTTGATGATGTCTTAAGCGAAGCTTTACGCTACAAACATTTTTGGGGAAAGACTGGCGGTATCACGGTTTCTGGCGGTGAAGCTATGCTGCAGATTGAATTTGTTACGGCATTGTTTACCAAGGCAAAAGAGCTGGGCATCCACTGCACTTTGGATACCTGTGGTTTTGCTTACCGTCCAACACCAGAATATCACAAAATTGTGGACAAATTATTGGCGGTGACTGATCTAGTGCTGCTGGATTTGAAAGAAATTAATCCTGAACAGCATAAAATTGTTACCCGTCAGCCTAATAAAAATATTTTGCTATTTGCTCAGTACTTGTCGGACAAGGGGATTCCTGTTTGGATTCGTCATGTTTTAGTGCCTGGTCTGACAGATATTGATGAAGATCTGATTGAACTGGGGAAATTTGTTGAAACGCTTAAAAATGTTGATAAGTTTGAAATTTTGCCTTACCATACTTTAGGAGAATTCAAATGGCGAGAACTCGGTATTCCCTATACTTTAGAAGGTGTTAAGCCTCCGACAAGAGACCGTGTTAATAATGCTAAGAAACTTATGCATACAGAATCTTATACAGAATACCGCAACCGTATTGGTGCTAAATAATTTATTAAAATAGTTTGGAATATTATTTCCAAACTATTTTTTACAAGTTGAAGGGAGATTTTAAAATAAGGAAACATCATGATTTTTAAGGAAGTTTCTTGTTTGAAAATAAGTGCTATTTGACATTAAAAAAACGGTTCAGCTATGCTGAAGAAAAAGCCGATACCACCTAAAAAAGGCGGGACCTCAGTCCCAACCTCTTATAGGAGTTAGAAAGTTTTTTCTGAATCCCGAACGATTAAAAGATCAACATGAGCATGGCGCAAAATATATTCTGAAGACGAACCAATCAGGAGGCGTTCAAAGGTATTAAGACCTGTTGCACCGACCATGATGAGATCAACTCCTTCTTTGTTTGGAATATCATGAGCCAAGAGACGTTTAGGATTACCAAATTCGATGATCTGACGAACCTTTGTAAGCCCGGCCTCCCGAGCTTGTTTTTCATAATCGGCCAGAACTTGCTTGGCTTCTTCTTCCAATTTTTCGTAGATATAGGTATCAAATGTCGCCACACTTTGGAGGGCGCGTGTGTCAATCACATGGACAAGAAGCAATTCTGCATCATTGCGCTTGGCAACATTAACTCCTTTGAAAAAAGCGAGTTCAGATTCGTAGGAGCCATCAATAGCGACCATGATACGTTGATATTTGTGAGACATAAGCTTTACCTCCTTTTGTTGCTTTCATTATACTCCTTTTCAGGAAAAAATGAAAGCGGTCTTATGTTTTTACTGATTATTTTTGTTAAAATAGAAGCATGATACAATCTATAAAAACTGTTCTGACAGATTTATATACCCATAAATTTACTTATATTTTAAGAGCTACCCTTTTGCAGCTAGGCGTGACAGTGGTAGGCGGTTTCGTTTTATCGGCTATTTTTCAATCTATTCTCGTATCAATAGAAGTGCCAGGCCTGACAACAGATAATTTGTCAAGTTTCTTTGGAAATCCCTTAACCGTTTTTCTACTTTTCGTCTACTTGTTTAGTTTGGCTTTCTTTATTTACCTTGAATTTTCTTTGTTGGTAGAAATTATTAGGCATAAAGAAGCCCGTCTGCGTTTGGGTCTGAAACGTCTGAAAGAAGATAGCCTCAATTTTTTCAAGTCTGTGGCTTCTTGGCATATTTTGGCTTTTTTAATCTATCTTTTGCTGACTATACCGTTTTTGAAAATTCTTTTTTCATCTAGTCTGGTAGAAAATATTTATATTCCCAAATTTATTTCAGCAGAATTAATGAAAAGTCTAAGCGGGAAAATACTCTATGGCAGTTTATATGCTGTATTAGCTTACTTGAACCTGCGTTTTATCTATACTTTACCTCTAACCGTGACAGGTAAGGGGGAGCGATTTGCAGAAAATATGAAAGAAAGCTGGCGTTTGACTAAGGGAAGAAATATCTTTAGTTTAATTGGTCTCTTACCACTCTTATTTCTGCTTTTATTAGCTTTAAATTTGGTCGGTTTACTTTTTGTGGGAGCGGCTAGCTTTTTAGATAGCAATACCAGCAACAATATCGTGGAAACCGTCTTTCTTTGCATGGTTTGGGGGATTCATTTTGGAGGAAACCTTCTTTTTAAACTGGCTTTTTTATCTTATTTATTGGCTCTTTTGGGAAAAGAACAGGCTGATTTTGCTGAACAGCAGGCAGAACAGTTTAAACAGCATCGTATTTGGGCTTTGTCAATCCTCTTGATTGTTATAGGAGGCGTCAGCTATTTTCTAAAAAGCCAAGAGGATCTCAGTGGAGATCCCAGAAAAATTGCGGTGATTGCCCATCGCGGTGATGTCAATAAGGGTGTTGAAAATTCTCTTGAAGCGCTTGAAGCTGCTGCTAAAGAAGGCGCAGATTATGTGGAAATGGATGTTATCCTGTCTAAGGATGGCCAATTTGTGGTTAGTCATGATGATAATTTGGAGCGTTTAACGGGTAAATCTCTTAAAATATCGGAATCCAAGGCTAGCGATGTTGTTGGCTTACCTATAAAGCAAAATACTTTCAAAAGTCAGCTGGTCTCCTTTGAAACTTATGTCAATAAAGCTAAAGAGCTTGGTGTTAAGCTCTTGATCGAATTGAAGCCAACTGGGTCAGAGCCCAGTAATTATGAACAACTTTTTGTTCAAAAACTGGAGGAACTAGGGGGTGTCAAGGAGTACCTTGTTATGTCCTTAGATTTGAAAACGATTGAGAAAGTAGAACAACTGAATTCATCTATCAAAACCGGTGATACCATTTCATTTCAAATTGGTGATTTTGCCAGTAAGACAGTTGATTTTTACGCTATAGAAGATTTTTCCTATCAAAACTGGCTGGCCAGCTGGGCTCATGCAGCCAACAAACAGGTATTTGCCTGGACAATTAATTCAGAAGAAGATATTGAAAATTATTTACAAAAACCTGTGGACGGTATTATTACCGATTACCCCAGTTTAGTTGTTGCCAAACAGAAGGAATTAGCCAAGGATGATAGTTACATGGACTATTTTCTACGTCTTATGAATCTCTCTTAGTCTAGTTTGAATCTTCAAGTGAAAAGCGGTATAATGTAGACTAAATTAGTCTCGGGAAGGATAAACTCATGAAACAATTTGATAAATCGTCCAAATTAGATGATGTTGCTTATGATATTCGTGGTCCCGTATTGGACGAAGCTAATCGTATGATTGCTAATGGTGAGAAAATTCTCCGTCTAAACACAGGTAATCCAGCAGAATTTGGTTTTACAGCACCGGATGAGGTCATCCGTGATTTAATTCGCAATGCAAGAAGCAGCGAAGGCTATTCAGATAGTAGGGGAATTTTTTCTGCTCGTAAGGCTATTATGCAGTATTGTCAGCTCAAAGGTTTCCCTAATTTGGATATTGATGATATTTATCTTGGCAATGGTGTATCAGAGATGATTTCTATTTCTCTTCAGGCTCTTTTGGATAATGGCGATGAGGTCTTAGTTCCCATGCCGGATTATCCGCTTTGGACAGCTACGGTTAGTCTAGCTGGCGGTCATGCGGTGCATTATCTCTGCGATGAACAGGCTGATTGGATTCCTGATATTGGCGATATTAAGTCAAAGATCACTTCAAATACCAAAGCTATTGTCGTTATTAATCCTAATAATCCTACGGGTGCTCTTTATTCAAAAGATGTTCTTGAAGAAATTGTTGAACTAGCCCGTCAAAATGATTTGATTATCTTTGCCGATGAAATTTATGACCGTATGGTTATGGATGGTGAAAAACATACCGCTATTGCTAGTCTGGCTCCTGATGTTTTCTGCGTTTCTATGAATGGCTTGTCCAAATCTCATCGTATTTGCGGTTTTCGTGTTGGCTGGATGGTTCTGTCTGGACCTAAAAAACATGTGAGAGGTTATATTGAAGGTCTTAATATGCTGGCTAATATGCGTTTATGTTCCAACGTGTTGGGTCAGCAAGTCGTTCAAACCTCTCTGGGCGGTTACCAGTCGGGAGATGAGCTGCTGTTGCCGGGCGGCCGTATCTATGAGCAGCGTAATTTCATTCACAAAGCCATCAATGACATTCCGGGTTTGTCGGCGATGAAACCTAAGGCCGGACTTTACATTTTCCCTAAAATTGATCAAAACATGTATCGGATTGATGATGATGAGCAATTTGTGCTGCGCCTTTTGCAAAAAGAAAAGGTTATGCTGGTACATGGCCGCGGCTTCAACTGGAAGGATCCTGATCACTTCCGCATCGTTTATTTGCCAACAGTAGAAGATTTGACCGAGGTGCAAGAAAAAATTACCCGTGTTTTGTCTTATTATCGAAGATAAAACAATGAGGTTGGGACAAACCATGATGATTGCTGTGCAATCACCCACAGAAGAGGTAATCGTGAAGATTACGTATAAAAAGTTCCTCTAGGATTGTCATATAAATAACCGTAACAGTTTGACGCAGTGGTTGGGAGTAAGACTTATTGGTTTAGCCAACTTAGTCTTACCCCTGCATAGTCCAGTGGACTGTTTCAGGTCAGCAACTAAAAACTAGGACTTGCTGAGAAATCGATTTCTACGAAATCCCGATTCGCTGTTTTGTTTTTAAGCTCATGAAGAAAACATCCACTGGATATTTTCTTTGTCTCACTCCCTTTTTATTAAAAAATATAAGATAAAGAATAGTAAAATAATAGGCAATTTTCAGACAATTGTTTGCAATTCAACCCTGTCCTATGTTATAATAAATCTGTATGTAATCTGGGACAGCTGGATAAGTATGACTATTATCAAGGCAGCCAGATAAAGACTATGATTTAAAGAAAGTGACGAAATTCTATGGCAAATTTATTATCGAAAACTCGCAAAATCACGTCTATTTTGCAGCGTTCAGTTGACAGTTTAGAAGGGGAGCTTCCTTATAATAATATGGCAGCTCAGCTGGCAGATATCATTGACTGCAATGCGGCAATTGTCAATGGCGGTGGGGTTATTCTCGGCTATGCTATGAAGTACAAAACCAACACTGATCGTGTGGAAGAGTTCTTTGAAGCTAAGCAGCTGCCAGAAGAATACGTGCGCGGTATTAGCCGTGTCTATGATACTGAGGAAAACTTGTCCGTTGAGAGCGATTTGACAATTTTTCCAGTAGAGTCTAAGGACGATTTTCCAGATGGTTTGACAACAATTGCTCCAATTTACGGAGGCGGAATGCGTCTTGGTTCTTTCATTATTTGGCGTAATGATCATGAATTTGTAGATGAGGATTTGATTCTCGTTGAGATTGCTTCAACCGTTGTTGGTTTGCAGCTGCTCAATCTTCAAACCGAAAATCTTGAAGAAACAATCCGTAAACAAACAGCTATTAACATGGCCATCAATACCCTATCCTATTCTGAAATCAAGGCAGTTTCTGCTATCTTAAATGAGCTGGATGGTTTGGAAGGACGTCTTACAGCTTCTGTTGTTGCAGATCGTATCGGTATTACCCGTTCGGTTATTGTCAATGCTTTGCGTAAGCTGGAGTCGGCAGGAATTATTGAAAGCCGTTCTCTTGGAATGAAAGGAACCTATCTTAAAGTTATTAACGAAGGTATCTTTGATAAGTTAAAGGACTATGAATAAATCATAAAAACACTGTATTGCATGGGCTGTTAAGCTTAATAATCAACTGTTAGAAAAAGGGAGTGGGACAAACGATGATTTCAGAGAAATCTATTTTGTTACTCACTCCCTTTTTATAGATAAAAGGAGACAAAATGACTAAAGCACTGATTTCGATTGATTATACCTATGATTTTGTGGCTGATGATGGTAAACTGACAGCAGGGAAACCAGCTCAAGCCATTTCTGAGCGGATTGCTCAGGTGACTCAAGAGGCCTACGACCGCGGTGATTATATCTTTTTTGCTATTGACGGGCATGATGAAGGTGATAGTTTCCACCCTGAAACCAAACTGTTTCCACCTCATAACATCAAAGGAACCGCAGGGCGTGCTCTTTTTGGGCCTCTGGCCGATTTTTATGACAATAGCAGAGCAGACAGCCGAGTTTTCTGGATGGATAAACGGCATTATTCAGCCTTTTCAGGGACGGATCTTGACATTCGTCTGCGGGAACGAGATGTTAAAACGATCATTTTAACCGGTGTCCTGTCTGATATCTGCGTTCTTCATACCGCTATTGATGCCTACAATCTCGGCTACAAGATCGAGGTTGTCAGCAGCGCTATTGCCTCCATCACCGAAGAAGCTCATCAGTTCGCGCTGGGACATATGAAAAATGTCTTAGGAGCGAAAATTTTGGACTGATGCTTGACTTACAAGGAGTCGCAAAGCTAATTTTAAAAACAATGTCTAATTTTTTAGCTCAAAATCCTGATTTATCAAGTAATAATATGTTGAGTTAGACAAAAAGGCTAGCTAAAAATATGGGAGGCTAGTCTTTTAATGCATTTAGCAGAGAAAAATAAAAAGGATGGAATGATTTTTCGATAGTATCATGAACACGAAATCACTTTATAGTGTCTATTTGTTTCCTGCATTCATTCAGATTATTTTGTTGGCTGTCCTTGCTGGTTTATTAAAGATGACGGGAGTTGAACTGGGATACCATTCCGTTTTGGGAATTGTTCTTATCGTTTTAGCTGGGGTCTCATCAGCCTTTTGGGGAGTCATTTATCAGAAGAAATGTCATGGGAAAAGATTTCTAAAAATACTAAGAGAATTTTTAGATGTCAAACAAACCATTAAAACTTATCTACTGGTGACCGCTTTTCTAATATTAGACTTCGGTGCGGTTATCCTTGGTCATGGATTTGAAATCGGTAATTTCTGGCTTCCAATTGTATTTTTTCTGAAAAGCCTGCTATTTGGAGGCATTGAAGAAATTGGTTGGCGTTATTCCTTTCAGACGGATTTAGAGAAAAAAGTTCCCTATTTTTTTGCAACCCTAATCACTTTTGCTTGCTGGGGAGCTTGGCATTTTCTATTCTTTTACATTGATGGAAGTCTGGCAAACGTTGATGTCCCTTTCTTTTTGTTGGGCTTACTGACCAACTCTTTTATTTTATCAGCCTTATTTAACTATTCTGGCAGCTTGTGGATTTGTGCCATGACACATGCTTTTATCAATGCCTTGTCTCAGGTTTCAGTAGATGACAAGGGCGTGACGGGTATTATGTTAAAGGTAATTTGCATTTGCCTTGCGCTTATTGTGGTCCATAGGACAAGGAGAAAAAATTAAGGTAACAAAACCCCATTCGGTAGAGGCCGATGGGGTTCATTTCATTTAAGTGATAAGAAGAGAGCTATTAGATGCAAAATCCAAAGGTGGGCAGGATAGAAAATGTAGAAAAACCATTTATGAATAGGTTTGCTGCTGCCCTTTTGACCATTGTAGAACAGAAGAAATGGCAGGAATAGGAAGCTCAGAGCATCGCTGTTATAACAAAACATGTCAAACCAGCCGCTAAAGCTCTTGTAGTAACCAATATTGAGGTCTGGCCCCCAGAAGATGAAAAGGGGGATGCTCCACAAAATAAAGATGATGAGTTGTTTTGTAGGATTACCATAAAATCCCCAGAAAATCAGCATGAGAAAGAGGATTTGCATGCCGCCTTCTAGCGTCAGACTGAGGTGCTGACCCAAAGGCAGGCCGACAAAGGATAGGGCAAGGCCAATCAGAAAAATCAGAGTTCCCAGAATGATGTTAGTTGATGTTTTGCCATCCTTATCTCTAGCCTTTTGCCAAAAATAGAGAGCACTGTAGCCGACAGCCAAGGTCAGAAAGATATTATCGCTGATGGAGTGTCCCTTACCTAGTAAGAAGATAGAGAGAAAATCTCCTAGTTGCATGAGAATAGCTGCGCTCCACAGGCGAAGCAGGTGTTTTTTGCGATTTCTAGTGTGGAAAAAACCTTCAATCGTCAGGTAGGCGAAAAGCGGTGCGACAAAACGCGTAATGAGGTGTATCCAGCTTGGCAGACCTGGAAATGCAAAGAAAGCAGAGTCCAAGGTCATAAAAATCAAAGCAATATACTTTAGCTGATTAGCATTGAGCAGTTTTATTCTGGTCATAATATCTCCTCCTTTATTAATATCATTGTAGCATGCAGGAAAGGATGTGAACTTACACTTTTGTAAGCCTAAACTAACAAAAATGTAAGAATTGATAGCGCTTCTATCTTGCTTTAAATTTGACCATGATGAATTTAAAAGAAAGTTCTGCTGGAGTAGATTTTTCAGTAGCAAACGGTATTCCATGACGAATGCGTACTTAACTGTTAAAAACAGGCTAAAATATGGTATAATGGCAAAGATTATGTACATGTAGAATGGAGAAAACATGAAAATTTCTGAAGAAGAAGTTCGTCACGTGGCGAACTTGTCTAAGTTAACATTTTCAGACGAGGAAACGGCAGAATTTGCCACAACCTTATCGAAAATTGTTGACATGGTGGAGCTTTTAAATGAAGTTGACACCACTGGTGTACCTATCACCACAACCATGGCAGACCGCAAGACAGTCATGCGTGAAGATGTTGCTGCTGCAGGAGATAACCGCGATGACCTCTTTAAAAATGTGCCGCAGGCTGATGACTACTACATTAAAGTACCAGCTATCCTAGAAGATGGAGGAGATGCCTAATGTCATTTAATAGCAAAACCATTGACGAATTACATGAACTCCTCGTCAAGAAAGAAATCTCAGCGGTCGAATTGACCAAGGCAACATTAGAAGATATCAAAGCACGTGAAACGGCTGTTGATTCTTTTATTACCATTTCAGAAGAGGCTGCGCTGGCACAGGCTAAAGCGGTTGATGAAAAGGGTATTAACGCTGATAATATCATGAGCGGGATTCCCCTTGCGGTCAAGGATAATATCTCAACTAAGGGTATCTTGACGACAGCAGCTTCTAAAATGCTCTATAATTACGAGCCGATTTTTGATGCGACGGCGGTTGAAAAGCTCTATGGCAAGGATATGATTGTCATTGGGAAAACCAACATGGACGAATTTGCCATGGGTGGTTCAACGGAAACCTCTTATTTCAAGAAAACGAAAAATGCTTGGAATCAAGCTAAGGTTCCTGGCGGTTCATCAGGTGGATCTGCAACAGCTGTTGCATCTGGTCAAGTTCGCCTGTCTTTGGGATCTGATACGGGTGGTTCGATCCGCCAACCAGCAGCTTTTAATGGCGTAGTGGGTCTCAAACCAACTTATGGCCGCGTGTCTCGTTTTGGGCTGATTGCTTTTGGTTCATCATTGGATCAGATTGGGCCTTTTGCGCAGACGGTTAAGGAAAATGCACAGCTTTTGAATGTTATTTCAGGACATGATGTCAAGGATTCCACTTCATCAACCAATCAAGTAGCTGACTTTACTGCCAAAATTGGTCAAGACATCAAGGGTATGAAGATTGCTTTACCGAAAGAATATCTTGGTGAGGGAATTGATCCAGCAGTCAAAGAAACCATTCTGGCTGCTGCTAAGCAGTTTGAAAAACTGGGTGCGGTAGTAGAAGAAGTCAGTCTTCCGCACAGTAAGTACGGTGTGGCGGTTTACTACATTATCGCCTCATCAGAAGCTTCATCAAATCTGCAGCGCTTTGATGGCATTCGCTACGGTTACCGTACAGAAAATTACCAAAATTTGGACGACATCTATGTCAATACACGCAGCGAAGGCTTCGGTGACGAAGTCAAACGCCGTATCATGTTGGGAACCTTCAGCCTATCCTCAGGTTACTATGATGCCTACTTCAAAAAAGCTGGCGCTGTGCGTACTTTAATCATCCAAGATTTCGAGAAGGTCTTTGCAGACTATGATTTGATTTTGGGGCCTACTTCTCCAAGTGTGGCTTATGATTTGGACACGCTTAACCATGACCCTGTTGCCATGTATCTGGCAGATATTTTGACAATTCCGGTTAATTTGGCGGGGCTGCCAGGGATTTCTATCCCTGCTGGTTTTGCAGACGGTTTGCCAGTTGGTTTGCAGCTGATCGGTCCAAAATACAGCGAAGAAACTATCTATCAAGCAGCGGCAGCATTTGAGGCAACGACAGACCACCACAAACAGCAGCCTGTGATTTTTGGAGGTAAGGACTAATGAACTTTGAAACAATTATCGGACTTGAAGTTCACGTTGAGCTGAACACCAATTCCAAAATCTTCTCACCAACATCCGCTCACTTTGGCAATGACCAAAATGCCAATACCAATGTCATTGATTGGTCTTTTCCAGGCGTTTTGCCTGTCATGAATAAGGGAGTCATTGATTACGGTATCAAGGCTGCGCTGGCGCTCAATATGGATATCCACCAGCACATGCATTTTGACCGCAAAAATTATTTCTATCCTGATAATCCCAAAGCCTATCAAATTTCTCAATTTGACGAGCCAATTGGTTACAATGGCTGGATTGAGATTGAATTGGAAGATGGATCAAGCAAGAAAATCCGCATTGAACGTGCGCATTTGGAGGAAGATGCGGGTAAAAATACGCACGGGACAGACGGTTATTCCTATGTTGACCTCAACCGCCAAGGCGTTCCCTTGATTGAAATCGTGTCTGAAGCCGACATGCGCAGTCCAGAAGAAGCCTACGCTTACTTGACCGCGCTGAAAGAAGTCATTCAGTACACAGGCATTTCCGACGTGAAGATGGAAGAAGGGTCTATGCGTGTCGATGCCAACATTTCGCTTCGTCCTTATGGTCAAGAAGCATTTGGTGTTAAGACCGAGCTGAAAAACCTTAACTCCTTCAATAACGTCCGTAAGGGACTGGAGTTTGAAGTGGAACGTCAGGCCAAGATTCTTCGTTCGGGCGGTCAGATTCGTCAAGAAACACGCCGCTATGATGAGGCCAATAAAGGAACCATTCTCATGCGGGTCAAGGAAGGTTCTGCGGATTACCGTTACTTCCCAGAACCAGACCTGCCGCTCTTTGAGGTGTCTGATGAGTGGATTGAGGAAGTCCGCACAAGCTTGCCAGAGTTTCCAAAAGAACGCCGCGCTCGCTATGTGGCTGAGCTTGGCTTATCAGCTTATGATGCTGGTCAGTTAACAGCCAGCAAAGCGACTTCTGATTTCTTTGAAAAGGCTGTCGCTTTGGGAGGCGATGCCAAGCAGATTTCCAACTGGCTGCAGGGTGAAGTGGCGCAATTCCTCAACAGTGAAGGCAAAACCATTGAGCAAATTGAGCTAACACCGGAAAATCTGGTCGAAATGATTGCTATCATCGAAGACGGCACGATTTCGTCTAAGATTGCCAAGAAAGTCTTTGTGCATCTGGCTAAAAACGGCGGCGGTGCGCGTGATTATGTGGAAAAAGCTGGACTGGTACAAATTTCAGATCCAGAAGTATTGCTTCCGATTATTCATCAGGTTTTTGCGGACAATGAAGCAGCTGTCGCAGACTTCAAATCCGGCAAACGCAATGCCGACAAAGCCTTTACAGGCTTCCTCATGAAAGCCACCAAAGGGCAGGCCAACCCACAGGTTGCTCTTAAGCTTTTGGCACAGGAATTGGCCAAGCTGAAAGAAGAATAAGGGATGCTTACTTTTGTCGTACATGTATTGATTGCCCTGTTTATCCTAGCAGTCTTGGCTTTGCCTATTTTCCCTATTGGGTTTGTTTTTTATCTATATCGTGTCTACCGCATTAATCAAGTAAAGAAGTATGACCAAGAATTATATCTTACTGCTGGTACTATTACTCATGAAAGTAAGGGGCGCTATAATCTCTCGGTTTATAGGCACCAAATGGTCTTTTCGCATTATAGCTTTGTGACGGATGCCAATCCGTATGGGAGAGTAGCTGCTCTTAATGGAAGAAAGACGTCTCTGTCCTCTTATCGTCCCTTTCCTACAGGAAAATACCGGCTCTTTGTCAACTGTAGTGGGTGACTTATAACTAAGCACGAGAGAGAATCAGATTGGTTCTCTCTCTTTGCATGTTCAAAGCGATAAGAATTTTAGTTTTAAAGTTTTTGAAGTTTCGAAAGCC
>NZ_JBRUHR010000023.1:0-35522 GCF_053206925.1 Streptococcus dentiloxodontae | reverse complement strand
TATTCAATTGGTTAAGTGACGCTAGCCTAGGAGATACACCTGTTTCCATGCCGAACACAGCAGTTAAGCCCTAGCACGCCGGAAGTAGTTGGGGGTTGCCCCCTGCCAGATATGGGAGTCGCTTAGCCGATAGGGAGTTTAGCTCAGCTGGGAGAGCATCTGCCTTACAAGCAGAGGGTCAGCGGTTCGATCCCGTTAACTCCCATGATTAAGTAATGAGAACGTGAAGAAAAGCGTATGATTTTAGGAAATCGGCGTAGAAGTTACAAGACTTCAAGCTGATTTATCTAAATCACTAGCTTTTTAGTTCGAATACAATTAGTTATATTAGGTCCCGTGGTGTAGCGGTTATCACGTCGCCCTGTCACGGCGAAGATCGCGGGTTCGATTCCCGTCGGGACCGTTGGAATTAAGAGAAGATCGCGATTTCAAAAAAGAGGAAAGACTCGTTAGCTCAGTTGGTAGAGCATTTGACTTTTAATCAAAGGGTCACTGGTTCGAGCCCAGTACGGGTCATGATATGCGGGTGTGGCGGAATTGGCAGACGCACCAGATTTAGGATCTGGCGCTTTCGGGCGTGGGGGTTCAAGTCCCTTCACCCGCATAGAAGAGACATATAGATAGGCCGGCTTAGCTCAGTTGGTAGAGCATCTGATTTGTAATCAGAGGGTCGCGTGTTCAAGTCATGTAGCCGGCATTAGCGAACGTAGTTCAGTGGTAGAACATCACCTTGCCAAGGTGGGGGTCGCGGGTTCGAATCCCGTCAGTAAATTTAGGCTCTTTGTCAACTGTAGTGGGTGACTTATAACTAAGCACGAGAGAGAATCAGATTGGTTCTCTCTCTTTGCATGTTCAAAGCGATGAGAATTTTAATTTTAAAGTTTTTGAAGTTTCGAAAGCCAAAAGCTTGGCGTTTGATATCCTTGATGAGCTTGTTGGTTGCTTCCAGTTTAGCGTTAGAATAAGGTAGGTTAAGAGCATTTGTGATGTAATCTTTGTATTTGAGAAAGGTCTTGAAGACGGTTGAAAATGCCTGATTGACACCGTTTAAATGGTCTTCAATGAGTCCAAAGAATTCAGTTGGTCTCTTTTCTTGAAAATGGAAGAGCAAGAGTTGGTAAAGCTCATCATAAAAGCGAAGTTCATCAGAGAAAGCTAAAGTTTTATTGACAATCTCACGAGGGGTTAAAGTTTGCCTAAAGGTTCGTGAATAGAAAGCAGTGTCAGAGAGCTTCCGGCTGTCCTTGTGAAGAAGGCGCCAATGATTTTTCATGGCCCGATAGGGCAGAGACTTCTTGTCAAAGCTCTTCATAATAGCAATTCTAGTGGTCATCATAGCCCGGCTTAAGTGCTGGATGATATGAAAGCGATCAAGAACAATTTTGGCGCAAGGAAACAATTGCTTAATGATGGGAATGTAGCTAGCAGACATGTCCACCGTTACCACTTTAACCTGCTCGCGAACCTCTCTAGGATACTTGTAGAAGTAGTTTTTGATGGTTGATTGCCTGTTGTTTTCAAGGATGGTGACAATCTTTCGTGTTTCAAAGTCTTGAGCGATGAAGGCTAATTTCCCTTTATTTCGAGAGAATTCATCCCAAGATAAGATTTCAGGAAGTTTGGTAAAATTCTCTTTAAAGGTGAACTGTTCCAGCTTTCTCTGGACGGCAGAGCCGGAGATATGACATCTCTTAGCGATAGCGGAGTTAGTCAGCTTTTCAGTGTGAAGCTGAGTGATTTTAGCCCAGACAGGTTTGGAAATCTGACAATTTTTCTGAACGAGAGGGGTTTCAGATACCGACACTCTGCGACAACCTTTGCACTGAAAGCGACGCTTTTTGAGCTTTAGAAGGGTGGGCATCCCTTGGATATCAAGAAGTGGGATAGTCGATGCTTTCTGAAAGTCGTACTTAATCATTTTTCCCTGACAATGGGGGCAGTCAGGCGCTTGATAATCCAGCTTAGCTTGTATTTCAATGTGGGTTTGGTGTTGTAAAACGAGAAGGATTTTGATATTTTTGTCTTTCAATCCGATTAAATCTGTGGTATTCTTAAGAAGTTCCATATGAGTCTTTCTAATGTGAGTTTGGTCGCTTTTCATTATAAGTCATATGGGACTTTTTTTCATACCCTCAAAAAGCCCTATAATATCTGAATGAGATTTACCCACTACAGATATTATAGAGCCTAAATTTAAGGGTAATTACCCTTTTTTCTTTGTTTTTTTATGATATAATTGTGTAGAAAATATTTGTAAGAGGTATAGAATTATGTCTAAAATTTTAGTTTTTGGTCATCAAAATCCGGATTCGGATGCTATTGGTTCTTCGGTGGCTTATGCATATTTGAAACGTCAACTGGGTATTGATGCAGAGGCTGTAGCTCTTGGAACTCCTAATGAAGAAACTGCTTTTGTCTTAGATTATTTTGGTGTTGATGCGCCACGTGTGGTTGAATCGGCTAAAAATGAAGGTGTAAAACAGGTTATTCTAACTGACCATAATGAATTTCAGCAATCAATCTCTGATATTGGAGATGTTGAAGTGATTGAAGTCATTGACCACCACCGGATTGCAAATTTTGAGACAGCTAATCCTCTTTATATGCGGGTAGAGCCAGTCGGGTCTGCATCTTCTATTGTTTATCGCATGTATAAGGAAAATCATGTGGCAGTTCCAAAGGAAATCGCAGGTTTGATGCTGTCTGGTCTCATTTCAGATACCTTGCTTTTAAAATCACCAACGACTCATGCGACTGATCCAGCAGTTGCAGAAGAATTGGCTGCCATTGCTGGAGTGGATTTGCAGGAATACGGTCTGGCTATGCTCAAAGCAGGAACCAATTTGGCTAGCAAAACGGCAGAAGAATTGATTGATATTGATGCTAAAACGTTTGAACTAAATGGAAATCAAGTTCGTGTTGCTCAAGTGAATACGGTTGATATTAATGATGTTTTGGCTCGGCAAACTGAAATTGAGACAGCCATTAACGATTCACGCTCGGAAAATGGGTATTCAGATTTTGTGTTGATGATTACTGATATTCTGAATTCTAATTCAGAAATCTTAGCATTGGGTACGAATACCGATAAAATTGAGAAGGCTTTTAACTTTAAACTTGAGAATAATCATGCCTTCCTTGAAGGAGCTGTATCTCGTAAGAAACAAGTTGTACCACAATTGACAGAGAGTTTTAATGCTTAACTAAACCAAAATAAATAGACGATGACGAGAAGATGGGACGGACTATCGAGGTTGCGCAGCAATCATGACAGCCTGTCCCATACTTGTTTTTTTATATCACTTCGAAAAATAAATGATGCAGCTGATCAATAGAGGAAGTTAGTTCCTCTGAGGAGCCATGTTCCAATGTCCATCGCATGAGAGTAAGAATATTTGCAGTGAAAAGCTGTGCAATAAGCTGGTCTGGCAATTTGTGCTGGCTTTTTTTATGTAAAAGTGTCTGATAGATGTAGTGATGACAATGTTTACTAAACTCATCTTCAAAGCTGGCCTGCTCTGGAAAGGGGGTTTTCAAAAGAGCCTGTAAAAGTTGCTGCTTGTCTTGATAGAAGTCATAGATATCGTCAAAAAAAGTTTTTAGTTGCTGAGACGAGGCTTTGGCTTGGTATTTTGCAGCGAATTTTTCATTTAGTTGCTGGATGGTTCTGGCAACCAGCTGTTCGAGAATATCATACTTATCCAAATAATGGCTGTAAAAAGTAGAACGGCTGATGAGGGCTTTTTGACAAATCTCTTTTACCGTCAGGCTTGGAAAATCTTTTTCAATAATAAGTTCAATCAGGGCATTTTCAATATCTCGTTTGGTTTTTAGAATGCGGACGTCTTGGGGCATATGAATTTTCCTTTTCTGTTGTTTAAGAAACATTTATTGACAGTCTGTACGATTTCCTACAGATTATAGAAAAGTAATGCTTGTTTGTCAAGGAAACTCCTCTTATACTAACAGTAAAAAGGAGAAATTTATTTATGTTTTATCACTACACAGGAAATGCTCAATTTGATCTGCAAATCAATCGTATCTGTTCTCGTTTTGAGGGGAATGAACAGGTGGCTGCCGATTTGCATACTATTGTCCCTCAATTAAAAGATATAGCTTCTTGGAGTAGGGTATGGAAAGAATTTGCCATCATGAGAGAAAGCTTAGGAGATGATGATATTGCGGCTTCTTATTTTTTCGGAGCTAGTTTTTACCTCTTGGAAAATGATCCGGATAGAGATTTCATCCAACAGCATCGTTTAGCTTGTTTTTATCGTGCATTTGCTGATCTGGAATTGGAGAGGCACCAAGTTCCTTATGAAAAGACAAGTCTGCCAGCTGTTAGAATTTCTTCTGCGGGTGCGACTAAGAATCTTTTAATTTTTGGAGGATATGATAGTAATATGGAAGAATTGATTGCTTGGATGTCGGTATTTGCAGATGGCGATTATAATCTCATTCTCTTTGAAGGGCCTGGTCAGGGGAATTTGCTTTTCCAAAGAGAAAAATCTTATTTTATCCCTAATTTTGAAGAACCAGTAGCCGCTGTGCTAGACTATTTTGGACTGGATCAAGTAACTGTTTTGGGTCTTTCGTGGGGTGGTTACTTTGCCATGCGAGCCGCTGCTTTTGAAAAGAGGATTAAGCGAGTGATTGCCTTTGATATTTTTTACCAAGGTATGGATGCCCTGACTATGGAGCTTAATTGGTTTACCAATATGATTTTTAAAGTGCTTTTTGTAGGGAAACAAAAATGGTTATTAAATACTGCACTTCGCTTTGCTATGAAAAGAGATTTAGATTTGTATTGGAAGATTGAGCGTGGGTATCAGCTAACGGGAACGAAAACGCCTTATGATTTTTTAAAGAAGGTGGAACAGCATAGTATAAAGGGACTGGAACCACTTATTGATCAAGATGTCCTTTTGTTAGCAGGCGAGGAGGATCAATATGTTCCAGCCAAGCGCCTTATTTATATTAAGGAAAGGTTGATTAATGCACGAAAAATTGAGGCGCACCTCTTTACCAAAGAGACAGGTGGAGAACAACATTGTCAGGTGGGTAGTACGGTAGCCATTGAAGCTATCAGGAAATTTTTAGCATAGAAAAACACCTCACAGAAAATTATGAGGTGCAATTCAGTAAGGATATAGAAAGAAACTAGGATGATGCATGATGGTCTGCATGATACCAAAGATAGATGCTAAAGGCAGTGAGCAATAGCAGAGCTGATCATAGATAGAAAGGCTGAATTTGCTTTAGTTCTCCATAGGCCATGGCCTTTATCATTCCCTCAAAAGTACCGGGAATATGATTGACTATGGCATGGAAAATAGTACAAGTGAGGATGGATTGGCCAGCTTTCGTAAACCAGCTAACCAAAAGGAAAGTCCATATTAGAAAGAGAAAAATCTTTTCTTTGCTAGAAAATGTGGACATACGATTTTTCCTCTACTCTGTGAAGTCAATAGCAAGATTACCAGACATCAGCTCAGCGGTGAAGTTTTTATGACCGCCTGTTCTCTCCTTAGGCAGATTATTATTGCCAGAAATGGCGTTGGTGTCAAAGTTGTAATCATTGATATTTCCTAGAACGGTTCCTTTCGCATTTCCACTGGTAAGCTTGAAAAGAATTGATTTTCCGACATTTAGGCGATTGACCGTTAAATTTCCAGATGTCAAATTTGCTTGGAATGACTCTTTGGCGGATACTTGGTTCAAGTCTTGATTGCCCGATATGGAAGAAAGGGTCATGTTTTGGGCAGAGAGATTGCTCAAGCTTGTATTTCCAGATATGACGGTCGTTTTCCAGTTGCCATTGATATCTAGATTATCCGCTTCAACATTTCCTGAGCTAGACTGAAGATAAACTTGATTTAATATCTTTTGAGGAACCTTAATTTTGACAGTATTATCCTCATTATTAGTGAGTAAATCAAGAAGGCCGTCTAATCGAACCCAGCTCCGGAGTCCCTTTTGCTGCTGGCGAATGGAGAGCTGCCCATTTTCTGTCTTGATTTGAAATTTTGTATAACGGCTCTCAGCATAGTCTACAGTGACCTTGTCTTGATCTGTTCCGATAATTTGGATGTCAAAACTGGTTACGTCAACATCCAATTGGCGGACATCTTGACTGGCAAATATTTCTTGCCTTGGCTCTAATTGAAACTCTGTTTTAAGGCTGTTTAATTGACCCCCTGTTATGAAATAGGTAGCAAGGGCAAAGATAAGTCCGATTCCAATACAGAGACCACCAGCTGTTAGTAATTTTTTCATGCGAGTTTCTCCTTGCTTTTTATAATCAATTTACGATAGTAAGGTTTTATCCATTGTGTACTAGCTTTAGCTGCCGCTAACAGTAGCAGACCGATTCCTAAAAAGATGAATCCGCAGCAAAGGTAGTAGCATAAGAGGGCTGCATTTCCATCCATAAGGAAGGGACTAGCAATAATTGAACCAATACCAGAAATGGAAAATCCGATTGCCATGCACCATAGTGAAAATACTAAGGCGGGAACAGTGATGAGAAGAGTAACGCCTAAACAAAGAAGTATTAACCAAAGAGGAGAACCAACAATTGCCCAAAAGATATGTTTGGTGGTCCAGCCATTTTGTGGCAATAACTTTGTTTTAAATTGATCCATAAAAGATTGTTCTTCTGCCAGGATTTTTTGAGCAATTGTACGAGGGTCTCCTATATCGGCGACAGCCTCTTTTTCGGTCATTCCTTCTTCAATACGATCATCAATCATCTCGTCGAAATAGCTGACGGATTTTTCAATTTCGTAACCTGGTAAATCAGATAAATAGTGTCTGAGCGCTTGTTGAAATAGTTCTCTATCCATGTGAATCGTCTCCTTTGATAAATTGATAGGCACGTTCGACGGTGACCCATTCGTCAATAAATTTGTCAATCTGCTGCTTGCCTGCATCAGTCAGGTGATAGTACTTTCGCAGCCTGCTCTTGTGCTCCACTGTATAGACTTCCAAGCTTCCACTAGCTTCCAGCCGTTTTAAAATGGGGTAAAGCGTTGACTCAGATATTTTGATATAGTCTGATATGTCTTTGATAATCTTATAGCCGTAGGAGTCTTCTTTACGAAGAGCAGCAAGGACACAGATTTCAATCAGACCTCGTTTTAATTGTGATTCCAATAACAGTCCCTCCTTTCAATAGATATAAAGCCCGTTAAGAAAGCGAGATGAAAATAAGAAGCTGACGCTGTGTGCTTGCACACAAGGAGGCTTATCTTTTTCACGATAACAATAATAGTATTAAAGTCTAATGGTTCATTCATAGCTTGTCAAATTAGCTGTACCAAATTAATTATCTAGAATGTTGATTGAAGTGATTTTTCCAGTAATTTACCACAAGAAAATAGTTGACAGATTCTATAAAAGTGTCGTTGTGATTTGATTCCTAGTGTAGCTTGTAATAGCAGCAAGACTACTAGAGATTCGTCCGAAACTTCAGATGAGCCAATATTACGCATTTTTTGTTATATCAAGACCATTTGCATACGATATACTGATGAATTTAGTTATAAATATAAAAACAAATAGTAAAACTGACACGAGTAAATCAATAGTAAAAACAGGGGTACAGTCTATCATCGAATAATTGAATAAATGGATGCCAAACATAACCATCGCAAGAATAACGAGATTAAACAAAAGCGAAGTAAGAAAAACAATAAGGGAGTGAATCAAACTATAAGATAGCAAGATCCAGAGATGATTTTGCTTTGATACCCCTAAGATACTTAACTGTTTAACATCTTTTAAATCTTGATGGGAAGATAAAATAGTGACAGAAATAACGTTAGCTAATATGATAACTATAGGAGCCGCAAGATAAGCTAAAAAGCTAACCTTGGTCTCTGCTACACTATTCGTTTGGAACCTAGCAGAGATATTCTGAGCTAATAATATAAAACCAGAAATTAAAGTAATCCCCATGGCTACTGAACTCTGTAAGGATTTTAAATAAGAAGGTTTGTACAAAATAGTCCATTTGGCTAGAATCATAGCGTAATTAGATTTCGCTAAAACTTTGGATAAGAATTTTAGTTGAAAAATTTGAAGGTGGGGAGTCAGCAAGTAAATAATGAACAAGTGTAGCAAAAGCATAAAGAAAATTGAACTGAGCCTAACAAATCTAACATCGAGAGAACTAGTGAAAGAGGCTGAATATAAAAGATAGATACAACTTAGCCACAACCCTAGAACAAGAAGGGCAAAACTCCCCTTAATGATTAAATGAAGAGGACGCCTTTTATTGCCCATTTTTCCTCTATTAAGCACTCCAATTTTCAAAAGTTTTCTCGAATAATAGTATCCGCTAGTCCCGGCAATCAAGGGTATTGTGAATAAACTAAGCAAGGCTGCCCGCCAATCAAAGGAAAAAGGAATGCTAGGAAGGCTCTTTTCACCTACAAAGGACTGTATGAGAAAATAGTATCCGCCAGCTAAATAAGTCGAAAGTATGGTTGTGACGACACTGAGGATAAAGGTCACAAAAAACAATTGTCCGCCAATCAATAATGAAAGCTGTGAACGATCGGCACCTAAAACAGTCCAGAGTTGATAATCTTCTTTAAAAATTGAAATCAAAAAATTTATTAACCCTGAAATCAATAAAAATAATGTCAATCCACCAAAGAAAATGATCATTTCAAAAATTGGCGTTGGATCTGCTAAGTGTTTAAAGGTATCAGCATTCTTCGTAATATTGAAAATCCCACTCATTGAAGTTCCAATAATCAGACTAGAAACCAATAAAACCGGCAGAGTCCCTAACCACTGCTTTTTGCTATAGTTGAATTGATAGTAAATGAGTTTTAGCATAATAAGCCCCCTTTATTTCACTGTTCCACTTCAAGAGCTTGGTATAAGGATTGGGACGTGGGCTTTAAGAGTTCTTGATGGATGACGCCATCCTTTAAAATCAGAGAGCGATCGGTCTGACTAGCCAATTCGATATCATGAGTCACCATTAAGATACACTTCCCCTGATTGGCTAACTGTCGTAATAAATCAAAAATAACTTGGCGAGATAAACTATCCAAAGCGCCAGTTGGTTCATCCGCAAAAATAACCTTGCTATCAGATAAAATAGTTCTGGCAATAGCCACTTTTTGCTGTTCGCCACCTGATAAGGTAGATACAAAAGCATCGAGACTAGCTTCAAATCTCAACTGTCTCATCAGTTTACGAATGGCTTCTCTATCAACCTTTTTATGAGAGAGGCGTAATGGGAGGGCGATATTTTCTAAAACGGGAAGAGCGGGAACCAAATTATAAGATTGAAAAATCACAGAAATATCCTGTCTTCTCAGCTTAGCAAGTTTTGTATCACGTAATCTATAGGGATTAACACCATTAATATTCACTTGACCACTGGTAGGTTCTGATAAACTAGCGAGACACTTTAGTAGCGTTGATTTTCCAGATCCACTGATACCTAAAATGGAGATAAATTCACCATAGTCAGCGCTCAGGGAAATATCCTCTAAAACTGAGATATTCCTCTGAACATCCAGTCGAAAACTTTTTGAGAGATGAGTCGCAGTTAATGCTTTTTTTTTCAACATATAGATTCCTTTCATTACCAGACTTGTTCGGATACCCTGAAATTTAGAACACTAATATTTCAAAAACTCATTTATATCAGTTATTTTAAAATTAACTCATCGAGTTCTCGAACAAGTCTACTATTGCTTTTCTATTTTGAAATGAACTAGCACCACAGGTTCTATATATACTATATAACACATAGTATATTGTGTCAAGTAGTATTTTGTGATATGGAGTATATTTTTAAAAATAGAAAGAAGAAAATATGACTATATTAATCATCAATGTTCATCCAGATGACTAAAGTTTTAATCAGGCTATTTTTGAGACAATTGTAAAAAATTATCATATGAAAAAGCCTGAGACAAAAAGTTTTCTTGGACAGTAAAAACCAGAGATTCACATTTTTGTGAGTCTCTGGTTCCGTCTTGCAAGTAAAATGACAAAAATATAAGGAATTGGATACTTTTTATACGTAATCTTCACGATTACACTCTTCTGTGGGTGATTGGACAGCAATCATCGTGGTTTGTCCCACTCTCTTTTGCTATTAAGATATCTTAGTCTAGTTTCAAGACTTGATTAATGAAGCGAATAGCCAGTTTCCGCCAAATGGCTAAGTTCTGGTAGTCAGAAAAATTGGCTTGTGAATTGCGGTTGATGACAGAAAGAGCATGCTGGCCTGTTGCAAATAAATGGCATTCAAATAGGATATGATGCTTTCTTAAACGTTTAGCATAGTCCAGTAGCTGGTTACTGTAAATAACATCGTCATTTTGCATACCCCAGATGAAGGTTGGTACAGTCTGATTTGAAATATATTCGATTGGACTGTTTTTTCTAAGTTTTTCTTCTGTAAGCTCTTGCCCAATCATTGTTTTAAGTGAGCTGGTTAGAAATTCTTCTTTTGATATAGGCAGGAAGCTGGTTTGCAGATGTTTATCCGGATCAACCAAAAGGGCCTTATATTGATAATGAAAATCTACCAAGGGATAGGAAAGAATAGCTAGGGCAGGTTTCAGATCTTCAGCTGAGCAGCCCAGAGATTCCTGCAAAAAGCTTTCATGCCACCTGGTGGCTAAAGAAGCACAAAGCGTTGCTCCGGCTGAAAAACCGACTAGAACAATCTTATCTGAGTCAATATTCCATTCGTCTGCATGCTCTTTAGTGACTAAAAGCATTTTGGCTAAGTCAAAAATTGGCTTAGGATAGGCACTTTCAGCCCCTACCGTATAGTCCAGTGTAATTGCCTGGAAGCCCTTATCCAGAAAATACAAAGCCACAGGTGTTTTGTCTCTTTCGGTGACTCTGGCACCGCCTCCGCCTCCACAGATGATGACAGCTGGTCTAGGATTGATATTTTTGATATCTGCAGAAGGTTCGACCAGATAGGACGTATAGGTCACATTGTCATTTCGTCTGTCTTCCCACAGGATTTCTTTGGTAATCTTCATAAGACTGCCTCCTTTTGTTATTAATTGCCGATAATCTTGAGATGGGTAATTCTATCGTTCTTAACCGTGGCGATGTCTTGACCTGTCAGAGCAAAGTAATCACCGGAATTTCGGCGTCCCGCCACTGCCCAATTAGCTTGGAATTTTCCATTTCCCCTTGAATGGACATCCCATAGGTGCTTAGTTGCTAAATTGCGACTAAAAAAATCTTTAAAAAATGGGATTATTTCTTCTTTGCCAGTATAGGTAAGACTGTCATTGGCCTCAATAACAGCGTCTTCAGCAAATAACTGAATGAGTTCTTGCAGGCTATTTTCGTTTTGAACAGCCAAATCGGACAGATAAAAATAACGATTGAGTATATTCATAAACTTCCTCCTAAAATAGTTCAATATTTATTGAATAATTGTATTATACCTTGTTTTTTGTTAAAATACAAGCCAGAAGGAGTTGAATACTATGAAGGCACTGTATCATCCAGACATAGAAGATATCCAAATAGAACAGATTCTTTATGCTCTTAGTGAGCCTATTCGCTTAGCCATTTTCAAAGAACTTTATAACTCTATGCAAGAGCGAAGCTGCAGCTATTTTTCGGATTTGGGACAAAAAAATAATTTGTCCCATCATTATAAAATGTTACGAGAAAGCGGACTGATTCGAGTTAGGGTAGAAGGGAGGCAGCGTTTCATCTCGCTGAGGCTGGAAGAGCTAAATCAAAAATTTCCAGGCCTCTTGGATAGCATTTATAAGAGCATATAAGATGAGATTGAAGGAAAGTCTATTTTGGATCAATGCTTCAATTTTTTTATGAGAGTAGAAAAAACTCCTAGAAATGTTAGTCACTCAGCATTTCTAGGAGTTATTTTTCTAGTGTTCTTTCGTGGAGGGAGTACAAATGAGAGGAGGGGATTTTATCATTTACTGTTGCAAAAAGATAGTCACCTCGTTGAAAATTTTTATTTAGTTAGTCTTTTTTATTTTTGTCTATCCATCTGATAATTCCAGCAACTAGGAGCACTGTGATTAGGATAAAAGCAACAATAGCTATCAGGTAGCTCACAGCGTCAGGTAAGGGGGCAATTCTATTCATTAAGCGTACAAGAGAAAGAATGACGAGAATAAGTAATAGGGTTGCTTCTAGCTTGATCTGAGAAGCTAAACCAACATCAGCCGCCCATAAAAAGTGAGGAAAGAAAAATAGAACTAACACTATTATAAATAAATTTGATATAGTTTCTTCCCCATGGTTAATGATTATCATCAGCATATTTGCTATGATGATAATAGTCGTACAAATAATATAAAAATTTCTCCTTTTCATAATATGACCTCAAATCTTATTAATCATTCTTTGTTTTAACCATATTATATAGTAGTCTTAAGTCCTTTTCAAGCACAGCACTTGATGAAACTAATGGGCTTGGCTGCTCGTATTCGGCGGAAACGCAAGTATTCTTCTTACAAGGGTGAGGTTGGCAAGAAGGCGGACAATCTCGTTAACCGTCAGTTTGAGGCTTCGAAACCTTACGAGAAGTGCTATACAGATGTGACTGAGTTTGCTTTACCGAACTGCACAGAGAAACTTTATTTGTCACCTGTTCTGGATGGTTATAACAGCGAAATTATCGGCTTTACCTTATCTCGTTCTCCAAACCTGAAACAAGTGAAGACAATGCTGGAGAAGGCTTTTCCGACTGACCATTATGAAGGAACCATCCTCCATAGTGATCAAGGTTGGCAGTATCAACACCAAGATTACCATCACTTTTTGAGTTCAAAAGGGATTCGTCCGTCTATGTCACGTAAGGGCAACAGTCCTGACAATGGCATGATGGAGTTCTTCTTTGGCATTCTCAAATCTGAGATGTTCTATGGCTATGAGAAGAGTTTTAAGTCCCTTGACCAACTCGAACAAGCTATCACAGATTACATTTTTTACTACAACAACAAACGCATTAAGTCAAAACTAAAAGGACTCAGTCCTGTCCAATACAGAACTAAATCCTTTCAATAATTAGTTGTCCAACTTTTTGGGGTCAGTACTCTGCACCCCTTTTTATTTGCAATTTTTTTAGAAAAGAATATAATGATACCAACAACTAACCGGTGGTTAGTTAAAATCAAATGAACTGAGGTGTTAGGATGAGTAACTTTATTTATAAAATAATTTCCAAGAAAAAACAAATCAGTCCGCATATTTTTGAAGTTGAATTTGATATTGGGATCTTCATTATCAGTATCTGGGTGGTTGAAAAAAATGGATCTTATTTTTTAATTGATACAGGAATGGGGGAAATGGCTAATTATGTGGTGAACCATTACCTAAATAGCAGTCGGGTCAAAGGGCTTTTTCTGACACATGGGCATTCTGATCATGTAGGCGGCATTCCTCAGCTGAAAGAGATTTTGCCTGATTTGTCTATGGTCATTGACAGAAATGAACTGCCCTATGTTACTGGGAAGAAGCCTTATCCGAGGCGGGAAAAAGTAGAATCACTGACCTTTGATGTGAGCGAGTTCACTGCCTTGGACAATCCAGAAGCTGAGAAATTATTTAAGGAGGCTGGCCTAACTCCTGTCTTTTCACCGGGACATTCACTTGGGCATACTTGTTATTATCATGCTGAGGATAATGTCTTGATTGCGGGAGACTTACTGACAACCAGCCGATTTGGGAAATTAAAACCTCCGATGAAGTCTTTTACTGCTGATATGGATCAGGCTCTGCAGTCGGCACACGAGGTCCTAAAAAAATATCCACAGGCTCTTCTCAGTGTCTGTCATGGCGGGGAAGTTGAACATTTTTTAACAAAATTGGAGGCCAGTTCATGGTATCAGAAAAGGTAAATCAAACAAAGGAAAGAATCATCGCAGCTGCCGAAGCTCTTTTTCAGGAGAAATCTTATCAGGAAGTAGGTGTACGGGAAATCGCCAAGAGAGCCGGCTGTTCCCACACCACTCTCTACCTTTACTTTAAAAATAAGGATGAGATTCTCTATGAGGTGGCCCATGTCCCCTTAGAGCTTCTCTACCAGTCTTTTGCAGAGATAGTGGAATCACAGGATTTGGCTGCCAATAAATTATTAGCAGCCTGTCATTGTTTTATTCGTTTTGGCTTTCAGCATGTTAACTCTTATCAGCTGCTCTTTATGTATGGGGGAGAGCGGGTGGATTTGCCGCACTTTGCCCAGCCCATTAATGAACTGCGGATGAAAAATTTTAATTTCCTGAGAGATTTGATGAGAGAGTTGCTGCCGCATTCGCTGACGGAAGTACAGACTTTAAATATTGTTCGGGGGGTCTATCTTTTTCTGCATGGTATGGTAATGAACTATGCCACAGGTGATTGTGTTTATGATGAACGTTTACAGGAGATTGTAACAGACTATATCACTTATACCATTATTGAGAGAGGAAACTAGACCATGAAAGGTTTCGCCATTTTTATCAGCTTTGTTGTTGAAACTCTCACTGTTTTTGGTTTGATGGTAGTTGTCTTGGTCAAGATTTCTCTTAGTGAAAAGTACTTTTTCTGGCTTCTGGGGCTAGTGCTCGGTTTTATCAGATACAGATATGGTGCGCCAAATTCTCCAAATGTCTTAACTGGTTTGAGACGTTTGGCTTAGAATTATTCGTCTGCAGTATTGGTGTAGTGGGACTTTTTAGCCTTTATAGGCGACCAATAGTTCTGTTTGCTTTTGAATTGGCAATCTTAGATATTTGTCTATGCTTAGCATCAGGCAGAAAATTAACGAATGAAAAGGAGAACAGCTTATGTCAGCTCTTGTTATGAGTGTCCGTTTTCTTTTGGAAATTGTCACGGTTTCAGGATTAGTAGGAGGTATCTTTACCCGAAGATCCTGGCTTATCAAAATAATTTTTGCCCTTTTGGGCTTCGCCATCGCTCTGGTTTGGAGCCGTTACGGGGCTCCTAAGTCTCCTCAGGTTTTGACAGGTACGGCAAAGCTGCTCTTGGAGATAGCTGCTTTTGGTCTGGGAGCGATTGGTGCCTTTGTACTTTACGGGAAAAATGTTGGCTGGATTTACAGCAGCATTGCCTTGCTTGATCTCATCGGAGTTTATGCTTTGGGGCTGAATGTATAAAGTAAATTTGAATAAAATAAACGCCCTCTACTATCAGAACAGCTGATTTCTTTTGGAACTGATAAAAAATGCTTCATAACCATCCTCATTTTTCTAGTTGAATCAGACTGAGCATGTTTGTTATAATAAGAATAGAGATGATGGAAGCATTTTACTGACAAAATAAATGGTTTGTCAGATGTTGTTTAGGGAGGTACCATCTAGTGATCACTGTTTTGAATCCTAATAAATGGACACAACAGCCTTTTTTTCATGACCTCATCAATTACTTGTATAAGCATGAAGATGTGACTCTGCGTGAGATTAAAAAAGAGTTTGCCGATGTGAGAATGATTGACAAGGCCTTAGAAAATTACATTCAAGCTGGTTATATTTTGCGTGAAAACCGTCGGTATCGCAATGGGTTTGATTTGCTGCAGAATACAAAAAATTTAGCTTTGGATAGTTTAGTATTTGTTGACACAAACAGCCCCGCCTATCAGGAATTGCAAACGTTAGTGTTTGAAGTAGTGCTGACGAATAAAACGAATAGTGTTTTAATGAAAGAAAAAGTAGATTTTGCTCGTGATACATTAACCCTATCTTCCTATTTTTATAAATTGAAACACCAATATCCTTTGTCGGAAGCACAAAAGAAGCTGTATGCAATCTTAGGTGATGTTAATGAAGATTACGCCATGAAATATATGACTTCTTTTTTACTCAAATTTGTTCGTAAGAACAAAGTTATGCAAAAGAGGCGTGATATTTTTGTTGATAGTTTGGTGAAATTGGGGTACGTTGAGCAGGAAGATAAAACAATGTATTGTTTAACGATGAATTTGGATAAGGAACAGTTGTTATTTGAGCAGAGAAAGTAAAAAAATCTTTAAATAAAAACAAGGCTGGGATGAAAGTTCCAGTCTCGTTTTAGATGGTATAGAAAAAGAGGTTGGAAAGTGATAGAAATTCCTATCTACCAGATGGAAGTTAAATTAAAGTCCTCTTTAACCGGCTGAACAATAAATCTTCTGAATTATCAACTTAACTGCTTCGCATTTCAAATTATCGGAAAAAATGATTGATAAAAATTTACTGTTATTCACCGATTGTTCTATTTAAAAAGCGAATAGCAAACAAATCTTCCTTAATCATTCTAAAATAAAAAGGGAAAAAATCTCTGATTGCTTTTAGCAATGCTTGTCTATCTGTTTGAGGCATGGATAGGAACTGCTTTATAACAGTAAAAAGCTTTGGGAGCATATGATGATGTAAATCCCCTAAGCATTGAAGTTCAGAAGTAAATAACAGATCAAAAGAATCATCACAATATTTTTGCAATTGATGCTCATTGAATTGTTTCAGCCAAAGATTAAGAGCGCGATTGACCTGAAGACTGCCCTTAGTGACAGTTTTTAATTGGACTAATTGTCTGTTTTGAATTTGCCAAGTAAAGGTGTCATGCTGACAGAGCCCAGGTCCCCAAGTTTTACTGCGAACAACAGAAGCTTCATTAGGTTTCTTCCAGAGCTGCCCCACAACTGAATCTTGAGGAATAAAAGCTCTAACCTGATGTTGAACAGCTTGATAGCCATCTGTTTGGGTGAGAGATGGATGCAGACCGGGTGCATCATAAGTTAAGATGTTAGCGATTTTTTTCTGCGCATTAGAGGAAGTGAAGGCGGCTGCAAAAAGAGCCAAGCTGCCGCCCTTGGAATGACCAGTCAGGTAACACTTTCCTGAAAGATAAGTCAAAGCTTTCTCAAGATAAGCTTTTGCTGCAGTTTGCGAGGGAATTTCTTTTTTATAAGTGATATAAAAACTTTCTTTCCAACCAATGAGAGTATCGTCTGTCCCTCGAAAAGCAAGGAGAAAATAATCTTGTTTTAGTTGAAAAGTTATAGCTGAAAATTGCTTTTCTAATGTTATGTCAACATCATCAACGAAGGCAAAAGCATGGATATCTTGGTACCGTTTAGCCGCCATAACTTTTTTGAGTAGCCGGATACGATTTTTGCAGGCTGTTGTGGAAAAGGGCTTGTCACCATATTTTTGAAAATAAGCTTCTGCTAATTTTTGTAAAGTTAATCCTTTAAAGGCATTAAATTCATCAGTCAAAATACTGTTAAAAGGAAGATAGCCCAACTCTGTCAAAACCAACATATCCACTTCATTTAGAGGATAATTATCAAAATTATCATGTTTAACATCATCAACATAGTTAAGCAGATTAGCCATCGCACAGTTTTCCCTTCTTATCCGGTAAATTAAGGGCATTATATCATAATTTCAATTTTTACTGGGAAAAGAACAGCAAAGTGTGTTAGAATGGTGCTGTGAAAGTAAAGTGAGTAAATCCATAGCAGTTAATGAATTATTTGAATAAAGTGAATCTTGTGTTGGGTTAAAATAGCTAATATCAGCCAGTTCTTGCAGCAATAAGAGATAGACAGAAAAATTTCCATGAATAACAAAGAGACTATTAACTCAATTTACAAGGATTTTTAAGTTGAAAAGAGGTGATATTATGACCGAAAAGCTGGTAATTACCTGTTCTGGAATTTTTGAAGGCGGTGAATTTCCTCTTGAAAACACAGGTTTTGGTGCCAATCAATCTCCGGAGTTTCACTTGAAAAACTTATCGCAAAAGGCAAGAACTTTAGCTATTATTTTGGAAGACTTAGATCACCCTTTGAAAAAGAATTTTACCCATTGGCTTATTTGGAATCTACCAGCTTTAAGTCATGTGCCTGCAGGTATTGAAAAAGGAAGTGAAGTAACTTATCCATCAGGCGCTAGACAGGGTATTTCATATGGGTGGTATCGTTATGCTGGTCCTAAGCCTCCTATGGGACGAGTTCATCGTTATCGCTTTACCATTTATAGTTTGGACATTGTTTTGGACTTAAATCGGTGGACAGACAAGGGAAGATTGCTGAGAGCTATGGAAGGTCATATTTTGCAAAAAGGAACCCTCACAGCAACCTTTGGTGACAAGAAAATTTGGAATCAGGTGCCTAGGATGTTAAAACAATCATAAAATAGAAATTATTATCATCTCAATAAAAAAATAAAAGCATCCTGCAAAGGGGTGCTTTTGTTGTGGCAACTTTAACGATTCTTCAGTTCAAGGTAACGCTTGTACCAGATGTTGACATAAGATTGTGAAAATGGCCCTTTGCCATTGTTGATCCAATCAACTAGGATTTTAACATTTTCTTTTAAGATATAGTCAATATCAGACGAATAGTGCATTTCTTTTTTATGAGCTTCATACTCATCAACGTCCAGCAATTTTTTTTCACCATCAGTAAAGACTTTGACATCCAAATCATAGTCGATATATTTGAGAGCTTCTTGATCCATAATATATGGACTTGCTAAATTGCAATAGTAGGAAACGCCGTTATCCCTAATCATGGCTATAATGTTAAACCAGTATCTTTTGTGAAAGTAGACAATAGCCGGTTCACGGGTAACCCACCGACGGCCGTCGCTTTCTGTGACCAAAGTATGATCATTCACACCAATAACAGCATTTTCAGTTGTCTTTAGTACCATAGTGTCGCGCCAAGTACGGTGCAAACTACCATCATGTTTATAACTTTGAATTGTGATAAAGTCGCCTTCTTTAGGTAATTTCATGGCGTTCTCTTTCTACAATAAAGGTTATCGTCTAATATTTTATCATAATTTTCAGAAAAAGATAACAGAAAAATATTTATTTTTACAGATATTCTCGTAAGGCTGAAGCAATCCTGTCGTAGTCAAAGCCTTTACGAACTAAGGCTTGTGTGAGTCGCTGCTTTAAGCTGTAGCCATCATATTTGCGGCTGTATTTATGGTATTGTTTTTCAAGTTCTTTAGAGATAAGTTCATCTTCTGTTTCCTCGTCTTTTTCAATAGCAAGATTTTCAAGGGTGATGCTAACTTCTGCATAGGAGAACCCTTTTGTAAGCAAATATTGAGAGATTTTATTTTGCAGAGCTCTGCTTGGCAGTTTGCCCTCATATTTTTTCAGCAGTTTGTGAGCCGCTCTTTCTGCTGGCTCTGAAAAATCATATGTGTCAAGCACTTGTTCGATAGTATTTAAAGCAATGCCTTTTTTCAGCAGCTTTTGCTTGAGAACATAGGCTCCTTTATCACCAGATGAAGCATTTTGCTGAATTAAATTTTCGGCAAGGTGTTTATCATCAATCCATTTATCTTTTTTGAGATTCACTAGAATTTTAGAAATAACAGCAGTTTCAATATCATGTTTAATCAGATAATCCTTGATTTCCTTTTCACTGCGCTGTTTAAAAGAAAGATAATAGAGGGCTAAATTTTTTCCGTATGAAAATTGAGCAAAGCTTTTAATCTCATCTAGTTCTGCCATTTCCAACGTCATTCCCTTAGTCAGCATATACTGCACGATAGTGTCTTCGGTTATGTAAAGTTCATCTTTATTATCAATTTCCAGCAAATAAAGACGTTTTTTCTTTTCGATTTTAGTAATTTTCATGCTTTTATTATAACAAAAATGGTAGAATAGAAGCATGCATTTACAAGTAAAACAGCGTATTCCCTTGAAAATAAAGCGTATGGGAATTAATGGCGAAGGGATTGGTTTTTATAAAAAGACTCTGGTTTTTGTGCCCGGTGCTCTCAAAGGGGAAGATGTTTTTTGTCAGATAACATCTGTTAAGCGGAATTTTGTTCAGGCCAGACTTCTCAAAATTAATAAGACTTCTAAATTTCGTGAATTACCGGCCTGTTCTGTATACGAAGAATGCGGGGGCTGCCAACTGATGCATTTGCGCTACGATAAACAATTAGAGTTCAAAACTGATTTGCTGAAACAGGCACTTAAGAAATTTAAACCTGATGGTTATCAATATTTTGAGATTCGTCCGACGATTGGTATGAAAAATCCTCAGCATTATCGTGCTAAACTCCAGTTTCAAACACGGACATTTGGCGGTTCTGTCAAATCGGGCCTTTATGCCCAAGGAAGCCATCGCCTAGTTGACATTCAGAATTGTCTCGTTCAGGATCAGCTGACACAGTCCATTATGAATCGCGTAACTGCCCTTTTAGATAAACATAAAACACCAATTTACAATGAGCGGAAAGTTCAAGGGATTCGTACGGTTATGATTCGTAAGGCTCAAGCAAGTAATCAAGTTCAGCTTATTTTTGTTACCTCAAAAGAGGTAAGTCTGACTAGAGTGGTAAAAGAATTAACAGAAGCTTTTCCTGAAATTGTGACTGTTGCCATCAATTATAATCGCTCTAAATCTAGTGAAATTTACGGTGAGGAGACTGAAATTATTTGGGGAATTGACAGTATTCAAGAGGAAGTTTTGAATTATAGTTTTGTTTTGTCTCCCCGAGCCTTTTATCAGCTGAATCCTCAGCAGACTGAAGTTCTTTATGAACAGGCAGTTCAGGCTTTGGATGTTTCTTTAGATGATACACTTATTGATGCTTATTGCGGTGTTGGAACCATAGGCTTTGCTTTTGCCAAGCAAGTTAAGTCCGTTAGAGGGATGGATATAATTCCTGAAGCTATAGCTGATGCTAAAAGAAATGCTCAGGCTATGGGAATCAAAAACACTCACTATGAAACAGGTAAAGCAGAAGATATTATTCCACGTTGGTATAAAGAGGGCTATAGAGCTAGTGCCCTAATTGTAGATCCGCCAAGAACAGGTTTAGATAACGAATTGCTGCAAACGATTGTCCAATATACCCCAGATAAAATGGTTTATATTTCTTGCAATGTTTCGACCTTGGCACGCGATTTAGTTGATTTGGCAAAGGTTTTTAGGGTTGATTATATCCAATCTGTTGATATGTTTCCGCATACAGCTAGGACTGAGGCCGTAGTGAAACTAACTCGCAAATAAAAGTTGCTGCCTTTCTTTCAAAAGTTTTAGCACAACATAGATGTTAGAAAATGTAACATCAAAACCGCAAAAAATAGATATTTTTATCGAAAAAGCTTTATTTCCATGTAGATTAGGAGTATAATAATGGGTATCATGATTCAGAAAAGGAGCATTACATGAAAAAAAGCTTTATTCATCAACAAGAGGAGATTTCCTTTGTAAAAAATACTTTTACACAGTATTTGATTGATAAACTAGATGTTGTTGAAGTACAAGGACCTATTTTGAGTAAGGTCGGAGATGGGATGCAGGATAATTTAAATGGTATTGAAAATCCTGTTACCGTTAATGTGCTGCAAATTCCTGATGCTACTTATGAAGTGGTTCATTCGCTTGCTAAATGGAAACGTCACACTTTGGCGCGTTTTGGTTTCAATGAAGGGGAAGGACTTGTTGTCAATATGAAAGCTCTTCGCCCAGATGAGGATTCGCTGGATGCGACTCATTCGGTCTATGTTGACCAATGGGATTGGGAAAAGGTTATTCCAGATGGCCGTCGTGATATTGCTTATTTGAAAGAAACGGTTGAAACGATTTATAAAGTTATTCGTCTGACAGAACTTGCAGTTGAAGCCCGTTATGATATTGAGGCTGTGCTTCCTAAGAAGATCACTTTTGTTCATACAGAAGAATTAGTTGAAAAATATCCTAATTTGACGCCAAAAGAACGTGAAGATGCAGTCACTAAAGAGTATGGGGCAGTCTTTCTTATGGGAATCGGAGGGGTTCTTCCTGATGGTCAGCGGCATGATGGCCGAGCACCTGACTATGATGATTGGACATCTGAGTCAGAACATGGTTACCATGGTCTCAATGGTGACATCTTGGTCTGGAATGAAGCACTTGGATCGGCTTTTGAGTTATCATCAATGGGTATTCGTGTTGATGAAGAAGCATTAAAACGTCAAGTGAAAATTACAGGAGATGAGGATCGCTTGCAATTTGATTGGCATCAAGCTTTACTTCGAGGTCTTTTCCCATTGACAATCGGCGGTGGTATTGGTCAATCGCGTATGGCTATGTTCCTGCTTCGTAAAAAGCATATTGGTGAGGTACAGACATCAGTCTGGCCAGAGGCTGTACGTCAAGATTACGAAAATATTTTGTAATAAAAAAATCAGCTGAGCTTTCAGGCTCAGCTGATTTTTAATTTGATGCGTTTTCTTCTCCAAAGAAAGCATGATAAATAGCTTTAATAGCAGCTTTTTCCTGTTCCGTTTTAATAACAAACATAACAGAAACTTCACTTGAGCCTTGGGAGATCATTTCCAAATTAATATGATTGTCTGAAAGTGCTCTGGCAGCAGTTGCTGTCACCCCGATATGATTTTTCATATTTTCCCCAACAATCATAAGAATGGAAAGACCATGTTCAATTTCTACATCGTCAACACCAAGTTCACGCGTCAAGTATGAAATAATTTCTTGTTCCTTGATTGGAGTCAATTCCCGTTCACGAACAATAATAGATAAATCATCAATACCTGATGGAATATGCTCCCAGCGAATATTGAGATCTTCCAAAATTTGCAGAACCTTGCGGCCGAATCCGACCTCGCGATTCATCAGATATTTGGTCATGTTAATGCTGACAAACTTGTCATCACCAGCAATTCCAACGACTGGCACAGTTGCTCCGCTATGTTCCAAAATAACTTTAGTTCCCGGATGATCAGGATTGTTAGTATTTTTAATGACCAATGGGACTTTTCCTCGGTAAGCAGGAAGCAGCGCTTCGTCGTGCAGAACAGAAAAGCCAGCATAAGCCAGTTCACGCATCTCTTTGTAGGTTAATTCTGGGATGGAATGCGGCCGATGAACAACACCAGGGTGAGCCGCAAAAATACCGTCTACGTCAGTGAAATTTTCATAGAGGTCAGCCTTGACTCCGGCTGCCACGATAGAACCGGAAATATCCGATCCTCCGCGTGAAAAAGTACAGATTTGATTATCAACAGTAACGCCAAAGAATCCAGGGATAACAAGAACTTCTTCGGAATCCCGAAGTTCCTCAAGTTTGTCGTAGGAACTTGGCAAAATACGAGCATTTCCAGGCTCGCTGGAAACAATAATTCCTGCCTCTCTTGGGTGGACATAGCGTGCATCAATCCCGTTATGACGGAAATATTCAGCAATTAATTTAGCGTTATTATCTTCGCCTGCAGCAAGGAAGGTATCGTATAAAAAGCTGTTGTTTTCAATGGGGAGAGTTGCAAGACTGGTAATGGCTTCAGTGATTTTTGCCATAACAGCAGATTTAAATCCCAACTCATCAACCATGGCTTGGTAACGATTGATAATCCATTCTTGATCAGCCTTTACATCATCACCTTCGGTATAATGGCGATAATATCTGATTAAAGCATCTGTTACTTTAGTGTCTTCGGGGCTGCGCTTTCCTGGGGCAGAAACAACGACAAAACGGCGTTGACTGTCGGATTTAACGATATTGAGAACTTTTTCAAGTTGAGTTGCGGAAGCAAGCGAACTTCCGCCAAATTTGATGACTTTCATATGAACTCCTGAAATCTATATTCACTAAAAATGATAGCAAAATTCAGACAATTTGTCACTCTATTTTTCAATCTTTACCTAACTGTGATAGAATGGAGTGATATGATTTTGAGGAGGCTGTTATGGAATTGAAAGCTATTATTTTTGATATGGACGGTGTCTTGTTTGACACAGAGCTATATTACTATAACCGTAGGGCTAAATATCTTGCGCAACACGGGATCTCTGTTGCCCACCTACCACCATCTTTTTTTATTGGCGGCAATATGAAGCAGGTGTGGGAAAACATTTTAGGTGATGATATAGCTAAGTGGGATGTCAATGCTTTGCAAGTTGGTTATAACAAATATAAAGCTGATCATCCGCTGCCCTATAAAGACTTGATTTTTGCTGATGTCAAATCTACTCTGGATGTAGTTAAAGCTAAAGGACTTAAAATAGGACTCGCTTCTAGCTCAGTTAAGGCCGATATTATCAGGGCTTTGACGGAAAATAAGCTGAGCACTTATTTCGATCTTGTTCTGTCTGGTGAAGAGTTCCCAGAATCAAAACCAGATCCAGCTATTTACAACGAAGCAATACATCAGCTAGGCTTTTCAAAGGAAGAAGTTCTTATCGTTGAGGACAGTGAAAAGGGAATTGCCGCTGGCGTCTCAGCTGGTGTGGAAGTCTGGGCCATTCGTGATAAACGCTTTGGCATGGATCAGTCGGCAGCCGCTAAATTGATTGATAGTTTAACGGAACTCCGAGAACAGTTGTGATAAGTTGGAAAGGTTTTATTTAGTCAGTCATTGGTCTGATTAAAGGAATTAAAAAGCTCTCATTTTTTGCTTGTCCTTTTCAAAGACTATGGTATACTAGAATGGATGAAGAAAAATTTGATAATCAAAATATCTGTTCTTCAAATTAATAACGCTTAAAAGTTGGATATAACAAGGAAAAGTTATACACAAAAATGATTTTGGAGGAGTCAAAAATGACCTATCAGACTATTCTTTATAGTGTTGAGGATAATGTTGCTACTTTGACACTTAACCGACCAGAGGTGCAAAACGGTTTTAACATTCCTGTTTGCGATGAGATTATGGATGCTATCAAACAAGCAGAGGCAGATGATAGGGTTAGGTTTCTTGTTATCAATGCTAACGGTAAAGTTTTCTCAGTTGGCGGAGATCTTGCTCAAATGCAAGAAGCGGTTGCTGCTGATGATGTTCAGTCTCTAGTGCGCATTGCAGAACAAGTCAATGAAATTTCCTTTGCTCTGAAGAAACTGCCAAAGCCAGTAATTATGGCAGTTGATGGGCCGTGTGCGGGAGCTGCTGCTAATCTGGCGGTTGCTGCTGATTTTACAATTGCAAGCGATAAAGCCAAATTCATTCAAGCTTTTGTTGGTGTAGGGCTTGCACCTGATGCGGGAGGACTCTACCTTTTGACCCGTTCCATTGGGATTAACCGTGCTACGCAAATTACAATGACGGGTGAACCAGTATCGGCTGAAAAGGCTTTTGACTGGGGAATTGCTTACAAAATTTGTGAACCTGAAAAACTTGATAAAACGGTTGGTCAGCTCATTAAAAAATTGAATCGTTCTTCTGTCAATTCCTTCAAAGCCATTAAAGAGATGGTTTGGGAATCTGAGTTTTCTGGTTGGGAGAATTATGCCAAACTAGAACTTGAGTTGCAGAAGTCACTTGCCTTTACAGAAGACTTTAAAGAGGGTGTGCGTGCTTATGGAGAACGTCGCCGTCCGAAGTTTCAAGGTAAATAACCCCACATTAAGCAGATAAGAAAAAGAAAAGCTTGCAAAATTAGTTTGAGTCTGATATAATTTGAAAATCAAACTTTATTGAAGGGAGTTGTTCTATGGATTATAATCAAATCAATGAATATCTGGTTGATATTTTTAATAATGTTATTATCATTGAAGAAGCCAGCTTAAAAAATTCAAAATTTAAGGATGTTTCTATCAAGGAAATGCATACGATTGATGTGATTGGTTCCCATCCAGAGACAACACCTAGTGCGGTAGCTAAGGAGCTGATGCTAACCTTGGGAACTGTAACAACTTCTCTCAATAAGCTTGAACAAAAGGGTTATATTATCCGCACACGCTCGCGTATAGACCGCCGTGTTGTGCATTTGACACTTTCTAAAAAAGGGAGATTGGTCTATCGCCTGCATCGTCGCTTCCATAAATCCATGGTGATGAATATCACGGATGGTTTTAACGAAGAAGAAATGAAAGTTATGGCAAAGGGTCTTGAGAATCTTCATGCTTTTCTTGAGGAGTTGAAATAATGGCATTCGCAAAAATTTCACAAGCAGCGCACTATGTACCTGCTCAAGTCATAACTAATGATGACCTTTCTAAAATTATGGATACCAGTGATGAATGGATCTCGTCACGAACGGGTATTCGTCAGCGTCATATTTCTAAAACAGAGAGCACCAGTGATTTAGCGACAAAGGTTGCTGAAGATTTATTGGAAAAATCAGGGCTTTCCGCTGAAGAATTGGATTTCATTTTGGTGGCAACGATTTCTCCTGACACGAATATGCCTTCAACGGCCGCACGTGTTCAGGGAAATATTGGTGCTGTCAACGCTTTTGCTTTTGATGTGACGGCGGCCTGCAGCGGTTTTGTTTTTGCTCTAGCAACTGCAGAAAAATTGATTTCATCAGGAGCTTATCAAAAGGGCTTCGTTATTGGTGCAGAAGTTTTGTCTAAAACATTAGATTGGACAGACCGCAGAACGGCTGTGCTTTTTGGAGACGGAGCTGGAGGTGTTTTGCTGGAAACTAGCACTCAGCAACATTTCTTGGCAGAATCTCTTAATACCGACGGCAGCAAGGATGGCTTAGAATCAGGGGCTACAGCGCTGCAATCACCTTTTTCAGTGAGAGAGGATGTTAATCCTTTCTTGCAGATGGATGGTCGTTCTATCTTTGATTTTGCTATTCGGACAGTATCTAAGAGTATTCAGACTTTGCTGGCTGATCGTGAGGAACCTGATTATTTCCTGCTTCATCAGGCTAATATCCGTATTTTGGATAAAATGGCTAGGAAGATTGGCGTTGAGCGAGATAAGTTCCTAGCCAATATGATGGAGTACGGTAATACCAGCGCAGCCAGTATTCCCATTTTGTTATCAGAAAGCATAGCAAATGGAACCTTGAAATTAGACGGTTCTCAAACGATTCTGCTCTCAGGTTTTGGGGGTGGATTGACATGGGGCAGTCTAATTGTTAAAATCTAGTTATATAAATTATGCATATGCATAGATTATAAGAAAATATATTTATCTTAAAGGAGACCTTTAAAATGGCAGTATTTGACAAAGTACAAGAAATTATCGTAGAAGAACTTGGTAAAGATGCATCGGAAGTTAAGGAAGAAACAACTTTCGAGGCTCTTGATGCGGATTCACTTGATGTATTCCAAGTTATTTCAGAAATCGAAGATGAGTTTGATATTCAAATCGAAACTGAAGATGGTCTTAACACAGTTGGTGACCTTGTTGCTTACGTAGAAGATAAAACTAAATAAGCACAACTCAGAGAATATTCTAATGGGGATATTCTCCTTTGTTTATTCAATTAGTTTGATTGTTGAATTACTTATTTGATTAGAAATTCCGAAAAGGTAAAAAGGTAAAAAATGAAAACTCGAATTACAGAACTTTTGGGCATTAAGTACCCTATTTTCCAAGGTGGTATGGCTTGGGTTGCCGATGGCGATTTAGCTGGTGCTGTTTCAAATGCTGGAGGTCTCGGTATCATTGGCGGAGGTAATGCACCTAAAGAAGTTGTGAAAGCCAATATTGACAAAGTAAAATCAATTACTGACAAACCCTTTGGTGTTAATATCATGCTTTTATCTCCCTTTGCTGATGATATTGTTGATTTGGTCATTGAAGAAGGAGTTAAAGTCGTCACTACTGGTGCTGGTAATCCTGGAAAGTATATGGAGCGTTTCCATGATGCGGGCATAACAGTAATACCAGTAGTTCCTTCAGTGGCTCTTGCTAAACGTATGGAAAAATTGGGAGCTGATGCAGTTATTGCTGAAGGTATGGAAGCCGGTGGACATATTGGCAAATTAACGACGATGACTCTTGTACGTCAAGTTGTTGATGCTGTTGATATTCCGGTTGTAGGTGCTGGAGGTGTGGCTGATGGTAATGGTGCAGCTGCTGTTTTCATGCTAGGTGCAGAAGCTATTCAAGTTGGAACACGGTTTGTAGTTGCCAAAGAATCAAACGCCCACCAGAACTTTAAGGACAAAATTTTAAAAGCAAAGGATATTGATACGGTTGTGTCAGCTTCAGTTGTTGGACACCCTGTTCGTGCTATTAAGAATAAGCTTTCTTCAGCTTACGGACAAGCTGAGAAGGATTTCTTAGCTGGTAAAAAGTCGGCAGAAGAAATTGAAGAATTGGGAGCTGGTGCTTTGCGTAATGCCGTTGTAGATGGAGATGTTGTCAATGGTTCTGTTATGTCAGGGCAAATTGCAGGTCTTGTTCACAAAGAAGAAACCTGTGAGGAAATCTTGAAAGATTTGTACTATGGTGCTGCCAAAGTTATTAATGAGCAGGCTGCTCGCTGGGCTGATGTAGATAGCTAAAAACCAGTCGAAAGGATTAGAAACAGTGACAAAACGTGCCTTTTTATTCGCCGGTCAGGGTGCCCAAAAATTGGGGATGGCCGCTGATTTATATGCTAATCATGCTATTGTTAAGGAAACATTTGATACAGCAAGTCAGATTTTAGGATATGATTTACGCGCTCTTATTGATAATGATGAGGAAAAACTCAATCAAACACGCTATACTCAGCCTGCCATTTTGACAACATCTGTAGCTATTTATCGTTTGCTGGCAGAAAATGGCTATACTCCTGATATTGTCGCAGGTCTTTCGTTGGGAGAATACTCAGCTCTCGTAGCAGCTGGAGCTCTTTCTTTTGAAGATGCGGTTTCTCTGGTTGCTAAGCGCGGAGAATTTATGGAAACAGCGGCTCCTGCGGGTTCTGGTAAAATGGTTGCTGTCATGAATACTGATCCAGCACTGATTGAAGAAATTTGTCGGAAGGCTTCTGAAAAGGGTGTTGTGACACCAGCTAACTATAACACTCCGGCACAAATCGTCATTGGTGGTGAGGTAGAAGCTGTTAATTATGCTGTTGAGTTGCTCAAGGAAGCTGGCACTAAACGTTTGATTCCTTTGAAAGTTTCTGGACCGTTTCACACAGCCTTGCTTCAATCTGCTAGTGTCAAATTGGCAGCAGAACTTGAAAAAGTTACTTTTAATCATTTTGCTTTACCGTTGGTTGGCAATACAGAAGCTAAAATTATGAAAGAAGCAGATGTTAAGTCTCTGCTGGCTAGGCAGGTCATGGAGCCCGTTCGTTTTTATGACTCAATTGCTGTTATTCAGGATTTTGGTGTAAATGAAGTCATTGAAATTGGACCGGGAAAAGTTTTATCAGGATTCCTCAAGAAAATTGATAAGAGTCTGCCTGCTCAAGCGATAGAAGATGAAGAAAGTTTCAAAGCACTTCTTAATGCATAAAGCGAGGTAATCATGGAAATAAAAAATAAAAATGTCTTTGTAACAGGATCAACTCGCGGAATTGGTCTTGCCATTGCTCATAAATTCGCTGCCCTTGGTGCAAATGTAGTTCTTAATGGCCGCTCTGCAATTTCTGAGGAATTGCTGGCGCAGTTTGCAGATTACGGTGTTCAGGTTGTTGGTATTTCTGGAGATATTTCATCTAGTGAAGAGGCCAATCAGATGGTTAGCGAAGCTATTGAAAAATTAGGTTCGGTTGATATTCTTGTTAATAATGCAGGAATTACAAACGACAAGCTGATGCTGAAAATGACAGCAGAAGATTTTGATGCTGTTTTAAAAATCAATCTGACAGGTGCTTTCAATATGACTAAAGCAGTCATGAAGCCAATGACTAAAGCACGTCAGGGGGCTATTATCAATCTTTCTTCTGTTGTTGGTTTGATGGGAAATATTGGACAGGCAAACTATGCAGCTTCAAAGGCGGGTCTGCTTGGTTTTACCAAATCTGTTGCCCGTGAAGTTGCTGCGCGCGGTGTACGTGTCAATGCTATTGCACCAGGGTTTATTGAGTCTGATATGACAGATGCCATTCCAGATAAAATGAAAGATGCTATGCTGGCACAAATTCCAATGAAATCTTTTGGGAAACCAGATCAAGTTGCCGATGTAGCTGTTTTCTTGGCTCAGCAAGAATATCTGACTGGTCAAACCATTGCTATTGATGGCGGTATGACCATGCAGTAAAATCCCTTTCAATTCAGCTTTTAAAGTAAAATGAAGCTGTGTCTCAGCTCTGCTATTTTTAAGAAAAAATTCTCTATCATAGGAGTAAAAAATATGTCTACTAATCGTGTTGTTGTTACAGGTTACGGTGTAACCTCACCAATCGGAAATACACCAGAAGAATTCTGGAATAGCCTTCATGATGGTAAAATTGGTATCAAACCAATTACAAAATTTGATCCATCTGAAATTGATGTTCACAATGCGGGGGAAATTCAAGATTTTCCATTTGACAAGTATTTTGTCAAAAAAGATACTAACCGCATGGATACCTATTCATTATATGCTATTTATGCTGCTTTGGATGCTATTGAGAATGCTAAACTTGATATGGATACTGTTGATCGTGACCGTACGGGTGTTATTGTATCATCAGGTATCGGTGGTTTGCAGGAATTGGAAGATCAGATCATTCGTATGCATGAACGCGGGATGAAACGGATCAAGCCTATGTTTATTCCTAAAGCTCTTTCAAATATGGGTGCTGGAAATATCGCTCTTAAGATTGGTGCTCAAGGTGTATGTAAGTCTATTACAACAGCCTGTGCATCAGCTAATGATGCTATCGGCGAAGCCTTTCGTGAGATTAAATATGGTCATCATGATGTCATCCTAGCAGGCGGTTCAGAAGCTTCAATCACTAAAATTGGTATTGGTGGTTTCAATGCTTTGACAGCCCTTTCAACGACTGAAGATCCGGCGCGTTCTGCTATTCCGTTTGACAAAGACCGCAATGGTTTTGTTATGGGTGAAGGTGCAGGTGTTCTCATTGTTGAAAGTCTTGAACATGCACAAAAACGTGGTGCTACTATCTTAGCTGAAATCGTCGGTTACGGATCAAACTGTGATGCTTATCACATGACAACGCCAACTCCTGATGGGTCAGGGGCTGCCAAGGCTATCAAATTAGCTATCAATGAGGCTGGAATTAAGCCAGAAGATATTGATTATGTTAATGCACATGGAACATCAACTCAGGCCAATGAAAAGGGCGAAAGTAAGGCCATTGTCGCTACGCTTGGTAAGGAAGTTCCTGTTTCATCTACAAAATCCTTTACAGGTCACTTGCTTGGTGCTGCGGGTGCGGTAGAAGCTATTGCAACGATTGAAGCTATTCGCCATCATTTTGTACCAATGACAGCTGGGACTCAAGAACTTTCAGAGGATATTGAGGCTAATGTTGTTTATGGTCAAGGTCAAGAAGCAGATATCCAGTATGCTATTTCAAATACCTTTGGCTTTGGCGGTCACAATGCAGTTTTGGCATTCAAACGTTGGGAGGCGTAAAATTATATGAATATTTCAGAAGTCAAGGATTTAATGGCACAATTTGATGTTTCAAGCCTTCGTGAATTTTCATACAAAACAGGCAATGAGGAGCTTGCTTTTTCAAAAAATGAGCAGATCTTTCAGCCGACTCCTTCTACAGGTGCAGCACCGGTTGCTCCTCAATCTGCAGCGCCGTCTCCGTCAAAAGAGGCACAAACAGAAAGTTCAGTTCCAGTAGAATCATCTGCAGCTTCAGTTGTTGCTGAAGGTGATGTGGTAGAAAGCCCGCTTGTTGGTGTAGCTTATCTTGCGCCATCTCCTGATAAACCAGAATTTGTTAAAGTTGGCGATTCTGTCAAAAAGGGGCAAACGCTTCTGATTATTGAAGCAATGAAAGTTATGAACGAAGTCCCAGCTCCCAAAGACGGTGTTGTTACAGAGATTTTAGTAGCCAATGAAGAAGTTGTAGATTTTGGAAAAGGATTGGTGCGTATCAAATGACGATAGATATCAACGCTATTCGAGAAGCTTTGCCTCACCGTTATCCCATGCTTTTGGTTGACCGTGTGCTTGAAGTTTCAGATGACGAAATTGTTGCCATCAAAAATGTGACTATTAATGAGCCTTTCTTTAATGGACATTTTCCTCAATATCCAGTAATGCCAGGTGTTCTTATTATGGAAGCACTTGCTCAGACGGCTGGAGTTTTGGAATTATCCAAGGAAGAAAATAAAGGCAAATTAGTTTTTTATGCGGGCATGGATAAGGTTAAATTTAAAAAACAGGTTGTTCCTGGAGATCAACTTGTTATGACAGCTAAATTTATCAAACGTCGCGGAACCATTGCTGTCGTTGAAGCAAAGGCAGAAGTTGATGGCAAATTGGCAGCGTCAGGGACTTTGACCTTCGCTATTGGCAGTTAGAAAATTCTGCTGGTGCCAGTTAGACACCGTACGATTTTGTTAACTCATGTTTTTGAAACTCATTTTCTAGAAAGGATGAGTTTATATCACATAGAAAGGAATCAAGCTTGGACTAATCGTTCAATGAAGAAGAAATAACAATTTTATTATCTGATTTTCTTTTTGGTTTTTAGGAGTCCGTGCTATCTTATTTTATGTTTAAAAAGTTATTGATTGCCAATCGCGGTGAAATTGCAGTGCGTATTATTCGTGCGGCTCGTGAACTTGGCATTTCGACAGTCGCTGTTTATTCAGAAGCCGATAAGAAATCCCTTCATACGATCTTAGCGGATGAAGCGGTTTGTGTTGGTCCTGCTAAATCTACAGACTCTTATTTGAATATGAATGCAGTGCTTTCTGCTGCTATTGTAACGGGAGCAGAAGCTATTCACCCAGGTTTTGGTTTTTTGAGTGAGAATTCAAAATTCGCAACCCTGTGTGAAGAAATGAATATCAAGTTTATTGGTCCGGCAGGATCCATCATGGATAAAATGGGCGATAAAATCAATGCGCGTGCTGAGATGATTAAAGCTAATGTGCCGGTTATTCCAGGTTCAGACGGGGAGGTTTTTACAGCCCAAGAAGCCTTGGCTGTAGCTAATAAACTAGGCTATCCAGTCATGTTGAAAGCTTCTGCTGGAGGTGGCGGCAAGGGTATTCGTAAGGTCAATGCTGAGGAAGAACTAGCTCCAGCCTTCGAGTCAGCCTCTCAGGAAGCAAAGGCAGCTTTTGGCAATGGGGCTATGTATATTGAAAAAGTCATTTACCCTGCTCGCCACATTGAGGTCCAAATTTTAGGCGATTCATTTGGCAATATTGTTCACCTAGGTGAAAGGGATTGTTCCCTTCAGCGAAATAACCAAAAAGTTCTGGAAGAAAGCCCTTCTGTAGCTATTGGTAAGACTCTTCGCAAGAAAATAGGGGAAGCTGCCGTTCGTGCAGCTAAGGCTGTCCATTATGAAAATGCAGGAACGATTGAATTTCTTTTGGATGAAAAAATCGGTGAATTCTATTTTATGGAAATGAATACTCGTGTTCAAGTTGAGCATCCCGTCACCGAATTTGTTACAGGTGTTGATATTGTCAAAGAGCAAATTCGTATTGCTGCAGGCCAAGAACTCTCTGTCACTCAAGATGATATTAAGATCACAGGCCATGCCATTGAGTGCCGCATTAATGCTGAAAATCCTAAGTTCAATTTTGCACCGAGTCCTGGTAAGATTATAGATCTATATCTGCCAAGCGGCGGTGTTGGCTTACGTGTGGATTCTGCTGTTTACAGCGGTTATACTATTCCGCCTTATTATGATTCTATGATTGCCAAAATTATTGTTCACGGTGAAAATCGTTTTGATGCACTGATGAAAATGCAGCGTGCTCTCTACGAACTTGAGATCGAAGGTCTTGTGACTAATGCTGACTTCCAGCTGGATTTGATTTCAAATCCAAATGTTATTGCTGGCGATTATGATACTTCTTTCTTGATGGAAACATTTCTTCCTAATTATCAAAATAATGAGGATTAAGATTTATGGGATTATTTGACAGAAAAGAAAAATATATTCGTATCAATCCTAATAGCTCCGTCCGTCATACAGCTAAGCGTGAGGCACCTGAAGTTCCTGATGAACTTTTTGCCAAGTGCCCAGGCTGTAAGCAATCCATCTACCAAAAGGATTTAGGTCCAGCTAAAATTTGTCCAAATTGTTCCTATAATTTTCGTATCTCAGCCAAAGAGCGTTTGTCTTTGACAGTAGATAAAGGTTCTTTTGAAGAGCTTTTTACAGGTATTGAAACTAAAGATCCTCTGCATTTTCCTGATTATAAGGATAAGCTTGTGGCAGTTCGTAAAAAAACTGGTCTTGATGAAGCTGTCTTGACAGGAGTGGCCAGTATTAAAGGACAAAAAACAGCTCTTGCTATCATGGATTCTAACTTTATTATGGCTTCCATGGGAACGGTTGTTGGTGAAAAGATTACTCGTTTGTTTGAGTATGCCATCACGAAGCGCCTGCCAGTTGTTATTTTTACAGCTTCAGGCGGAGCTCGCATGCAAGAAGGCATTATGAGCCTGATGCAAATGGCTAAAATTTCAGCTGCTGTTAAGCGTCATTCAAATGAAGGCCTCTTTTATCTAACCGTTTTGACGGATCCAACAACCGGCGGCGTTACGGCTAGTTTTGCTATGGAAGGCGATATCATTATTGCTGAGCCTCAAACCTTAATTGGATTTGCTGGCCGCCGCGTTATTGAGACGACTGTACGTGAAACCCTTCCAGATGATTTTCAAAAAGCTGAATTTCTACGAGAACACGGTTTTGTAGATAGCATTGTCAAACGAACGGAGATGACAGATACTATAGGCAAATTATTGTCTTTTCATGGAGGTGTCAAATGAGTGACGTATCACGTATTTTAAAAGAGGCGCGTGATCAAGGTCGTTTGACGGCACTTGATTATGCTCAAAGTATTTTTGATGATTTCATTGAACTTCATGGGGATCGTAATTTTCGTGATGATGGTGCTGTTATTGGCGGTATTGGCAGTCTTAATGGCAGGGCTGTTACGATTGTTGGTATTCAAAAAGGGAAGAATCTTCAGGACAATCTCAACCGTAATTTTGGTCAGCCCCATCCGGAAGGCTACCGGAAAGCACTTCGGCTGATGAAGCAGGCTGAGAAATTTGGCCGTCCAGTGGTTACCTTTATCAACACAGCTGGCGCCTATCCAGGTGTTGGTGCAGAAGAACGCGGCCAAGGTGAGGCTATTGCTCGCAATCTTATGGAAATGAGCGATCTAAAAGTTCCCATTATTGCCATTATCATTGGAGAGGGCGGATCAGGCGGTGCTCTTGCTTTGGCAGTCGCAGATAAGGTCTGGATGCTTGAAAATACTATTTATTCTATTTTGAGTCCAGAGGGCTTTGCCTCGATTTTATGGAAGGATGGCAGCCGTGCTTCTGAAGCGGCTGAACTCATGAAACTAACCTCAGGGGAACTGAAAAAGATGGGTGTCATTGATAAGGTGATTCCTGAACGCGGCTATTTTTCAAGTGAAATTCTTGCTAATCTTAAAACGGCAATTATTGAGGAATTAGAGCAGCTGAGCTTGCTTTCAACGGCTGAATTGCTGGAAGCTCGCTATCAGCGGTTTAGACAATATTAAAGGCTCTTTGTCAACTGTAGTGGGTGACTTATAATTAAGCACGAGAGAGAATCAGATTGGTTCTCTCTCTTTGCATGTTTAAAGCGATAAGAATTTTAGTTTTAAAGTTTTTGAAGTTTCGAAAGCCAAAAGCTTGGCGTTTGATGTCCTTGATAAGCTTGTTGGTTGCTTCCAATTTAGCGTTAGAATAAGGTAGGTTAAGAGCAT
>NZ_JBRUHR010000022.1:0-35677 GCF_053206925.1 Streptococcus dentiloxodontae | reverse complement strand
TTCCTTTTGGTGTATAATAATCTTGCATCTCAGAGTCCTCCTAATTGTTGTTGTGGTGATTACAATTATATCTCTCTGAGATGTTTTTTAATATCCTTAAGTGGCTAACTTCATTTTAGAACTTTCTATACTTATGAAAAGTAAGGGAAATTGTCTGATTATTATTTACAAGAAGCGCTTTTTAAGATATAATTAAGATATTCTTATAATTATACGGGAAGAAATATTTTGAATCTTCTGATTTTAATAAAAATAATATTTAGGACTAGAGAGGCTTATGAAAAAATTAATAAAAAGTTTGACAATAATTTCGGTTGCAATGCTTTCAGTATTTTTGCTTGTGGCTTGCAGCAACAATGCAACGACTGATACTTCCACTTATAATACCACCTATTCAGTAGATCCAAAAAGTTTAGATTATATTGAAGACGGTACAGGGGAAACAAACCAGATAACCTCGAACGCTATTGATGGTCTGCTAGAAAATGATCAGTATGGTAATTTAATTGGTTCACTGGCAAAAGATTGGACGGTATCATCTGACGGGTTAACTTATACTTATAAACTTCGAGATGATGCTTATTGGTATACGGTTGATGGTGAGCAATATGCTCCTGTGACTGCTAAGGATTTTGTAACGGGGCTTAAGCATGCAGCAGATTCTAAGGCCTCAGCTCTTTATCTTGTTCAGTATTCTATTGCAGGTCTAGATGATTATATTACCAATGGCGGCGATTTCTCCAAGGTTGGGGTAAAAGCGATTGACGATCATACTGTCCAATACACTCTGACAGGAGCAGAAAATTACTGGAACTCTAAGACAACTTACTCCATTCTTTTCCCTGTAAATGAAGACTTCTTGACTGAACAGGGTGATAAATTTGGAAATGCAACAGATCCTTCGTCCCTTCTTTACAATGGTCCTTATATTATTTCAAGTTTAACATCTAAATCATCCATTACGTTGACTAAAAATGAACACTATTGGGATGCAGATAATGTTCACATCCAAAATGTTAATTTTACCTATAATGATGGTTCAGATTCAAATGCTGTCTATAACGGTTTTGAAAATGGACAATATACGGGAGTTGCTTTGCTTCCAACAGCCTCTCACTACGATGACGCTGTTAAAAAGTATAAAGACAACATTTATTCTAATCCTCAAGGTTCAGTAACCAACGGAGCAGTTTTTAATATTGACCGCACTGCTTATACTACCAGCGCAAAAACTACAGATGCTCAGAAGACATCTACCAAGGCAGCAATTCAAAATAAAGACTTCCGTCAAGCGATTTCCTTTGCCTTTGACCGTATGTCTTATGCAGCTCAGTTCAATGGTAAAAAAGGAGCAGCCAATATTCTTCGCAGTGCTCTTGTACCTCCGACATTTGTAACAGTTGATGGGGAGGATTTTGGTTCTGTAGTTGAGTCTAATTTATCCTCATACGGCGATGAGTGGACTGATGTTTCTCTGGATGATGGTCAAGACAGTCTTTACAATACGGATAGAGCAGTTACGGAATTTAATAAGGCTAAAAAAAGCTTAGAAACACAAGGAGTAACTTTCCCAATTCATTTGGATGTCAATGTCAATTCAACAAGTGAGGAGATATTAGCACAGGCTAAGTCTTTCAAACAATCTGTTGAGGCATCGCTTGGAAAAGAAAATGTTGTTATTGATCTCCATGAGATGTCTTTTGACGACTTCTATAATTCGGATTATTACTTTGAAAATGGCAGCCAGGCAGATTTTGATTTGAGCTTTAACTTTGCTTGGAAGCCAGACTATGAAGATCCCTACTCTTATCTTCAAATCTTTGATGTTTCTGACAGTCAGGCATACGCTACTAAATATTTAGGTCTTGAGGCTGGAAGCACATCTTCTGCTATTTCGACGGTTGGTCTTGATACTTATTCATCATTGGTTAAAACAGCCAATGATATTAAGGATGATACTACGGCTCGAGAACAGGCTTTTGCAAAAGCTCAGGCTTGGCTAACTGACTCAGCATTATTTATTCCAACTCTTTCAGACGGAGGAAGTGATGTGGTTACTTACCTAAAACCATATACTGCTGCTTACAGCTGGGTTGGTACGAAAGGCGGGGCTTACACTTATAAATACCGTCAGATTCAAGAAGACTTAGTTACTACCAAGGAATACAAAAAAGCTCGTGAAACTTGGTTGAAAGAAAAAGAAAAATCAAATGCTGATTACCAAAAGGATTTGGCTGATCACATTGCTGATTAAAAATTAAAAAAAGAACTTTCTGATAGCATAGATTAGTTTATTCTTTATTACTGTGACAAGAAGGGTTTCCCTTCTTTGTCGTCAGGTTCAACTTAGTTTGCTGTACTGGAATAAGAATAAGGTTGTTTCTCTCATTCTGTGGTCTGAATTTCTTTTCAAGGATTTCAGCAGTCTGCACTTCGTTGTTTAAAAAGAGCTAAATCGCTAAAAATAAAGGAAGGTTCTTTTTTGTTAAAGGAACTAGTATGAAAAGATATATTCTTGGACGCATTTTAAGGTCATTAATTTCCATTTTTATGGTAACAACTTTGGTCTATGTTATTGTTTTTACGATGATCCCAAAGACCTATATTTTCCAGCAAGATGCCGCTTACAGCAAAAACACTTCTACTCCGGATAAAAAAGTTGATTATGAAAGTACTATCTTGAATAAAATGGGTTACATTGATTATTGGGATAGTAAAGATTTGCTGGCTAAAGCTCAAAAGAAAGACAGTAGTATTACCTCTGCTACTTCAGCATCAAATAAAAGCAAGCTGCAGACTTATCTTGATGGTTTGTCTGGAAATTGGCGATTAGGCGAGTTTGAAGAGGGTGGCTATTATGCTATCAGAGATATACCTGTTTATGAGAGAGTTTGGAATTTTTATGTTCATCTTATTGACATTGATCATCCTTGGAAGGTACAGGATAAGTCCAATCCAAACTTAAAACGTTACCTTAAAATTGTGAATGATAAATCAGTAGGGTGGTCTTTAGTTGGATCTGGAACTGAACATAAATATTTAATTTACTTTAATGCTTCTTTTCCTTACATTCACCAAAATATCGTGACATTTGATCTAGGTGTTTCCTACCCAACTTATGCTAATAACAAGGTTTTAGATGTTATTTCAGATAGACAGGGTTTGACCAAGATGCTGCAGGTAACTTTCCCGTCCGGTTTGACTAAGATGAGTTCAGTAGATATTGATTCGCGGACTTACCAATCTCCTAGTACTGCTAACGCTCAAGTTAAATCTCTTTATGGTAGTGATCCTTATACGAAAACTGAAACGATACATAAAGATCCTTCCATGATTACAAGCTCTGCTATTGCAGGCTTAATTGGTGTAGTTATTGCTTATGCCGTCGGGCTTCCTTTGGCCATGTTTATGGCACGCTATAAAAATAAATTATTTGATAATGTCTCAACAGTTATGCTGACCTTCCTTATGGCGCTTCCAAGTATTGCTTTGGTTTATATTTTACGCTACATAGGTTCTAGTTTCTTAGGTTTTCCAATTCTTTTTACCCAATATGGAGCTCAGGACTGGCGTTCTTATACTCTTCCAGCTTTATCATTAGGGGTTATGTCAATTCCAGGAGTTGCTATTTGGATGCGTCGTTACCTGATTGATCAGGAATCCAGTGACTATGTGCGTTTTGCACGAGCTAAGGGGCTGTCAGAAGCTGAGGTGGCACGCAAGCATGTCTTTAAGAATGCTATGGTTCCAATAGTATCGGGTATTCCAGGTGCTATTATTGGTGTTATTGGCGGTGCAACTCTGACAGAGTCTATCTTTGCTTTTCCTGGCATGGGAAAAATTTTAATTGACTCTGTCAAAGCTGCCAATAGCGCTATGATAGTTGGGATTGTCTTTATTTTCACGGTTGTTTCTATTATTTCGATGCTCTTGGGAGACATTTTGATGACTATCGTGGATCCTCGTATTAAATTGTCTGGGAAAGGAGGTAAGTGATGGCTGTTGTTGACAAATCTAAATTTCAATTTGTTACGGTAGATAAAACAGTCTCTGAAACTATTGATGCCCCATCGTATTCCTATTGGCGTTCGGTTGGCCGCCAATTTTTTAAAAAGAAATCAACTTACTTTTGGTTGTTTCTCCTTATAGTAATTGTTTTGATGAGTTTTATCTATCCGATGTTTTCTAGCTATGACTTTGCTTCTGTGGACAATATTAATAATTTTGCCATGCGTAATTTAAAGCCAAGTGCTGAATATTGGTTCGGCACCGATAAAAATGGACAGTCTCTTTTTGACGGCGTCTGGTATGGAGCTAGAAATTCGATTTTGATTGCTGTTATTGCAACTTTGATTAACCTGATTGTCGGCGTTATCGTTGGAGGACTTTGGGGAGTGTCAAAGTCGCTAGATCGTCTGATGCTTGAAGTCTACAATATCATTGCCAATGTTCCGACTCTGCTGATTATTATCGTTTTGACTTATGCTATGGGCGCAGGTTTTTGGAATCTCATTTTTGCCATGTGTATTACCGGCTGGCTGAGTACAGCTTATTTCATTCGTGTACAAATTTTGCGCTATAGGGATTTGGAATATAATCTTGCTAGCCGTACTTTGGGAACACCTATGTTTAAAATGATGGTGAAAAATATTCTGCCTCAGCTGATTTCGGTTATTGTTACCTCGACTAGCCAAATGCTTCCGGCTTTTATTTCTTATGAGGCTTTTCTATCTTATTTTGGCTTAGGTCTTCCGCTGACTGAACCTAGTCTTGGACGCTTAATTTCGAAATACTCATCTAATTTAACAACGAATGCCTACCTTTTTTGGATTCCGTTAACGGTGCTGATCCTCGTTTCTCTGTCTCTTTTTATTGTTGGACAGAACCTTGCCGACGCTAGTGATCCTCGTTCTCATAGATAGGAGTTTTTATGACAGACAAAAATGTAATATTGACGGCTCGCGATGTGGTTGTTGAATTTGATGTTCGCGATCGTGTATTGACTGCTATCAGAGGTGTCACTTTAGATTTGATTGAGGGAGAAGTACTGGCCTTGGTAGGTGAGTCGGGCTCCGGGAAATCGGTCTTGACGAAGACTTTCACTGGCATGCTGGAAGACAATGGCCGTATTGCTTCTGGACAGATTATTTACCGTGGTCAAGATCTGACCCATCTGAAAACACATAAAGACTGGGAAGGTATTCGTGGGTCTAAGATTGCAACTATTTTTCAGGATCCCATGACTAGTCTTGATCCTATAAAATCTATTGGCAGTCAGATTAGCGAGGTTATTATTAAACACCAAGGAAAATCAAAAGAACAGGCCAAATTGCTGGCGATTGATTATATGGATAAGGTAGGTATCCCTGATGCGGAGGCGCGTTACAGTGAGTACCCTTTTCAATATTCTGGCGGAATGCGGCAGCGTATTGTTATTGCCATTGCTTTGGCTTGCCGTCCGGATATTCTTATTTGTGATGAACCGACGACAGCCTTGGATGTGACCATTCAGGCGCAGATTTTAGATTTACTGAGGAGTTTGCAGCAGGAGTATCGATTTAGCATTATCTTTATCACGCATGATCTTGGTGTGGTGGCTAGTATTGCGAATCGTGTAGCTGTTATGTATGCTGGCGAGATTATTGAATTTGGCAAGGTAGAAGAAATCTTCTACGATCCTCGCCATCCCTATACTTGGAGTCTCTTATCAAGTTTGCCTCAGTTAGCTAATGACAGCGAAGAGCTTTTTTCAATTCCTGGCGCACCGCCGTCACTGTATACTCCTATTAAGGGGGATGCTTTTGCCCTTCGTTCGCAGTATGCGATGCAAATTGACTTTGAAGAACAGGCCCCAATTTTTGAGGTAACCAAAACGCACTGGGCAAAAACATGGTTATTGCACCCTGAGGCTCCTAAGGTTGATAAACCTAGCTTGATTAGCAATCTTCATGAAAAGATAAAACAGAAAATGACTTTTAGGGAGGAAGGAAATGGCTGAGAAACTCATTGAAGTAAAAGATCTTGAGATTTCCTTTGGCGAAGGCAAAAAGAAGTTTGTTGCAGTCAAAAATGCTAATTTTTTCATCAATAAAGGAGAAACATTTTCACTTGTTGGTGAATCTGGTTCTGGGAAAACGACGATTGGGCGTGCGATCATCGGTTTGAATGAAACGTCAAATGGTGAGATTTTATTTGAAGGCAAAAGAATTAATGACAAGCTCTCTAAAGAGAAAAAACGCGAATTGATTCGTAAAATTCAAATGATTTTTCAGGATCCTGCAGCCAGTTTGAATGATCGTGCTACAGTTGACTATATCATTTCTGAAGGGCTCTATAATTTTAAGCTTTTTGAAGATGAGGAAGATCGTAAGGCTAAGGTTAGGCAGATGCTTGAAGCGGTTGGTTTGCTTCCGGAACACCTGACACGCTACCCTCATGAGTTTTCTGGAGGACAGCGTCAGCGGATTGGAATTGCGCGGGCGCTTATTATGCAACCTGATTTTGTTATCGCTGATGAGCCTATCTCAGCGCTTGATGTATCTGTCCGTGCTCAGGTGCTCAATCTTTTGAGGCGATTTCAGCGGGAACTTGGGCTGACTTATCTTTTCATTGCTCATGATTTGTCAGTAGTGCGTTTTATTTCAGATCGCATTGCTGTTATTCATAAAGGGATTATTGTAGAAGTAGCGGAGACAGAGGAGCTTTTTTGCAATCCGATTCACCCATATACAAAATCGCTTTTTTCAGCGGTTCCGATTCCTGATCCGATTTTGGAAAGAAAAAAGAAACTTATCGTTTATGATGTCAATCAGCATGACTATTCTAAAGACCAGCCACAGATGGTTGAAATCAAATCGGGTCATTTTGTCTGGGCAAATAAAACAGAGGCCGAGCATTATCAAACACTTTTACAGTAATGGCAAACATCAGTTTTAAGTACTGGTGTTTTTTGTTTTTGATGTTTCAAATAAGAAAGATTAATTGCAGAAATAATTGGAGAGGCGAAAATGATACTGCCCATCTCCAGCTCTGCTATTTTCTGCGATAAAGAAAAGCTATCATTTAATAGGAATTGCTAAATTGGAGACAATAGACATAGCGAAAAGTTGCTTGTGAAAATGGTTTGGGTTAGAATGATATTATAAAATATGTAAAGGTTTACTTTTTTGAGTGAGTATCAAGGGAAGTTGGTTCAAATACAGCAATGCCAGCTCTTTATCGTGTTAGGAGGAAGATATGCCCCTTAATCAATTATTACAGTCTGCATCAGCCTCTCTGCCGCTTTTTCAAGCGACATTTGGACTGGAGAGAGAAAGTTTGCGGATAACACGTAACACTCATCGTGTTAGCCAAAAGCCCCACCCTAGTGTTTTAGGTTCCCGTAATTTTCATCCCTATATTCAGACCGATTATAGCGAGCCTCAGATAGAGTTGATCACCCCTGTTGCCAAATCAACCAAAGAAGCACTGCGTTTCTTGGGGGCTATTACGGATGTTGCAGGCCGAAGTCTAGAAGCGGATCAATACCTCTGGCCTTTATCCATGCCGCCTCAAATAACTGAGGATGAAATTACGATTGCACAGTTGGAGAGCCGCTTTGAGTATCATTACCGAGAGCATTTGGCCAAGGCTTATGGTAAAAAACTTCAGTCTATGAGTGGTATTCACTATAATATGGAATTGGGCAAGGATTTAGTCACCAAGCTTTTTGAGCTTAGCGGATACACTGATTGGATTACGTTTAAAAATGACTTGTATCTAAAACTCGCACAAAATTTCCTGCGTTACCGTTTCTTTTTGACCTATTTATTTGGAGCTTCGCCGATAGCAGAGCAGGGCTTTTTGGATAAACCTTTAGCTGATGCAGCCCCTGTAAGATCTATTAGAAACAGTCAGTATGGTTATGTTAACCATGATGATATTCGTGTCTCTTACCAGACTTTGGAAAGGTATGTAGCGGATATTGAGGGCTATGTCAATAAGGGTCAGTTAATCGCAGAGAAAGAATTTTACTCAGCTGTTCGCTTGCGTGGCAGTAAATACAATCGAGACTATTTAGAAAAGGGTGTGACTTACTTAGAGTTTCGCTGTTTTGATTTAGATCCTTTTGACCACCGAGGGATTGCTCAAGAAACGTTAGATATTATCCATCTCTTTGCTTTGGCTATGCTTTGGCTAGATTCGGCAGCAGATGCAGATAAGGCTATTGCGTTAGGCGATGCTATTAATGAAAGAGTAGCCCTTAGTCATCCTCTGGATAAGTTACCTGAAGATGCTCCCATCATGGATATACTGTCAGCTTTTGATGCTTTAAGCCAGCATTTTCAGTTTAGTCATTATCAAAAAGGACTCATTCAGAAAGTGAAGGATGCTGTTGCTGATCCTGAAAAAACAATCGGCGGCAGATTATATCATGCTATTCAAGATGGTTCCTTGGAAGCTTTTGGGCGCAAGAAAGGGCAGAGCTATGAAGACTATGCTTGGCAGGCGCCGTATGCTCTTAAAGGTTATGAGACCATGGAGCTATCCACTCAAATGCTGTTGTTTGATGTTATTCAAAAAGGGGTCAACTTTGAGGTTTTGGACGAATCTGATCAATTTCTGAAATTGTGGCATGGCAATCATATTGAATATGTAAAAAACGCTAACATGACTTCTAAGGATAATTATGTTATTCCTTTGGCTATGGCCAACAAAGTTGTCACCAAAAAAATTCTACGTGCTTATGGGTTTCCGGCACCGTCTGGAGCAGAATTTGATAATAAGGAAGAAGCACTGGCTTATTATGGGCAAATTGAGAAGCAGCCCATTGTCGTTAAGCCCAAGTCGACTAATTTTGGATTGGGGATATCTATTTTCCAAGAAGGAAGCAGTCAAGAGGACTATAGCAGGGCATTGGACATTGCTTTTGCAGAAGATAGCAGTCTTTTGGTTGAAGAATTTGTAGCTGGAACCGAGTATCGCTTCTTTATTTTGGACGGCAAATGTGAAGCGGTGCTTCTGCGCGTGGCTGCCAATGTTGTGGGTGATGGGAAGCATACGATTCGTGAGTTAGTAGATTTAAAAAATCAAAACCCGCTGCGGGGACGAGATCATCGTTCGCCTTTGGAAATCATTGAATTGGGAGATATTGAGCTTCTGATGCTTAGTCAGCAGGGATATAAACCAGACGATATTTTGTCTGCCGGTGTTAAAGTTGATTTGCGAGGCAATTCCAATATTTCAACTGGCGGTGATTCTATTGATGTAACGGATGAGATGAATAATTCCTATAAAGAACTGGCTGCAGCTATGGCAAAGTCCATGGGAGCATGGGCTTGTGGGGTGGATTTGATTATCCCTGACTGGACCAAACTTTCCAGCAAGGAACATCCTAATTGCACCTGTATTGAGCTGAATTTCAATCCTTCAATGTATATGCACACTTATTGCCATGAAGGGCCGGGACAAGCTATCACGCCAAAAATTTTAGCAAAGCTTTTCCCAGAAATTTAGATGTTTAGTGTTTCTGTCCTTTGTAGGCGGGTGCGTTAAAAAAGGCTGGGGACAATTCATGGCATTGCGTTAAGAGATTCGGACACTTATTTTGAGTGAATGGATCTCTTTTAAATTTTCTTAGTTTGCAGTAAAAACATGCATGCTCTTTAAATTAGGCAAGTAATGCTTTATTTACTGGCTGATTTAAGGTAAAATAATGTTAACTATCATTTCGGAAAGGAAGTCTTATGCCACCTAGACCACCATTTAATGGTTATCGTCCGCCATATTCTTCTCGGTCTGGAGCGGGATTTGGGCTTGGTTCAGGCTTAGCTCTTGGCTGTGGAGGTGTAATAGCAGGGTTGGTTCTCTTGGTTATTTTTGCAGCTGTTGTCATTCAGTATCTTTTACCCATTCTTTTGATTGTAGGAGTGGGCTATGGTATTTATTATTTGGCTACTCGTAAAACAGGTTTGCAAAGAAAAAATATTAGTCAGCGCCTGCAGGATTTAAAAGATTCAATCCAACAGGCAGACCGTCAGGTTAAGCTGATGGATAATTACTTGGATGAAAAGGATTATACGAATTACGCTATTTTAGGGCGCCAGCTATTGCCAAAATTAAAAGATATCAGATATGAGGCGGATGCCTTGAAGTCCAATATGGATTTACAAATCTATAAGCGCGTAACCAAAAAGGCTAATGAAGTGACTGCTGATATTGAGGCTCAGCTGACAAAGTTAGATATTACGGTAGGGTCGCCAGCGTCGGATGAGGAGAAGGAAATTCTCAAACGTGCTCCGGAAATTGCACAATCTTATCAGAATATTCAGCGTGACCATATGGAAATTTTGGGGAAGCTGGAAAAAGCGGATAATCAAGCAGAGCTTGAGGCACTTCATGAGATTAATATGAATCGCTTTAAGGATATTTTAGTGGGTTACCTGCAAATCAAAAAATCTCCAAAGGACTACTATAATGCAGAAGAACGTCTGTCCCAAGCTAAGAAGGCCATAGAACAGTTTGATAAAGATCTTGATGAGACGCTTAGAAAGCTCAATGAAAATCAGCTTAGTGATTTTGAAATCAGCCTGCGTATGATGCAGGAAAAATCCAAACTGTAATCTATAGGCTTTTCACAAGTCAGTAATCGCCAGTCAGGAATTAAAAAAAAGGAGTTGTCATGGCAGATTCATTTAATTTTGATATTGATCAGATTGCTAACAATGCTATCTCAAAAACCGATAAAACAACCGAAATTATTGAAAGCAATACAAATGAAACGGGTCAAATGGCTTTTTTGGAGAAATTGACACCCGAGCAGCAGTCAGCGATTAAGGAGAAGACACCGGCTATTGTAGACACTTTTGTTACCGATCAAAATGCCCTGCTTGATTTTGGGACGTCAGCTGTTGAGAAAGTCAATACAACAGTTAACCACATTTTATCTGAACAGAAAAAACTGGAAATTCCAGAAGTTGATCAGCTGCTTCTCACTGCCAATCGTGAGCTTAATGGTTTTGTTGCTAAGTATAAAGATGCCAGCCCTGCAGAGCTTGAGAAAAAACAGGGTTTCTTATCTAAACTTTTTAAACAGACTAAAGCTAACCTTCAAGAGTTCTACTTTGATTCTAAAAATGTAGAAGACAAACTGGATTCTATGGCAGTAACGGTGGTAAAACAGGAAGATACCCTTGCCAGAAATATTGTATCGGCGGAAAAACTTATCGAAGATAACACGGCTTCTATTGAGAATTTAGTTGGTGTCATTGCCTTTATTGAATCCACTCAGGAAGAATCTGCTAAACGTGCTGTCAATCTTCAAAAAGAGATTGCAGAGCTTAATAGCTCAAGCCCAGACTATCAGGTCAAATCAGATGAACTGGGGCGTATTACTGAGGTTATTAATACGCTTGAGCAGCAGCATACAGAATATGTCAGCCGCCTTTATGTTGCCTGGGCAACGACTCCTCAGATGCGTAATTTGGTTAAAGTATCATCAGACATGCGCCAAAAACTAGGTATGCTCCGTCGGAATACTATCCCAACGATGAAATTGTCAATTGCACAGCTAGGCATGTTGCAGCAGTCAGTTAAATCAGGAGCTACAGCGGATGCTATTGTTAATGCCAATAATGCTGCACTGCAAATGTTAGCAGAGACAAGCAAGGAGGCTATTCCGGCTTTGGAACGCTCAGCTCAAAATCCAACTGTCTCAATAGAATCAGTAACAGCTTTAGCTCAAAGTCTGGTCGAACAAAACAATGGTATCATAGCTGCCATTGACAATGGCCGTAAGCAGCGTGCTCAATTAGAATCTGCTGTCATTAAATCTGCAGAAACCATCAATGATTCTGTCAAACTGCGTGATGAAAAGATTGTTCAGGCTTTGCTTAATGAAGGTAAAGAGGTTCAGCGCGAAGTCCAAGATGTTACAGATTCAGATTCTAAATAAATGTAGTACATAAAAACAGGTTATCCAACCTGTTTTTTAGTGTTTAGAAAAAATTATTATTTTTTGTTTAAAGTATTCGTCTGCGGAATGGTTTTAACATTTTATAAAAAACAAAAAAATTTTGGAGAAAGCCATTGCCAAAAGTTTTTAAAGGTCTGCTTTAAATTGTTTAAATGTTAAATTTAAGGAAACTAATGGAAAAAGATTATAAGAACTGCTATAATGGAACTGTTATTAACAAAAAGGGGATTCTTATGAATCAAGAAGAGTGGGTTAACCATTTTGAAAAAGTTAATGGACGCAAACCTAGTGTTCAGGAAGTTTCAAATGCTCTGGCAACTGGAGAGTATTTCTTGCCTAATAACACGACCAAGGATGTAACAGATTCCACTCAAGCTAGTGGTGATGCTACTGAGGAAGCTCTTATCTTTAATGAAAAACTTAAGCCGAGGAGAAACAAGGCTTTGTGGGTTGTCCTTGGCATTGCAGCAGCTATTTTTATAGTTGCAGTAAGTATCGGTGGTTATTATGGGTATCGGTACCTATCTGGTAATATTGAAGGGAGTTGGGAAAGCAAACAGCTTAGAAAAAAGCTGGAGTCCTATGCAGAGGAAAAATCTTCTGATGGCAACTATACCAATTATTTGGCAGATAATGAATCTCTCTATACGGATTTTGAGTCAACAATGACGGTTAAGGAGAACAAAGTCAAACTTGTCATCAGCTTTGTTTACAATCGTGAAGCCCTTTATAAGACTTATAATACCAACGTCAATAAAACACTCAGTGATTATCAAGAAACGGCCTCAGAGGATAAACTCTCTGATATAATTTTGACGAAAGAAGAGTTTTATAAGACTGTTGATGAAAGCCTTATAAAGGAACTTCCAGATTCTTATAGTTACGACACTGAAACAGGGAAGGTAACCTATGTAGCCTTTGAAGGCAAGGTAAATCGTATAGATCAGACGATTACAGTTACTAAAGTTGACACAAGTAATAAAGATGATGCTAATCTTGCTAAAGGAGACATTGTTTACTACAAAGCATCGGGCTCGCACTTCACTTTAGAAACCTATGATAATTTTAAAGATATTGTCTTTACAAAAAAATAAAAAGAGGAAAAAACAATGACAAGAGAAGAATGGATTGAATATTTTGAAACTGTAAACGGCCGTAAACCAAGTGTACAGGAAATGGCAGCTGCCCGGCAAGCGGGGGAATTTGTATCATCTGATTTCGCAGAACAGCCAGATGGTCTAATTACACCAACTGCAGAGGACAATCAAACACCACTGCAAGGAGATTTCGGACAGTCAGAATATCAGAATATAACTTCTGCAAATTTTGGTCAAGGGGCTCCATCATCTGGCCAATTTGTAGAGCATGAACAACCATTTGCTTCAGATGTCAACCAAGCTGTTTTTTCACAAACGTCATCAACATCGTATGATCAATTTCAGCAAGGAGGAGTTACCCAATCACTCACTCCTGTTCAGCAAGCTCCAGTGCAAGGTTATACACAACCAGTGGTGCAGCCTGTTTTTGTATCTGAAACTCCTAATCAAACCTTTGCAGGAACGGTCAAGCCTACTATGCGTCAGCGTTTAGGAACTAAGAAAGGCAAAATAGTTCTTTGGAGTATCGTTGCGGCGATTGCTCTTATCATTGTAAGTGTAGGAGGCTATTTTGGTATTCGCTACTTTACTGGTAATATTGATGGCACATGGTATAGTCCATCCTTAACCAAGGATTATACTGCCAGCATTACTTCCAATGATGATATTAAAGATTTGGGAGAGTTCCTAGATGATAGTGATGGTGATATTGGTGACTATATTGATAAGTCTTCGGTCAGTATGAAAGTTACAAATGACACCGTAAAAGTCACAGCGACTTATACTTTTGACAAAGATACTTATCTTGAAGACTACATTGATTATATAAAGGATACTTACTCTGGTTTAGAAGATGAATTTAAAGCTTATTATGGTCGTTCTATTGATGAAGTTTATGATAAGGATACCCTCGAAGATGATTTAGATGATGTTTTGCAGCAAGTTGCAGAAGATACCCATCAGGATTACAACTCAAAAACAGGGACTACGTCTATGACTTTGTTTAAGGGTAAGGTTGACCGCATGAAGCATACCATTACCGTTACAGATGTTGATAATGGTGCAAGTTTAGATGGCTTTGATTTGTCTGAAGGTCAGGTTCTGAACTTTACAAAAAAAGACGGCAAGCTGAATTTATCAGGTGGCAGTCTTTCCAGTGTTTTGAGTTTTACAACTAACAAAGATTCAAAAGAAACGTATTAAAAATTTAGGGGGTTGGGCAAAAAGTCCAACCTCTTCAATTAGGGTTCGTTTTAACATCATAAGGCAGTGGGTAGGACTCAAAACGTCCAGTGAACGATTTGAGGTAACCAAGTAGCTTTACTAACCTAGAGTTTCCTCTGTACAGTCCGTTAGGCACTTCAGTGCCATCAACCGCTGTTGAATTGCAGTTTCATTTACGTTTTGCACTCTTGACCTGACCTAATTTGAGATCAAAATCACTTGACTTTATCTGCTAACTCAAAAGATTCGAAGAACCTTTTGAACCGTGCGGGGGAAGAGGCGAACTCTTTTGTTATTTGTTGAGTTCTTTCCTTCCTTTTTCTTTTGGAAAAGCCGGAGCTGTGTAGAAACTTTCTGACAATTATGCTAGAATAAAAGGTAAACTATCAATAAAGAGGATTTAGTATGACACTTGTATACCAATCAACACGTGATGAAAACAATAAAGTCACAGCCAGTCAAGCGATTTTACAAGGGCTGGCAGCAGATGGCGGACTTTTTACGCCTTTAACGGTTCCTGAAGTAGCCTTGAATTTTGACCAATTAAAAGATGCTTCTTACCAAGAAATAGCCAAGCTTGTTTTATCTGCTTTTTTAGACGATTTTACTGAAGAAGAACTTGATTATTGTATCAATAATGCTTATGACGAAAAATTTGATACAACCGATATTGCTCCACTGGTTAAACTTGGCAGCCAATACAATCTTGAGCTTTTTCATGGTTCAACCATAGCGTTTAAAGACATGGCATTGTCTATTCTGCCTTATCTTTTGACAACATCTGCCAAAAAACAAGGTGTTGACAATAAAATTGTTATTTTGACAGCAACCTCTGGAGATACTGGGAAGGCAGCTATGGCAGGTTTTGCTGATGTTCCGGGAACGGAAATTATTGTTTTTTATCCTAAAGGCGGGGTCAGCAAGATTCAGGAACTGCAAATGACAACTCAGACTGGGAATAATACCCATGTTGTTGCTATTGATGGAAACTTTGATGATGCTCAGACAGATGTTAAGCGTATGTTTAACGATAAGGACTTACGCGCTAAATTACTAGCGCATAAAACGCAATTTTCATCTGCGAACTCTATGAACGTCGGCCGTCTGGTACCTCAGGTGGTGTATTACGTTTATGCCTATGCACAGCTGGTGAAATCTGGAGATATTCAAAATGGTGACAAGATTAATGTCACTGTACCAACTGGCAATTTCGGTAATATCTTAGCGGCTTACTATGCACGCGAGATTGGTGTGCCAATTGCTAAGTTTATCTGTGCTTCTAACGAAAATAACGTTTTGACAGATTTCTTTGCAACAGGGACTTATGACAAGAAACGTGATTTCAAGGTAACCACCAGCCCTTCAATGGATATTTTAGTTTCATCTAATTTAGAACGTTTGGTTTTCCATTTACTTGATAATAATGCTGCCAAAACTAAGGAATTGATGGAAGCTCTTGCTAAAAAAGGTGAATATGTATTGCCTAGTGTTAACCAAGACATTTTAAACCTTTTTGAGGCAGGTTTTGCAACGGAAGAAGAAACAGCTCAAGAAATCAAACGTGTTTATGATGAAGCTAGCTACGTGGAAGACCCCCATACAGCAGTAGCCTCAGCAGTATACAAAGCTTATGTGAATCGAACGGGAGATGCGACTCCAACGGTTATTGCTTCGACAGCCAGTCCTTATAAATTCCCTCGAGTTGCGGTTCAGGCGGTCACTGGTAAAGATGCGGTAGATGACTTCGCTGCTGTTCGTGAACTAAATGCGATTTCTGGTGTTGCGATTCCAGAAGCCGTTAATGGTCTGGAAAAGGCTAAAATACGCCATAAGACGGTCGCGGCAAGCAGTGAGATGCAAAAAGCTGTGGAAACGTATCTCGGCTTAGATAAGTAAAAAAGAGCCTCTGAGCTCTTTTCTTTTTTGAAAATGATGAAAAATACAAAGCGAATTTTAAACCTTGCCCTGCCTGCCATGGTGGAGAATCTCCTTCAGATGTTAATGGGGGTAGTTGATTCCTATTTGGTTGCTCAAGTTGGGATTGTTGCTATGTCAGGAGTATCAGTGGCAAATAATATTGTGACTGTTTATCAGGCTGTTTTTATTGCTCTTGGAGCTTCTAGCGCTAGCTTGATTGCTAAAAACATGGGGCAGAAAAATGACGAACAAACCAACCGTTGTATTTGGGATTCTATCCTGACAACAATTATTTTAAGTCTGGTCTTAGGGATATTATCTATTTTGGGAGGTTCTGCTATTCTTCGCCTTTTAGGTGCAGATGCTGACGTAGTTCAGGCTGGGACTCTTTACTTAGCTTTAGTTGGTGGTGGAATTATTTTTCTTGGCTTAATGACGGCCTTTGGGAGTATTTTGCGTGCTCAGGGCAAGCCGCGTATGCCTATGCATGTCAGTATATTTAGTAATGTTCTCAATGCTAGTTTATCTGCAGCAGCAGTGTTTGTTTTAAATTGGGGCGTTGCCGGTGTTGCTGCTGCCACCGTTATTTCTCGCCTGATTGGAACCGTTATTCTTTGGATTGCTATGAGACTGGACAGCAAACATATTCAGTTTACCAAGCCGTTTAACAAGGAATTGCTTGGCTTATCTTTGCCAGCAGCCGGAGAGCGTTTGATGATGCGTGCTGGTGATGTGGTAATTATAGCCATTATTGTAAGATTTGGAACAGAAGCCGTTGCCGGAAATGCTATCGGTGAAACCCTGACACAGTTTAATTATATGCCTGGTATGGGTGTGGCAACGGCAACTATAATCTTGGCAGCGCATAGCATGGGAGCGGGTAAAAAAGAAGAAGTCAGAGCTATTGTTCGTGAGTCTTATTGGCTTTCCTCTTTGCTAATGGTCTTAGTGTCTAGCTGTATTTTTTTCTTCGGAAGCAGTTTAACAGGTCTCTTTACGGAAAATAGCGGAGCTGTTGAAGCCAGCTTGGTGGTTTTATTTTATTCTTTTGCTGGCAGTCTTATTACGTCAGGGACATTAGTCTATACAGCAGCTTGGCAGGGACTGGGCAATGCAAAGGTACCCTTTTATGCAACAGCCTTTGGGATGTGGGTTATTCGGATCTTTCTAGGCTATTTCCTTGGAATCAGTCTTAATATGGGATTGAGAGGGGTTTGGTTAGCAACGGTAGCTGATAATGCCTTCCGATTTCTGTTTTTATATAGCAAATATCGATTCTATCTTTGGAAACAGCCGTAAAATGAGCCGTTTCTTCTGTATCTTTTTACAAGCGTCAGCTATTATGATAGAATAAACTGAGAAAAATTTGAGAGGTAGTCAGTATGACTGTAAAAATTAATGCACATGATGGCCAAATTGAATTAGCCGACGATGTTATAGCAACTGTTGTTGGCGGTTCGGCCACTGAGATTTTTGGGGTTGTCGGTATGGCAAGCAAGAGTGCTATTCGAGATAATTTTCAGGCTCTTCTTAGAAAAGAAAATTATGGAAAAGGTGTAGTTGTCAAGTCAACCGAAAAAGGGATTTCAATTGATGTTTACACGGTCATGAGCTATGGCGTAAAGATTAGTGAAGTTTCCAAGAATATTCAAGAACGTGTTAAATTTAACCTTGAAAATCAGCTTGGCTTAAAAGCTGATACCGTTAATGTATATGTTCAAAACATCAAAGTTGTAGGAGAAAACTAGTGGTCAAAATTACAACAAGCTTGTTTCAAGAAATGGTGCAGGCTGCTGCAACACGCTTAGGTAAACAAGCCGAATATGTGAATTCACTGAATGTCTTCCCGGTTCCAGATGGTGACACAGGAACTAATATGGGAATGACTATGGACAATGGAGCAAAGGCAGTGGCTGATCAGTCTGCTGTAACTGTTGGTGAGGTTGGCCAAATCCTGTCTAAAGGGCTTCTGATGGGAGCGCGTGGCAATTCCGGCGTTATCACATCCCAGCTTTTTCGCGGATTTGGTCAGAGTATCAAAGACAAAGCAGAGCTTGATGGACGTGATTTGGCGCAGGCTTTTCAAGCTGGGGTTGAGGTTGCCTATAAGGCTGTTATGAAGCCCGTTGAAGGGACTATTCTGACTGTTTCCCGCGGAGCAGCGACAGCAGCATTGAAGAAGGCAGAAGAGACCGAAGATGCTGTTGCAGTTATGCGTGCAGCTCTTGATGGTGCCAATGCAGCATTAGCTAAAACACCGGATATGCTTCCTGTTTTAAAAGAAGTTGGTGTTGTTGACTCAGGGGGTCAAGGTCTTGTTTTCATTTATGAAGGATTCTTGTCGGCTTTGACGGGTGAGTATATTGCTTCTGAAGATTTTCAGGCAACGCCAGCTACGATGACTGAGATGATTAATGCAGAGCATCATAAATCGGTTGCAGGTCATGTGGCTACAGAGGAAATTACTTTTGGCTATTGTACTGAAATAATGGTGGCTCTAAAACAAGGACCTACCTATGTCAAGGATTTTAACTATGAAGAATTCCAAAACTATTTGAGTAATCTGGGAGATTCTCTGCTTGTCGTCAATGATGATGAAATTGTTAAGGTTCATGTCCATACAGAAGATCCAGGCCTTGTTATGCAAGAAGGTCTCAAATATGGTGCTTTGGTAAAAGTGAAAGTTGATAACATGCGTAATCAGCATGATGCTCAGCTTCAAAAGGAAGCAGCTCAGGTGTCGGCTTCAGAACAAAAAGATTTTGCTCTGATTGCGGTCGTTGCTGGTGATGGTTTGGCAGAGATTTTCACTTCTCAAGGGGTTGATTATATCATCTCTGGCGGTCAAACGATGAACCCGTCGACAGAAGATATTGTTAAAGCTATTGAAGCTGTAAATGCAAAAAATATTATTATTTTGCCTAATAACAAAAATATTTTTATGGCAGCTCAATCAGCCGCAGAAGTTGTAGAAGTAAATGCTGCAGTTGTCGAAACACGTACGATCCCTCAAGGCTTTACAAGTCTTCTTGCCTTTGATCCTAGCCAGTCTTTAGAAAAAAATGTTGAGGCTATGACTGCCAGCCTTTCGGATGTTGTCAGCGGAAGCGTGACACTTGCGGTTCGTGACACAACAATTGATGGTCTTGAAATCCATAAAGATGATATTCTGGCTATGGTTGATGGAAAAATTGTTGTTTCTACGCCAGACATGGAGCAAGCTCTTCTTAAAGCATTTGACGAAATGATTGATGAAGACAGTGAAATTGTTATGATTTATGTCGGCGAAGAAGGCTCCGATAAACAAGCGCAAGTGGTAGCTGAAAAGCTTGAAGAAAAGTATGAAGATATTGAAGTTGATATTTTCCAAGGAAAACAGCCTGTTTATCCTTACCTCTTCAGCGTTGAATAAAGAAAGTAGAATTGTAAAAGCAACTTGAGCAGCAATTTTCGGCTGATTTTAGTCAGTCAAATTTCTCCCAACAACTACGTCTTATCTATATGAATAAAAAAGAGTTTGGAGCTGCTTTTGGCTCTAACTCTTTTTTACGCACACAATTATCCAGAATATTCCAAAATTTTCTGAAAATTATCTTGACTTTGAAGTTTAAAATGTTACCATAGTATGGAAGATTCAGTGAGTGTTGAAAACTTCATTTTCTTGTGAAAATTATGATGTTTAAAAGGAAGCTTATCCGGTACTTTGGCTTGCAAAATTGGTATAAAGTGTTATCATAGAAGACAAGGTTTTGAATTTTTTGACAATTCGCAAATAGGACTGAAAAGGAGGTCTGTGTGAAGAAAGTTGAACTTGCACAATCGCGCTCAGGTGCGGATTTAATTCTTGATACTTTGGTAAATCTTGGAATTTCAACTATTTTTGGTTATCCAGGAGGAGCCGTTTTACCGCTTTATGATGCCATTTATACCCATGATGATATCAAGCATATTTTGGCGCGTCATGAGCAAGGGGCACTCCATGAAGCTGAAGGATTTGCTAAGTCTACTGGGCAAATTGGTGTGGCCTTGGTTACTTCAGGCCCAGGGGCAACCAATGCAATTACAGGTATTGCAGATGGTATGAGTGATAGCGTTCCTATGTTGGTCTTTACCGGTCAGGTAGCAACACCGGGTATTGGTAAAGATGCCTTCCAAGAGGCGGATATTATAGGGGTGACTATGCCGATTACCAAGTATAATTACCAAATCCGAGAAACAGCTGATATTCCGCGTGTCATAACAGAAGCTGTCCATATTGCAACCACTGGTCGGCCAGGTCCGGTTGTCATTGATATTCCTAAAGATGTGACAGAAAAGAAGGTTTCTTCTATATATGATCCTAACATCAATGTTCGTGGCTATCAGCCAACGATTCAACCCAATGAATTGCAGGTTAGGAAAATTCTGACACAGCTCAAGCGCTCTAAAAAGCCTCTAATTTTGGCTGGAGGTGGCGTCAATTATGCTGGAGCTTCCAAAGAATTAGTCGCTTTTGCTGAACGTTACAATATTCCTGTAGTCTCAACTTTGCTGAGCTTGGGTGTCATTCCGGCTGAACATCGTTTGTCGCTGGGAATGGGAGGGATGCACGGCTCTTATGCGTCTAATATGGCCTTGACTGACGCAGATTTCATTATTAATTTTGGCTCACGCTTTGCAGACCGTCTGACTGGGAATCCCAAAACATTTGCTAAGCATGCAACCGTGGCTCATGTAGATATTGACCCTGCTGAGATTGGGAAAGTTGTTAAAACGCAAATTCCAGTTGTAGGAGATGCTAAAGCAGCGCTTCAAATTCTCTTGAATACCGAAGAAGTCCGGACCAAACATGAAAAATGGACAGAAGAGGTTCTGGCAAATAAAGCTAAGGCTCCATTTTCTTATAAGTTTGATGAAAAAGTCATTAAGCCTCAGCATGCTATTGCTACTATTGGAAGTATTACCGGAGGCGATGCTATTGTGGTAACCGATGTTGGTCAGCATCAAATGTGGGCAGCTCAATTCTATCCTTACAAAAATGAACGTCAGCTGATTACTTCTGGAGGTCTGGGAACAATGGGATTTGGGATTCCAGCGGCTATCGGAGCAAAATTGGCAAACCCTGACAAGGATGTTATTCTCTTTGTCGGTGATGGCGGTTTCCAGATGACCAATCAAGAACTGGCAATTTTAAATGGTTATCGTGTGCCAATCAAGGTTGTTTTGATTAATAACCATTCTCTAGGTATGGTACGTCAATGGCAGGAATCATTTTATGATGAGCATCGCAGTGAATCAACCTTTGATGATGAACCTAATTTCCAGCTGTTGGCTGAAGCCTATGGATTGACTCATTATCAATTTTCAGACCCAACAACCTTGGAAGAAGATTTGAAAGTTATTACGGATAACAAACCGATGCTGATTGAAATCAACATTTCTAATCGTGAGCATGTTTATCCGATGGTTCCGACTGGTAAAGCAAATAGTGAAATGTTGGGGGTGACTTTCAATGCGTAGAATGTTAACAGCAAAGCTCCAAGACTCAACGGGTGTTCTTAATCGCTTTACGGGTGTTCTATCACGCAGGCAGGTCAATATTGAATCCATTTCAGTCGGCCGTTCTGATGAACCCAATATTTCTCGGATTACGATTATCATTGACGTTGATTCTTTGGAGGAAGTCGAACAAATTATCAAGCAGCTTAATCGTTTGATTGATGTTGTCCGAGTTCGTGATATTACAGATTTGCCTCATCTTGAACGTGAAGTGATTTTGGTCAAATTATCGGCTCCAACAAGCAAGCGCGCTGAGATTTTGGCGGTTATACAGCCTTTTAGAGCCAGTGTAGTTGACGTTGCTCCAAAATCTATTACCATTCAAGTGACAGGGCATGCTGATAAGATTGAGGCACTCCTTCGAGTCGTCAAACCTTACGGCATCAGAAACATTGCCCGTACGGGCGCCACAGGGTTCTCAAGAGATTTCTCTTAAATCCTTCCCCAATTTAGTTAACTATGCCTAAAGGCATTAAAATAAAAATTTAGAAAAGAGATATATTACTATGGCAGTAACAATGGAATACGAAAAAGACGTTAAAGTTGATGCACTTGCAGGCAAGAAAATCGCCGTTATTGGTTATGGTTCACAAGGCCATGCGCATTCACAAAATTTGCGTGATTCAGGCTATGATGTCATTATCGGTGTGCGTGCTGGTAAATCATTTGACAAAGCTAAAGAAGATGGGTTTGATACTTATGAAGTAGCAGAAGCTACTAAATTAGCTGATGTTGTTATGGTTCTGGCTCCAGATGAAATTCAAGCTGATCTTTATGCTTCAGAAATCGCACCTAACCTTGAAGCTGGAAATGCTCTTGGTTTTGCGCACGGCTTTAACATTCGTTTTGAATATATCAAAGCTCCTGAAAACGTTGATGTATTCATGTGTGCGCCTAAAGGTCCTGGTCATCTTGTACGTCGTACTTATACTGAAGGATTTGGGGTTCCAGCTCTTTATGCAGTTTACCAAGACCCAACAGGAAATGCCAAAGATATTGCTATGTCATGGTCTAAAGGTGTGGGTGCGGCACGTGTTGGTCTTCTTGAAACAACTTTCAAAGAAGAAACTGAAGAAGATTTATTCGGTGAACAAGCTGTTCTTTGCGGTGGTTTGACTGCCCTTATTGAAGCAGGTTTTGAAGTGCTTACTGAAGCAGGTTATGCTCCAGAATTGGCTTACTTTGAAGTACTCCATGAAATGAAATTAATTGTTGACCTTATCTACGAAGGTGGCTTCAAGAAAATGCGTCAATCTATTTCAAATACAGCAGAATTTGGTGACTATGTTTCAGGTCCGCGTGTCATTACTGACCAAGTGAAAGAAAACATGAAAGCCGTTCTTGCTGATATTCAATCAGGAAAATTTGCAGATGAGTTTGTAACAGATTATAAAAATGGACGTCCGCGTCTTGAAGCTTATCGTAAAGAAGCAGCAGATCTTGAAATCGAAAAAGTTGGTGTTGAATTGCGTAAAGCAATGCCATTCGTTGGACAAAACGACGATGATGCTTTCAAAATCTATAACTAATAAATTCATTAGACTCGAAAAAATGGTTACGTGAATGGATGAGGAACAACAATGAGAAAGAGAATGGGGCAAACGACGATGATTGCACAACAATCATGGCTGTCTGTCCCAGCTCTTTTTTATTATATGAGATTATCTCTACTAGGATAATTGTTTGTTTGAAGAAGTGCTCTCGTGCTAGAAGCATCCTTGGACTTGTGCTATAATAAAATTATGACTATTATGATTTATGCCGTTATTGGCTTTATAATCCTTTCTGTAGGTTTTCTTTTATTTGGGCTGTCAATTTCCAGTCCTGTCGAAGGAAGAGCAACGTGGCTTTTATCAGTACTAGGACTCGCCTTTACAGCAGTAACTTTTTATCTGCTGGAAAATGGATTTTGGGGGATATTGACTTATGTTTTAGGACTTATGTTAATTGGGGTCGGTATTCCATTTAAACCAAGTGCTAATCGACGTGGACTTTTGATTTTCTTAGGCATTTTATGTTTGGTTTTAGGCATTGCTCTTTTGCTCTTTTATGGCTATTTAGTTTGGAAGAAGGCACAGGTGTCGAGCTAGACACACAGATAAATAAAAACATGCTATAATGATGGCATGTTTAATTTTATGGTTTACAGTTTTCTTTTGATGCCTGCACTAGGAGCATTTTTGCTGGGTTTTGCTTTATCCCAAGCACACCGTTTTCCTTTGATGTGGCTTTTATCTATTGCAGGACTAAGTGGTTTTGTTTGGTCTTTTTGGCATATTGCTAATATTGATACTGCTTTTATGTTGGCTTATATTCTTGGACCTTTCGGTATGGGATTTGGACTGCCTAATAATCTAACAAAGAAAAGGCGAACAGGACTTTTGATTCTAGGCGTTTTCTTCCTTATCTTCTTCATTTTTTTACTTTATCTCGTAACGCAAATGCTTGGCAGTATTGCTGGTTAAGGAGTTTACTATGGATTTAACACAATTAGAAGAACAAACACGCACGATTACCTTAGACATCGTGGAGCGTTCGGCTCTCAGTACAGGTGATATTTTTGTTTTGGGTCTGTCATCGAGCGAGGTCGCAGGCGGTGTTATTGGAAAAAATTCCAGTCGTGAAATTGGACAGAAAATTGTCAAAACCATTTTAGATATTCTTGCTAAATGCGGAATTTATCTGGCGGTTCAGGGCTGTGAACATTTAAACCGTGCTTTGGTGGTTGAGCGTGAACTGGCTATTGCCAAAAATTTGGAAATTGTAAATGTCTTACCTAGCCTCCATGCTGGAGGGAGCGGTCAGCTTGCGGCTTTTGATTATATGAAAGATCCTGTCGAAGTTGAAGAAATTATTGCCCACGCAGGTCTGGATATTGGAGATACTGCAATTGGTATGCATATTAAGCGTGTCCAGGTTCCTTTGCGGCCTATTTTGCGGGAATTAGGCGGTGCTCATGTTACAGCTTTAGCCAGCCGTCCTAAACTGATTGGCGGTGCACGTGCTTGTTATCAAGCAGACCCGATTCGCAAATGATATGAATGTTGAGATTTTTTATAGCTTTTATTATGCTTTAAAATAAATTCTTTAATGATTTATAATATGACTATGAATAATAATGTTGAATTTACAAAAACACCACTATTAGAAAAGTATGCTACCAATATTACGGCTGATATTGCTGGGAAAATTGAAGATTTTGAAGTTTATGGACGTGATAATGAAATTCAGATGGCCACATTGGCTCTTAATCGCGTAACCAAAAGTTCTCCTATTTTCGTTGGCGAAGCCGGTGTCGGAAAGACAGCTGTGGTAGAGGGTATAGCTGCAAAAATTTTAAAAGGAGAGGTTGATAAACACCTGCAAGGAAATACAATCTGGTCCTTGGAAATTTCTTCATTATTGGATGATTCAGATGGCAGCAATACGATTACCAAAATGAGAGGAATCGTAAATGAACTTATTGCCACTCGTGATAAAAATATTCTGTTCATTGATGAAACCCATACCATCATGGGGACAGGAGCTAATGGCAGTCTGGACATTGGAAACTCTCTAAAGACTGCACTTGCACGCGGGGCAATCCGGATTATTGGTGCGACAACACAAGAAGAATTCCAAAACATTGTCTCTAAAGACCCTGCTATGGAGCGGCGTTTCCAAGATGTCAAAGTTGATGAATTAACCGTTGAACAGGCATTGTATGTTATTGGGAAAGCTAAAGGAAAGTATGAACGCTATCATCATGTCACGATTTCTAAGGAAATTGCTGATATGGCCGTTTATTATTCCGTGGATTATTTTCCCGATCGCAGACTGCCAGATAAAACGCTTGATATTTTAGATGAAGCGGGAAGTTTGGTATCTTTTGAGGGAAGAAATGAAGTTACGGCTACTGATATTGAGCGTGCAACACGTCTCCTGCGTAAATCACAGACTCCTATGCTTGACAAATACGCAGACAATCTTACCCAGAAAGTGTCTGCAAATCCAAATAACTATCGTGCTTATGGGCGTGATGAAATCATTACAAAATGTTTTGTCTCTCTCAAACGTAAATCTAAGAATTCTCCCGTATTAACTGGAGATGCTGGGGTCGGAAAAACAGCTATTATAGAGGGGATAACAGCCAATATACAATTAGGGAGCTGCCCTCCTGATTACAAAGGAAGAACAGTTTATTCGCTGGAAATGTCCGATTTATCAAGTATAAATGAAGATGGTGATTTGATTGCCAAATTTAAACGTATTGTGGATGAACTGCGAATGACAAAAGGTAAAAATATTCTTTTTATTGATGAAGTTCATACCATTATAGGCACAGGAAGCTCCGAAGGTTCTTTTCTTGATGCAGGTAATATTTTAAAACCGGCACTTTCTCGTGGTGAAATTCAAATTATCGGAGCTACGACAGATGAAGAATACAATAAAACGATACTAACCGATAAAGCCATTGAGCGGCGTTTTCAACGTGTTGATGTCCCAGAGCCAAGACGCGATGATGCTGTTTATATTATTTCTAAAGTTAAACCCAAATATGAAAAGTTCTTCAATGTGACCTATACTCAGGAAGCTGTTGAAGCCGTGGTGGATCTTGCTATTAGGTATATTCCTGAACGGTACTTACCTGACAAGGCTTTTGACCTTATGGATGAAGCGGGAGCTCGTGCTCAGGTAGAAGGCAGAGATCTTGTTACTCATGAAGATGTGGCGCGTGTTATTCAAGACATGAAAGGTGTCTCTGTAGCAGCGATTCTAAAAGCAAATTCTACCCGTGTGCTGGAACTTGAAGAAAAGCTGGGCAGACGGGTTAAAGGGCAAGATCAGGCGATTCATATTGTTTCAAATGCGATCATCAATGCTGAAGCTGGTTTAAATGATGATACACGCCCGATCGCTTCTTTTATGTTTTTAGGGACGACAGGAACAGGGAAAACAGAATTAGCAAAAGCATTGGCCGAAGCAATGTTTGATGAAGAAAGTGCGATGATTCGTCTTGATATGTCTGAGTATTCGAGCGAAGGTGATACCAAGAAAATCATCGGAGACGAGCAAACAGGCAGACGCGGAACGCTGACAGATGCTGTAGCTAAACGTCCTTACAGTGTAGTCCTATTTGACGAGTTGGAAAAAGCGCATCCTGATTGTTTTGACCTAATGCTGCAGATTCTTGACGATGGCCGTTTGACAGATGGGTATAATCGGACTGTTGATTTTAAAAATACTATTGTTATTGTCACAACAAACATGGGACATGAAATTATCAAACATGACACCAGTACCAATGGTCCAATCAGTCAGCTATCCAAGAAAAGCTATAATCAATTGTTGGCTGAGCTTGATACGGAACTGTCAACAGCTTTTCGTCCTGAATTTTTGAACCGTTTTGATGATAAAATAGTTTTCAACATGCTTACAGAAGACATTATCAGGGAAATCGTTGTTTATCAATTAGACAAGTTCGCAAAACAAAGACTTTCTAGGCAAAATCTTAGTTTGAATTACGATGACGATATCATTGACTACCTTGTAAAATACGGGACAGATGTCAATAACGGAGCACGGCCATTGGCACGTTTGCTGAGGCACGAAGTAGCAGATCCTATCGCCAAAAAGATTATTGCGCTTGACCGCAGAAACAATAGTTATACTGTCAATCTAAGTTTTATCAAGGACCAGCAGGGGCATTTTGATAAACACGGGAAGAGACGAAAATACCTTGACGAGTCCATTGGAATTGAGATTGTTTAACTTTTTCTTATTATGCGGTGAAATATTATTTAAAAAATGTTATAATGATTTTAAAATAATTTTAGGGGTTTTTTATCATGTTTAATTTTTTAGCAAGTGATCCATTTAGTTCAGTATCTAGCACCGCTGAGAAGGCTACCACCAACTTCCAGACAATCGCAACTGTTATTGCAGTACTTGTCTTAGTAGCTAGCGGAGTCTTTTATATTTTTGCGTCTCGTAGGATGAAAGAACGTATCCACGCTTACTGGTGGCAAATCGCTATTGGTATCGTTGTCGTTATCGGAGCCTCATCTTTAGTGACTTACATCAGCGGACTATTCTAATTTAGGTTGTGTTAATGTATGGCATTTTTTAAAAAAGGGGAAGTGTCTTTCAAAGATTCTTCCTTTATTTATATAGAGTGGGAAAAGAATAATTCTCCAGATACTAATGCAGAATTAGCAGAATTGATTGAAATGTTAGATGATACGGCTCCGGATGAACATCTAGCAGATAATTTACCTTATTTGACATTTGATCAGGCTGACAAGCTGTTTAGAACGCTTGGTACTGCCTTTCAAACGTTTCAAATTCATACTTACAGTTTGGCTCATTTTGATGACAAAGGCTATCCATCTCATGAAGGGGAGCCTGCAGTGTCTCCATTTCTTGTGACAGAAAATTTTGATAATCTGTTAACGCCGCTTATGGAGGAATGCTTGCGGGATGAACGATTTGCTCCTTATTCTTATGATGAACTATCCTTGTATTTTGTTAATCAAATTTTTGATCCCTACAAGAAAAGTTTGGAGATTGCATTCAATCAATTGCCTCTTTTTCCTAACCCAAATGAAGTAGAAGGGGCGTTGGAGCGTACAAATGCACCAACAGAACATCGCCAGGTTGTAGAAAGTGAGGAAGGAGATTTGCCTTCAAGTACGGTCAAAAAGTTAACCGCAGGAATTGTTATTGCAGGAGTTGTTGGGGTTGCAGGTCTGGGTTATGGCCTTATCCAGCAAAAAACGATTAAGTTACAAACAGAACAGATTAACTATTTGCATGATGAACTGACCACAACTCAGACAGTTCAAAACAGTGAACATGAAGTTGATGTTTTCGGTCGTTATTTCTTATCAAGTTACTTTTCAGGAGATAAAGATTCCCTGAAAGTGTTCTTGTCAGATGGAGATGCAAAATACACACAGCCAGAGAACGCAACTATCTTATCTTCTCTGCTAGAATCTGTTGATTATGCAGATAAACAGTACACGCTGACATATGTTTTAAGCTTAAAAGAGGATGGCAGTGATACGGCAGAGTCTAAACGTTTAACGTTTAAAATTAAGAAATCATCTAAAGCAGACTATGGCTATCTAGTTACTCAGGAACCACAAATGAGTAACTATGTCACTCCAACATCGTCTTCAGGGGATTAGAGGTGTTTTTATGGGATTAGGGTTGAAAATGCAGTTGTTCTTTATGGAGATTTATTATAAGAATTTTACTGAATTACTAAATTCTGATACAGATATTGCAAAAGTAAAAGATGAGTCTGAGGGAGGTTTTCCGCCTGCAAGCGGTTTCGATTGGTTTGGCCTGCGTGATGTGAATGAACAAGCAAATGCCAATACCATTAATTTTTTTACTCAATGGGGAAATTATCTGCATACGACTAATAACATTATGGCAGATATGATATATCCCATTCCTGGGTATATTGCGAGGATTCTTTATCAATTCTCCACTACTCTGACAGATATTTTTTACCGGCTCTTTCATCTATTTGGTATTTTTAGCAACATTGGTGATACAACGACTATCTATGGCAAGTGGTATCAGGGCTTGCAAAATGTTGGGATTGCTATTTTTATTCTGTTACTTGTTATTCGAGTATTGATGGCTTGGTTTGGCAGCCGAGTAAATTGGATGGACATTTTAAACAATCTGTTATTGGTGACTTTAGTGACAGCTTTTCTGCCAAGAGCCTTGAGCTGGGCTGGAAATGAAGTGGCTAATATCGCCTATGACTCAAGTTCAATTCAAAATGATGGGGCTAATACCAGTGAAGGTGATGGGACAAGAGAGATATCTTTAGCGCCTTTTCATAATAATGTCGTTGACCTTGTTTACCTTATCGAATATAATTTTGACACTGACAAGCTAGGATTGGTTGATGATCAATACACCTTGTCTCCTGTCAAAGCTGAGGTAGCAAAGGAAGCTAATTGGAGTGGGTATAATGAACTAACTTCGACTGAAGCCATTACTAAATGGGATTCTGGGGATAATTTTACAACGGCCACAGATACAGGAAAAGAGAACATTAAAGATCTTGCAAATCAAATATTAAATTCATCTCAGTATCATGATGTTTACATTCCTTTAACACACACCTATGATGGAAATCGTGTTGTTACATTGAAAGACACGTCTAGCTTTTTAGATGTGCTTCGACAGGTTTACTTGAGATATACGGTTAATTGGCTAGGTCTTTATGCCATGCAGATTACCATTATTTTAATTTTGATATTTATGATAGTGGCTTTTGTGCAGGATGTTTACAAGATTTTGATGCTAAGTATCATTGCTCCGATTATCGGTTATACCTCTGTTGAAAATTCTAGTAAATTTAAGATGTTAATCCGACAGATTATAGCGGGATTTGCTGGAGCTATTTTCCAAGTCATGATTTTGAATGTCTCTGTGACTTTTATGGTCTCCTTGCCTAAATTGATGGTAAGCGGTCTTCCAACAGCCTCCTTGTTGGGTGATATGGGGCAGTGGGCTCAGACTGTTCTTTACATCATTCTCTATATTGGTATTTTTCAGGCAACCGTTCGTTCTATGAAGCTTGTTGAGCAGTGGCTGGGCATGCCAGCTGATGGACAAGGGGCTTCGCCATCAGGAGGCGGCAGCCCAGGCAGCTTCGGAGCCGCCATGGCACCCCTTGCAGCAGTAGGTGGTGCTGCCATGATGGCGGGACGAACTGGAACGGCTGTTGGTATGAATGCAGCGGGCGGTGCTAGGAATATTGCTTCAAGTACTGCAAGCGGTGTTAAAAAGGGAGCTCAAGTGGGAGCAAAAGCTCCTGGTGGAGTTATAGGAAAAACACTAGGCGTTGCACTAGGCGGTGCAGTAGGCGGAGCACTAGGCGGAGCTCGTGGTGCGGCAAGCCATGCAGGTAATACTGCTAAAGAGACTGCTAAGGGATTCGTAAAAGGTCAAGGACTTAGTGGATTTGCAGAAGGCGGTATCAGAAGCAATTCAGCTGTTAAAGCCAGAAAAGCTACGGCTCAGTCTTCTAATAGCAACAATGCAAGTATACAAAATAGTCAAGGAAATGGAGCGGCTAATGCTCTTAACAAAGGAGCTGATCAGAAGTCATCAAATTCACCAGATGGACAGTTGACAAATCAACAAAATACAAGTGACAAATACGGCCCTAGCTTAGGAGAACAACATGGCAGTAAGGGAAACGACAATAAAGAATAAAGGTTAGGGTTAATGAATTTGTAAATCACCTAAAAAGCAACGGCATTTAGCTGTTGCTTTTTTAGATTGGCAGTGCCAATGGCTAATAATGGAAGCGTTGCTAGCTCAAGCTTCGACTGCTTTATCTATTAAAAGATATTGAGAATATTAAAAGACTCCCATTGCTGGGAGTACAATAGCATAAAATAAAAGTTTAGTATGGAAGAGATTAATCTGCTTCACCTGTGAAATTCAATAGAGAATAATAGGTACCATTTAAATCATTATCAAGCTCAATCAAGTTTAACTTTTTGCCATCATTGGATAAGATGGCGATATAAACTGTGTTACTTGATCCTGATTTCGATTCTTTATATTCTTCGAAGTACTTTTCATCGTATGTATCGTCACCGCTATATACAGTGAGCATGATAAAGTAGGGTTTTCCTTTAGTTTCACTTTCATATTTTTTGAATCGCGCCTTGTCATCGCTGTTTAAATCATCTTTTGAGATGACTTTAAAGGGATAGACGATAGAGGAATCGGGGTCATCGTTAACCGTTAAGTTTTCTTTATCAAAGGTAATCGTTCGATCTGCCCCTCCTTCGCCGTGAAATAACAGATTTCCATAATCACCATTTTTATCCGCTTCATTGGTAGCAGAACCTGTATAGCTTGTTTTCAAAACAGTTGGCAGGCCCTTGTCGTCGTAAGAGATTTTTTGCTTTTGAGAACTGCTGGCAGAAGCATTGCTTGCGGATCCTGATTTGGATTGGTTAGAGCAAGCTGCTATTGTAAGCAGGCTAAGTGATAATAAACCAAGTGTTAGAACTTTTTTCATGTGCATTCTCCTTTAAGTATTATATATTTTAGTAATTATCTTTAGATTTGGCAGCTTCTTCACTTGTGATACTTGTAATAATCAATTTCTCATAGTCAGTCGCTCCATCCTCGTAGTAGTAACCCTTTACGACATCGTGTCTGGTACCGCCAGTGGTTGTCCCATCTTCATTAACCTTGAAATAGACAGAATATTGGGGAACAATGTCACCAGATGTGTGAGATGGAGGGGAATTGTCCCATTTGCTTAGGGAGAAAGAACCTTCAACATAGGTCAGAGTAACATCAGGTTCACTCTGCTTCCAGATGTATTTTTGATCATCAATAGTTTTGTGGTAATCATAATATAATCTGCTTCCTTCATCAATCCCCCCTTTCTCACTAAGCTTTGATAACACATCATCACTGTAAAAAGTTTTAAAAGCTTCATAGGAAGAGAAAGCTGACTTCACTGTCGCAAGGGCAGCCTCATAAGTCTTACCACTGGTAATTTCTTTATCGCTGCTTGAAGAAGTTGAGGAAGAACTGGTTTTTGAAGTACTAGTAGATGATCCAGGTGGGTTGGAATCAGATTTAGACTGTTTAGAACATCCGACCACTATGACTAAACTCAATAGCAATAACCCTAAAGCAAGAGATTTTTTCATATTCTTCTCCTTTAAATTTAATATTGACAAAGTAAGTGTATCATTTGTTAAATGCAAAGTCAATATATGGTAAAGTCGGCTGAGATATTACCGGTTTAAAATCCTGATTTTACAAATTGTCCTCATTGCTGTACAATTAGAGTAACATAAGATTTAGAGGAGGATTGGGTATGGCTTTTGTGAAAGAAAAAATTCCAGAGGAGTACTGGGGTATGTTGAAAGAATTGGGGCTTTATAATGAGTATACCTATTTAGATGTCTGGGTAGCGGATAAGGACAGAGGGATTTATATGTGGACTACTCGGTTAGCGGACAGAGAAGATCGCACGTCCGATTCTGTTCTAATCTGGCAAAATGCAGTTGTATACATTAATACGATAACGGTTGCTTTTGTTGAAGAGCCGGTTTGGGTGGACGACAGTCATCCCCATCTTCAAAGAGGACTGGTGAAAGAGAGGATCAATAAGATAAGCATTCCCCAATCTTTGGCCAGTCAGGGTAAGGCTCTGATTGAGGTCATCCGAGAGGCCTTTCATCATTCTGGCTCTCACTACGATATAGAGCTGACTCATATTGCCACACCAGAAGTTAGGGAAGAGAAGTGATGGCAGCCCGCTCAGATAGCAGCACCCCTGTTGGATTTCCAGCGTTTTTTTTATTTGCCCTGATTTTACAAATTGGTCTTGTTGCTGTACAATTAGAGTAACATAAGATTAGAGGAGGGTTAGGCATGGCCTTTGTGAGAGAAGTGATTCCGGAAGAGTACTGGGATATGCTAAAGGAGTTGGGAGTATATAATAAATACACTCATCTAATTCCTTGGATTGCGGATAAGGACAGAGGAATCTATATGTGGACCAGTCGTTTTGCGGATAGAGAGGATCGCACGACCGATCATATTCTGATTTGGCAGAATCAGGTGATATATCTTAATGTAACGACTGTTAGGACTAAAGATCCTATATGGAATGAAGAGACGCGTCAATTGTTAGAAAAAGGGGTTGATGAGGAGGCTATTAATGAAATCCGCTTACCCAAAGTATTAGCTAATCAAGAGAAAGAACTCTTTCAAGTTATAGGAGAAGCTTTCCGTGCGGAAGACGAACACTTTTATGTTAAGTTTAGGAAACTTGCTCAACCTATTTATATTTAAGGAGGGAGTATAATGGTACAAACGAAACAAGATATCATTGATTGGATAAGCCAGTATGATGCTCCTATAGAGACCACAAAAGATTTAGAGACATTTGCATCTGCTCTGAACGAGCGGCTTAGTAGATAATAACAACCCTGTTGGATTTCCAGCGTTTTTTTATTTGTCCTGATTTTACAAATCGGTCTCATTGCTGTACAATTAGAGTAATATAAGATTTAGAGGAGGGTTAGGCATGGTCTTTGTAAGAGAAGTGATTCCGGAAGAGTACTGGGATATGCTAAAGGAGTTGGGAGTATATAATAAATACACTCATCTAATTCCTTGGATTGCGGATAAGGACAGAGGAATCTATATGTGGACCAGTCGTTTTGCGAACAGAGATGACCGAACAACTGAATATATTTTGATTTGGCAGAACCAAGTCATTAATATTAATACAGAGACAACGGCTAGTATTCAATTTCCTGAGTGGGATGATACTCACGAACACCTTAAAAAGGGTCTAATCAAGGAAGGCATTAATTATATAAAAATTCCTCAGGCTTTGGCCAGTCGAGGGAAGGAATTGATCCAAATTATCCGAGAAGCTTTTCAGAATTCAGATTATCGTTATGATGTTGAGTTGACCTATATCGCTATGCCAGAAGTTAGGGAAGAGAAGTGATGGCAGCCCGCTCAGATAGCAGCACCCCTGTTGGATTTCCAGCGTTTTTTTTATTTGCCCTGATTTTACAAATTGGTCTTGTTGCTGTACAATTAGAGTAACATAAGATTAGAGGAGGGTTAGGCATGGTCTTTGTGAGAGAAGTGATTCCGGAAGAGTACTGGGATATGCTAAAGGAGTTGGGAGTATATAATAAATACACTCATCTAATTCCTTGGATTGCGGATAAGGACAGAGGAATCTATATGTGGACCAGTCGTTTTGCGGATAGAGAGGATCGCACGACCGATCATATTCTGATTTGGCAGAATCAAGTTATAGATATTAATACAGAGTCAACGGCTAGTATTCAATTCCCTGAATGGGATGATACTCATGAACACCTTCAAAAGGGACTAGTTAAAAGAAAAGTTAACTATATAAAAATCCCTCAATCTTTGGCCAGTAGCGGGAAGGAACTGATCCAAATTATCCGAGAGGTTTTTCAGAATTCTAGTTATCGTTATGATGTTGAGTTGACCTATATCGCTATGCCAGAAGTTATGGAGGATAAGTGATGGCAAAAACAAAAGATGAGATTATTGAGTGGGTACAAAACTATGATAAGCCCTTAGATTCCAAGGAAGATTTGGCTCAGTTTGCCTCTGAGTAAAATGAACAGCTCAGATAGCAGCACCCCTGTTGGATTTCCAGCGTTTTTTTATTTGCCCTGATTTTACAAATTGGTCTCATTGCTGTACAATTAGAGTAACATAAGATTAGAGGAGGATTAGGTATGGCTTTTGTAAGAGAAGTGATTCCGGAAGAGTACTGGGATATGCTAAAAGAGTTGGAGCTTTATAATGAGTACACCTATTTGGATACTTGGGTAGCGGATAAGGACAGAGGGATTTATCTGTGGGTTAGTCGGGGAGCAGACAGAGAAGATCGCACGACCGATTATATTCTGATTTGGCAAAATCAGGTGATTAATATTAACATGAGAACCATTGATAATGTTACCCATCGTCCAATTTGGAACGAAGATACTACTCAACTGTTGCAACGCGGAATCGTTTTGGAAGATATTAATTATATAAAAATTCCAGCTTCTTTAGCTAATCAAAAAACGGAGGTAGTTGAAGTTATTAAAGAAGTTTTTCATCATGATGATAAAGAGTTGGATACCCAATTTAGGCATATTGCCACACCAGAAGTTAGGGAGTAGGCTATGAGTAAAAGTACACAAGATATCATTGATTGGATAAGAGACTATGATAAGCCACTGGACGGTGATGCCAATAAAGCAAGGTTCGCCTCTGAGCTAAATAAACAGATTAGCCAGATGGACTTTCGGGCAGCTAATGGCGGAGCAGCTGTTGCTTACTCCGGCTGGCTGGGTAATGACAATGAGGTCATGTCTCAGCTCTTCCTGACCGCCAAGGAACTCTCTGAAAA
>NZ_JBRUHR010000021.1:0-41060 GCF_053206925.1 Streptococcus dentiloxodontae | reverse complement strand
CATAGGAATCTTTCTAATGATGGTTTTGTCGCTTTTCATTATAAGTCATATGGGACTTTTTGTGTATACACTCAAAAAGCCCTATAATATCTGAATGAGATTTACCCACTACAGATATTATAGAGCCATTTAAACAGTCCTGTTTTTTTAATTGATAAATAGTTGACAGCTGAACTTTAAATGGCTATTCTAAAAGGAGGAAGGAGAAGCTTATGGTTACAATAAAAGACGTCGCAAAAAGAGCAGGCGTGTCAGTCTCGACAGCTTCTCGTGTCTTGCACAACAATAGAATGATTAGTGAAGCGACTAAAAAACGTGTCAGACAGGCTATGAAAGAGCTGAATTATTCTCCCAATTATTCTGCTCAAAATCTTGTTAAACGCCAATCAAATACCATTGCCATTGTTTTACCTGTGAGAGAGAATTTTGAGGCATTGGGAAACAATCCTTTCTTTATGCAGATTATCCAAGGAATTGCCAGTGTCTGCACGGATAAAGGATTTATGGTTAGTTTAGCAAGCGGCCGCAGTGAAGAAGAGCTGATTCAAAATGTTGATACCTTAATTAAAAGCGGAAAGATTCAAAAATTTATTTTTCTTTATTCCAAAAAAGACGACCCTGTTTTCAATTCGGCTCAAAAAGAAGATGTGGATTGTGTGGTTGTCGGACAGGGTCATGGTACTGAAAATAACCGAACGTATTTTGTTGATAATGACAATCAAAAAGCTGGTTTTGATGCAACTCAGTTCTTATTGTCCAGAGGCTACCATCATATTTTATTTGCTTATACGAATTTAGATGAAACCGTTCAGGCTGCTCGTTTTGAGGGGTATTTACAAGCGATTAAAGAACAGAATCTGCTTCCTCAAAGTCTGCTTTTCTCTAGAGTTGATGAAGCTGAAAATTTGCAGCATTTCAGTGATTTTTTGGAAGAACACCGCAGTCTGGATGCCATTATTGCTAGCGATGATATGTTGGCGATTCGTATCCAGAGGCAGTTATCTTGGTTAGATAAGTCAGATAAACAGATTGGTATGCTGAGTTTTAATAATTCCCTGGTGACAGAGTTAGCCAGCCCTTCTTTGACTTCTGTGGAAATTTTTCCCTATCAGCTAGGTGAGGCTGCAGCTCAATTATTATTAAAGGAACACCGCTCTTTAGACAAACAGCCTGTTTTACTTCCTCATGAAATTATCGAAAGAGCCTCTACTGCAAGAGGTTGGGCAAAAAGTCCAACCTCCAAGTATACATTATAAAGCAGTGGTTGGGACTCAAAAATCCAGTGAATGTTTTGAGGTAAACAAGTGGCTTTAGCTAACCTAGAGTTTCCCCTGCATAGTTCCTTGGCACTTCAGGGTCATCAACAACTGTTGAATGGCAATTTCGTTCGCGTTTTGCGCTTTTGACCTGACCTAATTTGAGGTCCAATTTCACTTGACTTTATCTGCTAACTCAAAAGGATCCCCCAACCTTTTGAGCTATACAGAGGTGGGTTAAAGAGGTTTGAAAGACTTTTTTATCGGGAGATAAAACTTGCGAAGCAGATGTCAAAAACAGTCTGGGGATAGACTATTTTAGAACAACAAGTAAAAATAACACTTTGCTGACGAACTTTTTTGTTAGTTATGATGTTCTTTCTTACTTCCTTTTAAATTTTATTTAAGGAAGCGCTTTACAAAAAAAATAAAAGTGCTATAATAGAAGTATAAAAACTACGCAAACGTTTGCATAACGTTTCGCTAAGGAGGAAAACATGAATAAACTGAAAGAAAAATTCGGTTTCGAATTCTGGCAAAAATTCGGTAAATGTCTGATGGTTGTTATCGCTGTTATGCCAGCAGCGGGGCTTATGGTTAGTATTGGTAACTCACTCACCTTGATAGATCCAACCAATACAATTCTTGTAACTGTTGCTAATGTTATTGCACAGATTGGTTGGGGAATTATCAATAACCTTCACATTCTGTTTGCCTTAGCTATTGGTGGCAGTTGGGCTAAGGAACGTGCTGGTGGTGCTTTTGCTGCTGGTATCGCATTTATCCTTATTAACCTCATTACTGGTCACGTTTATGGCGTTACACTTGATATGATTGCTGATACGTCAAGCAAGGTTCACAATATTTTTGGCGGAACCATGCTAGTATCTGATTATTTCATTAGTGTACTTGGACAGCCAGCGCTTAACATGGGTGTTTTCGTTGGTATCATTTCAGGTTTTGTTGGGGCTACAGCTTACAATAAATACTATAACTTCCGTAAACTTCCAGATGTGCTGTCATTCTTTAACGGGAAACGTTTTGTACCATTTGTAGTTATCTATCGTTCAACACTTGTTGGTTTGCTTATGGCACTTGTTTGGCCAGTTATCCAATCTGCTATCAATGGCTTTGGTATGTGGATTGCTTCTTCTCAAGATACAGCACCATTCTTTGCACCATTCCTCTACGGAACGCTTGAACGTTTGCTTCTTCCATTTGGTCTTCACCACATGTTGACTATCCCAATGAACTATACTCAGTTGGGTGGTACTTATGAAATTATGACTGGTGCTCAAGCTGGTAAAACCGTTCTTGGTCAAGACCCACTCTGGTTGGCATGGATCCAAGACTTGATCCACTTTAAACAAAGTGGTGATACCTCAAGTTATAATCACTTGATTGAAACAGTGACACCTGCTCGCTTTAAAGTTGGGCAAATGATTGGTTCAACCGGTACACTTATGGGGCTTGCCTTTGCTATGTACAAAAATGTTGACTCAGACAAGAAGAAAAAATACACTGCTATGTTTATTTCAACAGCAGTTGCAACCTTCTTGACTGGTGTTACAGAACCAATTGAATACATGTTTATGTTTGTTGCGATGCCACTTTATATTGTTTATGCCCTTGTTCAAGGGGTAACATTTGGTTTGGCCGATGTGCTCAATCTTCGTGTTCACTCATTTGGTAATATTGAGCTCTTGACACGTACACCAATGATAATTCAGGGTGGCATTTTCATGGATTTGGTGAACTTTATCATCGTTTCAATCCTTTCAGGTGTGGTTATGTACTTCATCGCCAATTTCATGATTAAGAAATTTAACTTTGCAACTCCAGGACGTAACGGTAACTACGACGATTTATCAGCTGAAGAAGAATCAGCTTCTGGAACAACATCATCAAATGGCAGTGCGGATGCCAATTCACAAGTTGTTAAAATCATCAATGCCCTCGGTGGTAAAGCTAACATTGCAGATGTTGATGCTTGTATGACACGCCTGCGTATCAGTGTAAATGACACAAATAAAGTAGCTTCTGAGGAAACATGGAAAAAACTTGGAGCTATGGGACTTATTCTTAAAGGTAACGGGGTTCAAGCTGTTTATGGTCCTAAGGCTGATGTATTGAAATCAGATATCCAAGATTTGCTTGACTCTGGAGTAGATATTCCTACTGTTGAACTTGATGACAGTACTGAATCAAGTTCTGAGGAAACAAGTTTCCAAGGAATTACAGAAGAAGTTCAGACAGTTGCTAGCGGTCAGGTTATTCCAATTGACCAGGTTAAGGATCCTGTCTTCTCTCAAAAAATGATGGGAGATGGTTTCGCTGTTGAGCCGGACAATGGCAGCGTCTATTCTCCTGTGACAGGTGTTGTAACCAGTGTCTTCCCAACAAAACATGCTGTTGGTTTATTAACAGATAATGGTTTAGAAGTTTTGGTTCATGTTGGTTTGGATACGGTTGCTTTAAATGGTGCGCCATTCTCAACAAAAGTTACAGATGGTCAACGTGTTACAGCAGGTGATCTATTGTTAGTAGCTGACCTAGATGCAATTAAATCTGCTGACCGAGAAACAACAATTGTCGTTGTATTTACCAATACAGCAGAAATTAAATCAGTCACTTTAGAAAAAACAGGACAGGTTGCTGAAAAAGCAATTGTCGCAAAAGTTGAAATTTAAAAATTAAGCATCGTTTGGCAAATTTGTCAAACGATTACTTATAGGAGTCTTGTCATTATGAAATGTTTAACGCTAAATGTTCATAGTTGGTTGGAAGACAATCAACAGCAAAAATTTGATTCTTTGCTCCAACATTTACTAACAGAAGATTACGATATGATTTGTTTACAGGAAATTAATCAATTAATATCCTGTAAAGCCGTGACAGCTCCTCTTAATTATCTTGCTTTAGATATTAACCCAGATATTCATGAAGATAATTATGCCCTACTTCTTGTCGAAGAGCTGGCGCAGCGAGGTCACAATTACTATTGGTCATGGGCTTATAATCATATTGGTTATGGAAAATATCATGAGGGTGTTGCTATTTTAAGTAAAGATAGCTTTACTCCAGAGGCCGTCCTGATTTCAAACGAAGATGATGAGACAGATTATCATACAAGACGAAGTCTGGTAGCTAAATTCAATAAACAGTTTTCTTTAACCGCTGTCAGTTTGCACCTTTCATGGTGGAATAAGGGCTTCCAGTCAGAATGGCAGCGCTTATCAGATTATTTAGAAAAGGCTGGGGAACCCTTAATTCTTATGGGAGATTTTAATAATCCTACAGACAAAGAAGGGTATCAGGCGATACTGTCAAGCCAGTTACGCCTAAAGGACAGCCACACAGCAGCAAAAATAATTACTGGCGACTATACAATTGCTGATGATATTGATGGCTGGGAAGGCAATCAAAACCGGTTAAAGGTTGACCATGCTTTTTTAAGTAAGAAATTACAGATTCAGTCTTCTGAAGTTGTCTTGGACAATAACCGTTACCCTGCAGTCAGTGATCATTTTGGTCTGGCGGTTTGCTTTGATTTGGAGGGAAGCTGATGGAATATTTTGGCGACTACCAAGGAAGGCCTGTTTATAAATTCACCTTAGAAAACGCTCAAGGAACTCAGGTTAGCGTGTTAACAATAGGAGGGCTTATCCATCAGTACTCTGTCTTACAAGGTGATGATAGGATAAATACTGTGGTGTCGCTTCCTAGTGTTGATGACTATTATCGCAACCCTTTTCAAATCAATAAACAAATTGGCCGAGTAGCAGGCCGAATAAAAGATGCCAATTTCTCTATGGGGGATAAGAAGATTAGCTTACAGCCCAATGATCATGGGAATATATTGCATGGCGGAGATAAGGGATTGGCTTACCAGCATTTTGAAGGCAAACAGATAACATCTGCTAGCTTGCAGCTGCATACAGTAATGAAAGAGCAAGAAGATGGTTTTCCAGGAGACTTGGATTTAAAAATTACGTATGATTTGCAGCAGGATAATCGTTTGAATATCACTTATCAAGCGACGGCTCTTAATAAGGATACGGTTTTTGATCCGACTGTTCATATTTATTGGCAGTTGAGCGATCAGCTGTCTCACACAAAACTTTGGATAGATTCAGCTGAACGGGCAGAGGTTACAGATCAGCTTGTTCCAACAGGACAATTTCAGAAGTGTGAGGGCAGTGGCTATGATTTTAAAAAGGAAAGAAATCTAGCTGAGGCACTTGCTGCGTTAGGACATGGTATAGATGATGCTTATCATCTTACTGCTAAAACTGAAAGTCCCTGTGCCATTATCAGAGACGGTTTGAGACATCTCAAAATATCGGTTTACAGTCAGCGAAATGCCTTGGTGGTGTTTACAGCAGATCCCCTGTCAAAGGGCAACCTTTCGGCTGTAGCTACAGAACCCCAGACTCTTCCAGATGCGGTTCATCATCCATCGTTTGGAGATATTGTTATCAAAAAGGGGCAAACTAAGACAATCCAATTAGCTTTTAAAGCAGAAACAATCTGAAAATAGAAAGTAGAGACATAATATGAAACGTATTTTTGACATCAACCCTTGGCAAATCATTTCACACGAATTAAAAAGTGAAGACAAGCGTCTCCAAGAAAGCATGACAAGTATCGGTAATGAATATATGGGAATGCGGGGAATGTTTGAGGAAACCTACTCTGCTGATACTCATAAAGGAATCTACCTTGGCGGCGTTTGGTTCCCAGATAAGACACGTGTTGGCTGGTGGAAAAATGGCTATCCTGAATACTTTGGAAAAGCTATTAATGCTGTGGATTTCGTTAGCTTAGATATTAAAATTAATGGAGAATCTGTTGACCTAGCCAAAGACCAATTTAGTGCTTATGAAGTCAATCTTGACATGCAAGAAGGCATTCTTTACCGCTCATATATTGTTGAAAAAGGCAGTGCTAAGGTTAAAATCAGTTTTCAACGTTTGGTCAGCGTTGCTTTCAAGGAACTCTATGCTAACCGCATTAGCGTTGAAAATCTTGGTCAAGAATCTGTCGCGCTTGAAATCGATTCCTTTATTGATGCAGATGTTTTCAATGAAGATTCAAACTATGATGAACAATTCTGGGACGTTTTGGATAAATCAGCTACCGACTCAGGAGCGACTTTGGTTGCCAGAACCATTGCAAATCCTTTCGGAGTCCCTCAATTTACTACACAAATGACGGCTCATCATTTGACGGATTTGGCTGCAAGTTCTCCTGTTTTGACAGATAAATCAACGACTAATAAATTTAAAGGTCAGCTAGAAGCAGGTCAAACCAGTATTTTTGAAAAACGTGTTCTTGTGCTGACTTCTCGTGATTACGATACTAGAGAGGCCCTTCAAGCGGCTTCTGATAAATTGGCTGATTTAGAAGCACAGCTTTCATTTGAACAGATTAAAGATGATCAAGTAAAGGCTTGGAAAGAACGCTGGAAAAAAGCTGACGTCACTATTGAAGGAAATGACGAAGCCCAACAAGGGATTCGCTTTAACCTTTTCCAACTCTTTTCAACTTATTATGGCCAAGATGCCCGTTTAAATATTGGTCCTAAAGGTTTCACAGGTGAAAAATATGGCGGTGCAACATACTGGGATACAGAAGCCTTTGCAGTTCCTCTATTTTTATCAGTCGCAGACAAGTCAGTTACTGAGAACCTTTTGAAATACCGTCACGAACAACTAGAGGGTGCTTATCACAATGCGAAACAGCAAAATCTAGCAGGTGCCTTGTATCCGATGGTAACCTTTAACGGAATTGAATGCCACAACGAATGGGAAATTACTTTTGAGGAGATCCATCGTAACGGAAGTATTGCCTATGCCATCTACAATTACACTCGTTATACAGGAGATGACAGCTATGCCACTCATGATGGTTTTGATGTCCTAGTTGGTATTGCTCGTTTCTGGGCTGATCGTGTACACTATTCACAGCGCAATGATAAGTATATGATTCACGGAGTAACAGGACCAAATGAGTATGAAAATAACATTAATAATAACTGGTATACCAATATTCTTGCTCGCTGGTGTCTGACTTATACTAACGAAGTTGCTGACAAGGTTTCGCCAGAAAAATTGGCAGAGCTTGGTCTTGAAAAAGCAGAACGTCAGCGCTGGCAGGAAATTGTTGAGAAAATGTATCTGCCAGAAGACAAGGAATTGGGTATCTTTGTACAGCATGATGGTTTTCTTGACAAAGATTTAACACCAGTTGCAGAATTGGCTCCAGAAAATCTGCCTTTAAATCAAAACTGGTCATGGGATAGAATTTTGCGTTCGCCTTATATCAAACAGGCTGATGTGCTGCAAGGAATCTATTACTTTATCGACGATTTCTCTCAAGAAGAAAAGAAACGTAATTTCAACTTTTATGAGCCTTTGACAGTACATGAATCCAGCTTGTCACCATCTATTCACTCTATCTTAGCAGCGGATTTACACGACAAGGCTAAGGCTGTTGAAATGTATGCGCGCACGGCTCGTCTTGATCTGGACAACTACAATAACGATACAGAAGACGGCCTGCATATCACTTCGATGACAGGTAGCTGGCTGTCTATTGTTCAAGGATTTGCAGGAATGCGTATTCGTGATGGCAAATTATACTTCTCACCATTTGTTCCAGAGGAATGGACAGGTTATCATTTCCATATTAATTTCCGAGGACGTCTATTAAAAGTTATTGTTGCTAAAGATGATGCACGTATTGAGCTTTTGTCTGGTGATGATTTGGTTATTGTCCTTAATGATAAAGAAGTAACATTGACAAAATAGGAGAATTTTATGAAAGGTGCACTATTTGATTTAGACGGTATCATCGCAGATACAGCAGTATATCATTTTGAAGCTTGGCGAAATTTAATAAAAAAACATTTCAATGCTGAAATTCCTGATAGCTTGGAAGAAAAAACCAAAGGCGTCAGCCGCGAGGATTCCCTGCGTGTTATTTTAGATTACTTGAATATCACAGTTTCGGAGAATGAATTTGCTGCGCTTGCAGCAGAAAAAAATACCGCCTATGTTGAAGCCTTGGATGGCTTAAGCAGAAAAGATATTCTGCCAGGTATTGAACAGCTTATTGCTGATTTTAAAGCTCATCATGTCAAATTAGCCTTAGCTTCTGCCAGCAAAAATGGGCCTATCATTTTAGAAAAGCTGGGCTTGTCAGCTGATTTTGATGCTATTGCAGATCCTAGCAAGGTTGCAGCAGGCAAACCAGCTCCGGATATTTTTCTGGCAGCTGCAGCAGCTATTGATTTGTCTCCTGAGTTCTGTGTTGGTCTTGAAGATTCAGTAGCAGGAGTGACCGCTATTAATGATGCAGGAGCGGTTTCCATTGCAGCAGGCGGCAAAGAGCTTGATCATGCTCATCAGCGTTTTGACAGCACAGCAGATTTCACCTATGCTGCTATTGAAGCGGCTTGGGAAAAATACCATCATTGATATTGAGTCTCGTTAACAAATAATAAAGCAGTTTGCATCTCTGAACAAAGAGCTTTCATTAGGTATAAAATCCTAGTGAAGGCTTTTTTTATTTGTTGATTTTTCTGAGTTCTCAAGGATTTACAGACTTGTGTGAATAGCTGTCTGTAAGTTTATTTTAGAGGGATCTAGCCTTCTTATTTCTTGAATTTATCAAAAATAACAATCAACTTTCATTTTGTTGACATTTAGGAGCAAGAGAAGCATTTTTTTATGAAAGCGCTATAATATAAAGGAGAGGGGGATGTTATGCGTATGAAAAAAATTATAGTAAGTATTACATTAGTTTTATCCTTATTTGTTTTTGTTGGCTGTCAAACAAAGACAAATTCCAATAAGACCCAAAACAGCTCTTCTGCTAAAAAATTGGATAAATCTGAGATTATTGAGAAATTATCAAAAGCGAATCAATCATTGGAGGAGCTAACTCAAACAGTTACAGCTTCTATCACGAATGGCAGTAAAAACTCGAAACAAGTTCTAAAAAGTGATGCTGTCTATGCTTCTAATGGAGAAGATTTTGACAAATTGCATTATACTCAAAAGAACTATGAGAACGGTCAATTAGTTTTAGACCAAGAGAAAATTTTTTCGGCTGATAAGGAACTGCTTTATACTGTCACTAAAAAAGATGGCAGCAGAGACGAGACATATACCTATAATTATACGATAAACAGTCTAAAACCTGATGTGAAGAGCCTTGTTGATGTTGTTGCTGATATGGAAGATGATCTTGACCTTGAAACCAGAAGTAACGGTTATGTTTTAACATTAAATAACCAAGAAGTTGATTTTCAAGAGCTTTTTTCAGATGAATTTAATTTAAATCTAGGAGATGATGAATCATCTGATATTGATAAAGAATTAGAAGCTGTTATAGATAAAAAAACGTTTTATTTAACTTCCATAACCCTTAAAGCAAGCTCAAAGGTTAATGATTCTTCACTTGTGATTTCTATTAAATGTGACAATTGGAATGATGTAGACCGCTCTTTATTTGACATTCCAGAAGAACCAAGTAGCACAAGTGATGCAGCTGCTTGATAATTTTAAGTGCACAAATAAAAGCGGGACAAAGGGGAATACCTACTGCGTCTTACAAGTAAAACGACAAAAAGAAGCTGAGTACTTTTGTTCCAGCTTCTTTTTCAACACTTCATTTTAAGCAGTTGGCTTGAAAGGGTCTCATATTATTAATTGCTCTGCTGATGAGTTGGTCTCAAAATTGGAAGAGTGCAAAAGTATTCGCTAGGATTTTTAATTTGTCAAAAGCTATCAGAAAAAATTCCTTATTAGCAGTTTTCACAGCTTTCTAAGCGTCTGAATTTTTGTTATAATAAATCTAACTTAAATTTGAGGAGAAAATCATGACTGCACAAAAAATGTCTGCGCAAGAAATTATTGCTTTTATTGGAAATGCTGAGAAGAAAACCAATGTCAAGGTAACCTTTGAAGGAGAATTGGCTGGTGCTGTTCCTGAAGCGGTTGTCAAACTTGGCAATGTTCTTTTCGGAGACTGGAAAGATGTTGAGCCGCTTCTTGCTAATCTGACGGAAGACAAGGACTATGTGGTGGAGCAAGACGGCCGTAATTCTGCTGTGCCCTTGCTTGATAAACGCAACATCAATGCTCGTATTGAGCCAGGTGCTGTTATCCGTGACCAAGTGACCATTGAAGATAATGCTGTGGTTATGATGGGTGCTGTCATCAATATTGGTGCTGAAATCGGTAGCGGGACAATGATTGATATGGGAGCTATCCTTGGCGGCCGTGCAACGGTTGGTAAAAATAGCCATATCGGTGCAGGCGCTGTACTTGCTGGGGTCATTGAGCCTGCTTCAGCTGATCCTGTTCGTATCGGAGATAATGTTTTAGTCGGTGCCAATGCGGTTATCATTGAAGGTGTACAAGTGGGCAATGGTTCAGTTGTTGCAGCAGGTGCTATTGTCACCCAAGATGTCCCTGAAAATGTCGTCGTAGCTGGTGTGCCTGCGCGTGTTATCAAAGAAATTGATGAAAAAACACAGCAAAAAACGGCTTTGGAAGACGCTTTGCGTAATTTGTAATTAAAAATGAAAGTGGGTCAACAAACCGAATAGCTGGTTTCCTGTCCCACTCTTTTTCTTGAAAGGATAACAGATGACACTTGATTTAATCAAAATTCGTCGTGATTTACACCAAATTCCAGAGATTGGTCTGGAAGAATTCAAAACACAGGCTTATCTCTTGGAGCGTATTGCAGAAATAACGGCAGAAAAAGACTTTGTCGAGCAGCGGACTTGGCGGACAGGCATTCTGGTCTTTCTGAAGGGTTCGGCGCCTGAAAAAACAATCGGTTGGCGGACGGATATTGATGCTCTGCCAATTGTCGAAGAAACGGGTCTGGAATTTGCCAGCAGGCATGAAGGCCGTATGCATGCCTGCGGTCACGACATGCACATGACGACTGCTCTAGGCTTGCTTAATGAGTTGGTGCAAATGCAGCCAAAAAATAACCTCCTCTTTCTCTTCCAGCCAGCTGAAGAAAATGAAGCAGGCGGTATGCTCATGTATGAAGACGGTGCTTTTGGAGACTGGCTGCCTGATGAATTTTACGGCTTGCATGTTCGTCCTGATTTCAAGGTTGGTGATATTGCAACCAATACAGGAACGCTCTTTGCAGGAACCTGTGAAGTGTTAATCACCTTTAAAGGTAAAGGAGGACATGCGGCCTTTCCGCATGAAGCCAATGATTCCTTAGTAGCTGCTTCTTACTTTGTGACGCAGGTGCAGACGATTATCAGCCGCAATGTGGATCCTATCCAAGGCGGTGTGGTGACCTTTGGTTCTTTTCATGCAGGAACAACTAACAATGTTATCGCTGAGACCGCCCAGCTTCACGGGACCATTCGCACCCTGACTCAGAAGATGAGCCTGCTTATCCAAAAACGTGTGACTGATCTGGCTAAGGGTGTGGCCGCTTCTTTTGGCATGGAGGTAGATATTGAGCTTAAGCAAGGCGGCTACTTGCCCGTTGAGAACAATCCTGACTTAGCGCATGAGCTGATGGATTTTTTTGGCAATAGCTCAGCTGTCAATCTGATTGACTGTCCTCCTGCTATGACGGGAGAAGATTTCGGCTATCTTCTTCATCAGGTTCCTGGGGTTATGTTCTGGCTGGGAGTTGATACGCCTTATGCGCTTCATCACCCAAAAATGAGCCCTAAGGAAGAAGCTCTGCCATTTGCCGTAGCGGAAATTTCAAAATTTTTAAAGAGCAAGGCCAACCACTAATTTCTATCCAATCCTTCTGAGTTATCAGAGGGATTTTAAATTGACAAAATAACTTTTTTTACGGAAATATTAATTTTTTCAAAAATTACTTGATTGATTAGAGAAAAGTGATATAATTAAATATGCATTCATATGTAAGAAAACTTTAAGTAAATGAGGAATTAGTTGAGGAAATGAATAAGAAAGAAATCTACGGTTTTCGTAAAAGTAAGATTAGTAAAACCTTGTGTGGGGCCATTTTAGGAACTGCTGTTTTGGCTGCTATGTCGGGTCAATCAGCTGCAGCTGAAGAGACGACTACGACAAGCAGTGTTGATACTGCTGTGGTTGGTACAGAAACAGGCAATCCAGCTACAAATCTGCCAGACGCTCAGGAAAATCCTAGTGACGAAGCCACTAAGAGTCAGGAACAGGCCGGAGAAACAGAAGGTTCTCTACCAGTTAATGTCTCTACAACAGAGCTTGATCAGGCTGCAGAGGAAGCTAAGGCAGCGGGTGTTACTGTTGAGCAAGACGACATCGTCGATGAAGGAACGGTTAAAACTGCTGAAGAGGCTGCCCAAAAAGAAGCTGAGATCACAGAAGATTATGCACAGCAAGCTGAAGAAATCAAGAAAACGACCGATCAATACAAGGCAGATGTAGCCGCAAATCAAGCCGAAACGGCTCGTATCAATGCGGAAAATCAGGCAAAAAAAGAGCAGTATGAAAAAGATATGGCTGCTCACGAGGCTGAAGTCAAACGTATTACTGATGCCAATGCTGCGGCTAAAGCGGACTATGAAGCTAAGCTAGCTCAGTATCAAAAAGATTTAGCTGCTGTCCAAAAAGCTAATACGGATGCTCAATCGGCTTATGCTGCAGCTAAGGAAGCCTATGATAAGGAATTAGCCCGTGTACAGGCTGCTAATGCAGCGGCAAAGAAAGCCTATGATGAAGCAGTGGCAGCTAACAATGCCAAGAATGCAGCCATTACAGCTGAAAATGAAGCAATTAAGCAGCGCAACGCAGACGCTAAAGCGACTTATGAAGCAGCGCTGAAGAAGTACCAAGAAGACTTAGCAGCGGTTCAAAAGGCTAATGCGGATAACGATGCAGATTATGCAGCTAAGAAAGCCGCCTATGATGCGGAATTGGCTCGTGTCCAAAAGGCTAATGCAGACGCTAAAGCTGCCTATGAACAGGCAGTAGCAGATAACACAGCGAAAAACCAAGCCATTACAGCTGAAAATGAAGCAATTAAGCAACGTAACGCAGACACTAAAGCTGCATACGAAGCAGCAGTGAAAAAATACGAGGAAGACCTCGCTGCTGTTCAAAAGGCTAATGCAGATAATGAAGCAGATTATCAGGCTAAATTGGCCGCCTATCAAACAGAGCTGGCCCGTGTTCAAAAAGCTAATGCAGATGCTAAAGCAGCCTATGATCAAGCTGTCGCTGAAAATACCGCTAAAAATGATGCGATCAAAGCTGAAAATGAAGCCATCAAGCAACGTAATGCTCAAACAAAATCTGACTATGAAGCGGAACTGGCTAAGTATCAGTCAGACCTTGCCAAATATCAGCAAGACCTTGCAGATTACCCAAGAAAACTGCAGGAATATCAAGACGAACAAGCTGCCATTGCGGCTGCCCTTGCAGAACTTGAGAAACATAAAAATGAAGATGGTAACCTGACAGAGCCATCAGCTCAAAGCTTGGTTTATGATTCAGAACCAAATGCCCAATTATCAATAACCACTGATGGAAAAATGCTGAAAGCTTCTGCGGTTGATGAGGCTTTCAGCCATGATACAGAACAATATTCTAAGAAGAATCTTCAGCTTGATAACCTTGATGTTAGTTACCTTCAACAGTCTGATGATGTCGCTTCATCAATGGAGCTTTACGGCAATATTGGTGATAAGGCTGGCTGGACAACTACTATCGGCAATAGCACAGAGGTCAAGTGGGCTTCCGTTCTTTTGGAGCGCGGTCAAAGTGTGACAGCCACATATACCAATCTTGAAAAATCTTACTACAATGGTAAGAAGATCTCTAAGGTTGTCTTCAAGTACACGCTCGATCCTGATTCAAAATTCCAAAATGTTGACAAGGCTTGGTTGGGAATCTTTACGGATCCGACCCTTGGTGTTTTTGCCTCTGCTTACAGTGGTACCTCAGAAAGCAATACGTCTATCTTTGTTAAAAACGAGTTTACTTTCTATGATGAGGACGGCAATCCGATTGATTTTGATAATGCCCTTCTGTCTGTTGCTTCCCTCAATCGTGAAAATAACTCGATTGAGATGGCTAAGGACTACACAGGTGATTTTGTTAAGATTGCCGGCTCTTCTGTTGGTGAAAAAGATGGCAAGATCTATGCGACAGATACGCTTAACTTCAAGCAAGGTCAGGGCGGTGCTCGCTGGACCATGTATAAGCGAGGTAGTGAGGAAGGTTCAGGTTGGGACTCTTCTGATGCCCCTAACTCTTGGTATGGAGCAGGTGCCATCCGTATGTCTGGTCCAAACAACAGCATTACGCTAGGAGCTATTTCATCAACTCTAGTTCTGCCAGCGGATGCAACCATGGCTGTCGATGCTCCTAAGAGACCAAACATCTGGTACTCACTCAATGGTAAGATTCGTGCGGTCAATGTTCCTAAGATCACCAAGGAAAATCCAGAACCGCCAGTAGCACCAACACAGCCAACAGCACCAGTTTATGAACAGGAAAAAGATCTGGAGCCAGCACCGCTTGAACCAACTTATGAAGCAGAGCCAACGCCACCGACTAAGACTCCAGAACAAGCAGAGCCAGATGCGCCAACGCCACCAACTTATGAAGTAGAAAAAGATCTGGAGCCAGCACCGGTAGAGCCAACTTATGAAACCGAGCCAACGCCACCGACCCCAACGACTCCTCAATCGGAGCCAACTAAACCAACGGAACCACAATATGAAACCGAGAAGCCTCTGGAACCAGCACCGGTAGAGCCGACTTATGAAAATGAGCCGACCCCACCGACGCCAGTCACTCCTCAGGAAGAACCAACTAAGCCAGAAGAGCCGACTTATGAAACCCTGCCAACGCCTCCAGCTGATCCAGTTTACACAGATGCTCCAACGCCACCAGCTGTGCCAACCGTTCATTTCCATTACCACAAACTGGCTGTTCAGCCTCAAGTCAATAAAGAAATCAAGAACAACAATGATGTGGATATTGATAAAACCTTGGTGGCTAAGCAATCTGTAGTGAAATTCCAGCTCAAAACAGCCGACCTTCCAGCTGGACGTGACGAGACGACCTCCTTCGTCTTGGTTGACCCGCTGCCATCTGGTTACAATTTAAACTTGGAAGCAACAAAAGCAGTCAGTCCGGGATTTGATGTCACTCATGATGCTGATAAGAACATCGTTACTTTCACAGCAACGGCTGAAACCTTGGCGAAGTTCAATGCTGACTTGACTAAGTCTGTGGCAACAATTTACCCAACGGTAGTAGGACAGGTTCTAAACGACGGTGCAACTTATAAAAACAACTTCACCCTTACGGTCAATGACGCTTACGGTATCAAGTCTAATGTTGTCCGTGTGACCACTCCTGGTAAGCCAAATGACCCTGATAATCCAAGCAATAACTACATCAAGCCGCACAAAGTTAATAAAAATGAAAACGGTGTGGTGATTGACGGCAAGACAGTTCTAGCTGGAACGACCAACTATTATGAACTGACTTGGGATTTGGATCAGTACAAGGGAGATAAATCTTCAGAAGATACCATTCAAAAAGGGTTCTTCTATGTTGATGATTATCCAGAAGAAGCACTTGATTTGCGTTCGGATTTGGTGAAGATTACGGATGCCAATGGCAAAGAAGTAACCGGTATTACCGTTGAAAACTTTAACAATGTTTCAGAAGCACCAGATCACATCCAAGATTTGCTGAATAAGACAGGTATTACACCAAAAGGTGCCTTCCAATTATTCTCAGTAGATGATCCGCAGTCCTTCTATGACGCTTATGTTGTTAAGGGAATCAACTTGACTATTATTGATCCAATGAAGGTTAAGGCTGAGATGGGCAAGACCGGCGGCAGTTACGAGAATAAAGCCTATCAAATTGACTTTGGCAATGGCTATGAATCCAATGTCGTGGTCAACAATGTGCCTAAGATAGATCCTAAGAAGGATGTAACTTTAACGCTTGATCCGGCTGATACAACTAATGTTGATGGCCAAACGGTTGCGCTCAATCAAATCTTCAACTATCGTTTGATTGGCGGTATCATTCCGATAAATCATTCTGAAGAGCTCTTTGAGTACAGCTTCTACGATAACTATGATCAAACAGGAGATCAATATACTGGTCAATATAAAGCTTTTGCCAAAGCTGATATTACTTTGAAAGACGGTACAGTAATTAAGGCTGGAACAGATCTGACACAGTACACAGAATCAGTTGTAGATACTGCTAATGGTTCAATTACCATTACTTTCAAAGAAGATTTCTTGCGTTCAATATCTGTTGATTCCATGTTCCAAGCAGAAGTCTACCTTCAAATGAAGCGTATCGCAGTCGGTACCTTTGAAAACACCTATGTTAATACGGTCAATGGTGTCGCTTATGCTTCCAATACAGTCAAAACGACAACCCCTGCCCCTGTTCCGCAGGATCCTGACACTCCGCATAGTGCAGTCTCTGTTCACTATTCATTTGAAGAAACTCCTGCTCGCACCCAAACAGCAAATGAACTGCCAACTACTGGTACGGCTGATAACCTTTACATGCCTGTATTAGGCTGGACAGCTATCTTGGCAGGATTGGGGCTAACTGGTTTGAAACGCAAACAGAAAAAACAAAACTAAGAACAAATCCTTGGGGATGAGGATTAGCTCGTTAGTTATTGTTACGCTTAGTCCATTTAGATGTGACTGAACTTTCGTCAATACCTATTTTACAGCATCCGGTAGAGACATAAATAACATGATGAAAACCGCTCCGTTTGTATGGGACGGTTTTTTTGTATGGCCGAGAAACTTTGTTGATTTTAGAAAATGCGGTGATATGTTTAATTGTTTTCGGGCACCTTAGTGCTTCTGTTACTGCTTTTTTAGAAAATTTTTGCTATTATATCTTTATGACAAAATCAGATATTCGACAGCAGGTCTTAGCGCAGCTTAAAGCACAGCCTTCTGAAAGGAAAAAAATAACAGATTTGCGGCTGCTTGCTGCATTGACAGCTCTGCCATGTTACAAAAAAGCCAGAACGCTGGCAACCTATTTAGCCTTTTCGCATGAATACGATACGCAGCTGTTGATTGAACAGGCCAGACGAGACGGAAAACGAATTGTGGTGCCCAAAACCTATCCTAAAGGACAGATGATTTTTGTGGATTATGATGAAAATGATCTTATGGAAACCCGATTTGGTTTGTTGGAGCCAATGAGCAGTCAGGCTGTGGACAAGTCTAAGATTGACCTGATTCATGTACCTGGTCTGGCTTTTAATGCGGCTGGTTATCGTATTGGCTACGGGGCAGGTTATTATGACCGCTATTTAACAGATTATAAAGGAGCAACTGTCAGCACTATTTATGCTTGTCAGCGGCAGGACTTTTTGCCAGATGAGTATGATATAGCTGTTAAGGAGGTAGTGCAATGCAAGTAACAAATTGGCGTAAGACCCCTGTGACCGTTTTTTTGGTAGGAGTGACAGCTTTTGTATTTATCAGCCAATATTTTCTTTTTGGCTTTAATGCAACTTCTCCCATTAATCTTTTTAAAATAGGAGCCATGTGGGGAAACTATGTTCAGCATGTTCCTAGCAGTCTTTGGCGTCTGGTGACTCCCATTTTTATTCATATTGGCCTGCAGCATTTTCTGTTCAATATTATCACGCTTTATTTTCTGGGACAAATGGCAGAGCAAATTTTTGGCTCACTGCGATTTTTCATTTTTTACCTGTTGTCAGGAATTATGGGAAATGCCTTCACACTTTTGTTGACACCAGATGCGGTTGCAGCAGGAGCATCTACTTCTTTGTTTGGCTTATTTGCGGCTATTGTCGTGTTGGGTTATTTTGGACGAAATCCTTATTTAAAACAATTAGGACGCTCCTATGCGGCTTTGATCATTCTCAATTTACTGTTTAACCTCATTACTCCGGGTGTTGGAATTGTAGGACATCTGGGCGGTTTAGTCGGTGGCGCTCTGGCAGCAGTATTTATTCCTAATCAAGTAGAATCCAATACTTTTTCAAAGATCTGGCAAGCAACTGCTTTTGCTGCTTATATTGCTTTATTGGCTGCAGTATTGGTTTATGTTTATGTTCTTCAATAAAAAAAATCTCGGGTATCCGAGATTTTTTTAGTCTTCTTTGAGCTCACCAGAGAGTTCACGCCCCAGTTCAATAATATGCTGTTTAAGGATGTCTTTGATTTGAGGATGCTTGAGAGCATAGTCAATAGAAGTTTTCATAAAACCGAACTTATCTCCGACATCGTAGCGTTCGCCAGTAAACTCACGAGCAAAGACACGCTGCGTTTTATTCAGTGTATCAATGGCATCAGTTAGCTGAATCTCATTGCCAGCTCCGGGCTCCTGTTTTTCCAAAATAGCGAAAATTTCAGGTGTCAGCAGGTAACGCCCGATAATAGCTAAGTCGCTTGGGGCATCTTCTGGATCTGGTTTTTCGACAAAGGTTTCAACGCTGTAAAGACCTGCTTCTCCATCACCTTGAGGTGCGATAACTCCGTATGCAGAAACCTCTTCATGAGGCACAGGCATAACAGCAATAGTAGAGGCATGAGTGTGCTCATAATCATTCATGAGCTGTTTGGTCAGAGGCACGGCATTGTCATTGGTAATATCCATCAAATCATCGCCCAGCATAACTACAAATGGTTCATTGCCCACAAAAGCCTTGGCTTGGAGAACAGCGTCGCCAAGTCCGCGCGGATGGCTTTGACGAATGAAATGAAGGTTGATAGCTGTCGTATCGTTAACTAATTTGAGAAGATCCGTTTTACCCTTTTGTTCTAGGTTGTACTCCAGCTCAAAGTTTGAGTCAAAATGGTCTTCGATAGAGCGTTTTGATTTTCCTGTAACCACTAAGATATCTTCAATACCTGATTTAAGGGCTTCTTCAACAATAAATTGGATGGTTGGTTTATCAACAATTGGCAGCATCTCTTTGGCTAGAGCCTTGGTTGCTGGCAAAAAACGTGTTCCTAATCCTGCTGCGGGAATAACAGCCTTTCTCACTTTGGTATGTTTCATACTAATTCTCCTTTTTATCCCATTCGTTTTCAGATTTGAATTCTGTTGACATCATCTCTAAAATGGCAGTCTTAATATCTGCCCCTTCATAGATAACACGGTAGATGGCAGTGGTAATAGGCATGTAAACATCTAATTCCTGAGAAATTTCATAGGCAACCTTAGTTGTTGAAATCCCTTCAATGACCATGCCCATATTGCGTTCAACATCTTCCAATTTTTCACCGCGCCCCAGAGCATCTCCAGCTCGCCAATTCCGAGAATGAACAGATGTCCCAGTAACGATGAGATCCCCGACACCAGATAAACCGCTGTAGGTTAATGGATCTGCCCCCATTTTCACCCCTAGACGTGTAATTTCGGCCAGTCCGCGTGTGATAATAGCAGCTTTAGCGTTGTCTCCATACCCCATACCATGAAGAGCTCCCGCTCCGACCGCGATAATATTTTTTAAAGCGCCAGCGGTTTCCACCCCAACGACGTCAGTATTGGTATAAAGACGGAAGTAGTTGTTGCTAAAAACGTTCTGCACATATTTTGCTGCTTCAATATCCTTAGAGGCAGCAGTAATAAGGGTAATGTCGCGGACAATGGTCTCCTCAGCATGGCTGGGACCAGAAACGACTACAATGTCACTGCGCAAATCAGCAGGAATCTCTTCTTCCAAGATGGTAGATAGGCGTTCGTGGGTAACAGGCTCTAGTCCCTTAGAAGCATGCATAACAGTCGCCTTGTGATTGAGAGTTTCTGCAACTTGTTTCGCTACGAGGCGCGTAACTTTGGTCGGAACAACAAAGAGCACAGCATCCACACTGTCAAGAGCTTCTGCTAAATCTTTGTAGGCCTTGATATTCTCATCCAAAATCGCATCTTTGAAATAACGTGTATTAGTGTGTTTTTCGTTGATTTCATCAATTTGCTCGGGGATATTCCCCCAGATACGAACGTCGTGACCATTATCGTTTAGGACTTGAGCTAAAGCGGTTCCCCATGAACCGGGGCCCAAAACAGCAATTTTTTGTTTTTCCATGTTATAACTAATAAATGGCAGATCTGCTTTATAATCGAAAGTCTGCACGATTCCTTTCATAGTAGTAGCCCTAAGGCCAATCTCAAGCTATCTGCTGTTTGAAGGCAGATAACTTATGCTCTCACATTATAACATAGGAAGGGCTTTCTTGTCTTATTTTTGCCGTCTGTAAAGAAGCTAATTGAGCTAATTTGTTTGACTTTCTAAAATTTTTTGATTATAATAGAAAACAATTAAATGTATTAATAAGAGGCCCTGCAGGTGCGTGTTGGGGCTTTTCTTACGCTTGGGAGGAAATATGCTTTTTAGAGTTCTTAAACCCTATAAATGGCAAGCTTTGCTATCAGTCATTCTGGTCTCAGCTTATGTCGCCAGCATGCTTTTGCAGCCTCGTTATTTAACCAATGTGTTAAATGCGGTGCGTCACAACAATCAAGAGCAAATCTATTCGGTCGGGATTTTACTGCTCGTCATTGCTGGTATTGGGCTGCTTTGCGGAGGGATCAATACGATCGTTTCAGCTTATATCGCACAGGGTGTTTCAGCGGATATTCGTGAAGAAACCTTCAAGAAGATTCAGACTTTTTCTTATGCTAATATTGAAGAATTTAACGCAGGGAATCTCGTTGTACGTATGACCAATGATGTCAATCAGATTCAAAATCTTATCATGATGACTTTTCAAGTCCTGATTCGTTTGCCTCTGCTTTTCATAGGAGCTTTCATCTTTGCCGTCCAAACCCTGCCCAGCCTCTGGTGGGTCATCGTGGCAATGGTTGTCTTGTTTGGAGGGATTTCTTTTGGAATCACAGGAGCTATGTCAGCTAAGTTTGGACGTTTCCAAGAGCTGATGGATAAAATGAATGCTGTTGCCAAAGAAAATTTGCGCGGCGTTCGTGTGGTTAAATCGTTTGTTCAAGAGCGTCAGCAGTATGCCAAATTCCGTGATATATCAGATGAACTTTTTGGCTTAAATCTTTATATTGGCAATGGCTTTGCCATCATGCAGCCTGTTCTTACCTTTATCGCCTTTATGGCCATTTATGTAGCTATCTGGTTTGTTTCGACCCTCGTCGAGACAGACAGTTCAGCTATTGATTCGATCACGTCATTTGTGACTTATCTCATGCAGATTATGTTTGCGCTTGTGATGGTTAGTTTTATGGGGATGCAAATCAGCCGTGCTTTCATTTCCCTTCGCCGTATTCAGGAAATACTTGCGGCTGAGCCGGCCATGACCTTTGCGACCAATGAGGTTGAAGATTTAGAAGGCAGTCTGGTCTTTGATCATGTGACCTTTACTTATCCTAATGACGATGAAGCCATGCTTAAAGATATTAGTTTTGAAGTACAGGCAGGTGAGATGGTCGGTGTAGTTGGGGCTACTGGTGCTGGGAAATCAACGCTGGCGCAGTTAATTCCGCGGCTTTTTGATCCTCAGGAAGGTGCTGTCAAGATTGGCGGCCGTGATCTTCGCAATCTCAGTCAAGAAACGATGCGTCGAACAGTTTCAATTGTTCTGCAAAAGGCTATCCTCTTTTCAGGAACAATCGCAGATAATCTCCGTCAAGGAAAAGCTGACGCTGATCAATTTGCGCTTGAGCGTGCGGCTACGATTGCTCAAGCCAAGGAATTTATCGATCGTATGGATGAGTCTTACCAGAGTCATGTGGAAGAGCGCGGAAACAACTTTTCAGGCGGTCAAAAGCAACGCATGTCTATCGCACGCGGGGTTATCGGCAATCCTAAAATTCTCGTTTTGGACGATTCAACTTCGGCGCTTGATGCCAAATCTGAAAAGCTGGTACAAGAAGCCCTCAACCACGATCTCAAAGATACGACTACCATTATCATTGCTCAGAAGATTTCTTCAGTTGTTAAGGCAGATAAGATTTTGGTGCTTGATGAAGGCCGTCTCATCGGACAGGGCACTCACAAAGAACTTGTTGCAAACAACGATGTCTATCGTGAAATCTATGAAACGCAAAAAGGAAAGGAGGCTTAGGACGTATAGCTACGTTCTAAGGTTGGAAATACCGGCAGTATACTCTTTTAGTTTATCTTTTATTACTTCGTTAGCTCACTTTGCCGTACTCCAGTACAGCCTGCAGTTTGCTGCCTTGTGCTAAAAGCAACCTAAAAGACTATAATTATTAACTAGCCGTGTGAGGCTTACTCACGGATTCTTCCGACAGATGAACTTATTATGAAAACAGCTCGTTTTTTCTGGTTTTATTTAAAAAAACATAAAATAGCAATGTTTGTCATTGTGCTTTCGATCATCCTATCGACCTTCTTACAAGTTATGGCTCCTGTCTATATGGGACAGGCTATCGCTGAACTGTCAACGGTTGCCAGTCAATTTGCCAAGACGGGTCAGACAGATCTCTCTAATTTCTGGTCTATCATGGCTAAGCTGTTCTTAGCTTACCTATTTACAGCCGTTTCAATGGCTGTCTACACTCTGCTTTTCTCACGGATTGTGGCTTTCTCAACTCATCGTATGCGAAAGGGTCTCTTTGGAAAACTGGGACGGCTGACTGTAGCTTTCTTTGATCGCCATCAAGACGGGGATATTCTGTCTCGTTTCACCTCGGATTTGGATAATATTCAAAACTCTCTTAATCAATCGTTAGCCTCTGTTGTTCAAAATGTAATTCTCTACATTGGACTTGTTATTGTCATGTTTGTGCAAGATGTGCGTCTAGCTTGGGTGACAATGGCAACCACACCGATAGCTTTACTGATTTTAACAGTTATTGTTCGTACGGCTCGCAAGTACACCGATCTCCAGCAAGAGGAGGTTGGCAGTCTTAATGCTTATATGGACGAAAAAATTTCAGGCCAAAAGGCGATTATCGTTCAAGGTTTACAAAAAGATGCTATTGACGGTTTTATTGAACGTAATAACCGTGTTCGCAAGGCCACTTTTAAGGGTCGTCTCTTCTCAGGTCTGCTTTTTCCTATCATGAATGGAATGAGTCTTATCAATACAGCTATTGTCATCTTTGCAGGCTCTGCTATTCTTTTAAATGACAAGTCCATGCCGACTGCAGCGGCACTTGGTCTGGTCGTGACCTTTGTCCAGTTTTCACAGCAATACTACCAGCCCATCATGCAAATTGCAGCAAGCTGGGGAGAACTTCAGCTGGCATTTACAGGAGCTGAGCGTATTCAGGAAATGCTTGATGAAAAAGAAGAAGTTCGTCCGAAAGATGCTCCTAAGTTTACAGAACTCAAAGAAGGTGTTGAAATTAAGGACATTACTTTTGGCTACCTTCCTGCCCAAAAGGTGCTTCAAAATGTAAGTATTTCAGCCCCTAAAGGTAAAATGATTGCTGTTGTTGGGCCGACAGGATCTGGTAAAACTACCATCATGAATCTCATCAATCGTTTTTACGATGTGGATGCAGGAGCTATTGCATTTGATGGCCGTGATATTCGTGATTATGACCTTGACAGTTTGCGTGGCAATGTCGGAATCGTGCTACAGGAGTCGGTGCTCTTTTCTGGAACGATTGCGGAAAATATCCGCTTTGGCAATGACGAACTTTCTCAAGAAATGGTAGAAACGGCCGCGCGTGCTACACATATCCATGACTTTATCATGAGCTTGCCTGAGGGGTATGACACCTATGTGACGGATGATGAGAATATCTTTTCGACAGGTCAAAAGCAGCTCATTTCGATTGCACGGACACTCTTAACAGATCCGCAGGTCTTGATTTTGGACGAAGCAACGTCAAATGTTGATACCGTGACAGAAAGTAAGATTCAGCGTGCTATGGAGGCCGTTGTTGCGGGACGCACTAGCTTTGTTATTGCTCACCGTCTCAAAACGATTCTTAATGCAGATGAGATTATCGTTCTCAAAGATGGCAAAGTGTTAGAGCAGGGCAATCATTTTGAACTTCTCAAACAAAAAGGCTTTTATGCTGAACTTTACCACAATCAATTTGTTTTTGAATAAATAAAAAAACTTGAAGCTGGGACGAAAGTGCTCAGCTTCGTTTGTTTATATAGTCATAATGATAAGATGCAGTGGTTGAGTGGGCTCTAATACATTGATAAATCAGCTTTTAGGGTCCTTTTTGATGTCAAGTTTCACTTGACTTTATTTCCAACCTCAACTAGACAATTCCTGACTAGTTGAGCTGTGTGGAGGTGGGTTGAAAAGGTTTGGGAGACCTTTTTAATCGGGAAATAAAACTTGCAAAGCAAGTGTCAAAAAAGTCCACTGGGCTGTTTTAGGTCAGCAACTAAAAACTAGAGCTTGATGAGAAATCAAGTTTCTACGAAACTACTAATTTCTGCCCCACTCTCTTTCTATAAGTCAATAAGACTTGAAATGAAAAGAGTTTTTTATGATGAGTAAGAGGGCGTATACTATTCTTGAAATCGCGAACTGCTTATTCTAGACTAGCTTATTGCTCAGATTTACAAGGTAACTGTTCCCTTGGTTCCTGCCTATTTAAATACTGCTGTTATTGGCTGAGTTTTTCTTATCATGCTAAGGACGGGCTATAGCAGCTCCATTGTTTTACCATCATTTTTTGCCTGCGGGAATGCTGTATTGGATTTGCCACAATGATAATAGTATTTGTCCCAAAAAATCTCTCAGAATGTTTTTTCCAAGAGATTATTTTTAGTTATTGTTCAATATGTTTCGTTTTGGTTTGATTGAGCCAGGCATAGGCGATACCGATAAAGAGGCCTCCGCCAATCCAGTTACCAAAAAAGACGACAACCCACTGACGCAGAACATTAAAGACATCCAGTCCTTTAATTCCTTGAATGTCGCTGAAAGCTGCCAGCATAAACGAAGCGAAGTTTGCTATTAAGTGTTCATTGACAAGAAAAACAAACATGAAAATGGCAGAAACAACAAGCGGAATTTTAGCAGCTTCTTCCTTCACCAAAAGATAAGCGAGGATAGCAACATTGACGAACATGTTGGCAGTAATACCTTCGATGAAATTTTGCCAGTCAGTTTTGGCTAATTTAGTTTCAACAGCTGTGACAAGAAAACTAGTATCTTGAAGATGATCGTAGGAAAAAGACTGGTTGAAAAGATAAGCCAGAATACTTGCGCCGACAAAGTTAAAGAAAGTACAATAAACTAAAATCAGCACTGCTTTTGACCAAGAAATTTGCTTGTAATAAGCACCAGCTGTTAAGTACATCATATTCGATGTTGCCAGCTCGCCATTAAAAAAGAGGACATAGGCCAAACCAAAGGCAAAAATAAAGGCAAAAACAAAGCGTGCTAATGCAGGAAACTGCCCCGCAATAATATCAGCTCCTACGACTCCGACAGCGGTACTCATGGTTAGAAAAGCGCCAGCAAACATAGAACGCAGGGCATAGCGAGAGAGGCTTTCATCAAAAAGGGCTTCCTTTTTACTGCAAGCCGCACCAATTTTTTCTTGGAAGGGATTCATAGGGGCTCTCCTTGTTCACTTATTTTCAAAAAGTATATCATAAATAAGAAAATATTGAAAGGGGTTTCACAGTGTTTTTCCTGCTTGTTCATTTTAAGGCCGGCATGGTAAAATAAGCCTATGAAGAAATTTAGTTTGCTTTTAGCTGGCTTTGTGAGTCTGGCTCTTGGTTTGATAGGAGTTCTTCTGCCTATTTTGCCGACCACCCCCTTTCTCCTTTTGTCTGGCTCTTGTTTTGCAGCTTCTTCGGAGGGTTTTGATCAATGGCTGCGCAAAACCAAGGTTTACCGGTTTTATGTTGCGGATTATGCAGAGACTAAGGCTATTGCCAAAAAACGTAAAAAATGGATTCTCCTGCAAATCTATGTACTCATGGGAATTTCCATCTTTTTTGCTCCGCTATTGCCTGTAAAAATCGGCTTAGGACTGTTGACACTTTTTATTACTTACTACATTATCTGGAAAATTCCGAATAAACCAGAAGACTAGACTATATAAAAACGAGGTATTTTATGACTAAAATTCGTGGATTTGAACTTATCTCAGCTTACACAGACCAGACCTTGCTGCCAAAAAGAGAGACGGCTCACGCAGCGGGTTATGATTTGAAAGCAGCGAAGCGAACAGAGATTCCAGCGGGCGAAATTGTGCTGGTGCCAACAGGGGTCAAGGCTTACATGCAGCCAGGCGAGGTTCTCTATCTTTACGATCGTTCGTCCAACCCCCGCAAGAAAGGCTTGGTGCTGATTAACTCGGTCGGTGTTATTGATGGAGATTATTACGATAATCCTGCAAACGAAGGCCATATCTTTGCCCAAATGAAAAATATCACAGATGAAATGGTCGTCCTTGAAGCAGGCGAGCGCATTGTTCAAGGGGTTTTTGTGCCATTTTTGGTTGCTGATGGTGATGAAGCTAGCGGTGCACGGACAGGCGGATTTGGAAGTACAGGGAAATGACAGCAGACTATTTACTGGTTATTGATATGCAAACAGACTATGTTGGGGAGAAAAAAGGTTATCCTGCTTCCTTGCTGGCAGCAGTGAACGCTAAAATTGCCAGCTACCCTGCAGAACGCGTGCTGTATGTGGTCAATCGCTTTTTCTGGGAACTGAACTCTAAGCCCAAAACTTTTGCTCAGGGTTTATCGGTAGTGTCTGATTATATCTTTGAAAAGCGGCGCGCCTCCTGCTTGACTAATCCGACTTTAAAGGATTTTCTGAAAAACAGCGGAGCAAAAAGCTTAGAATTTATCGGCGTTGATGGCAACGGCTGTGTCAATGGCTCTGTATTGGCAGCGGTGCGTGAAGGTTATCAGGTCAGCGCTGATTTGGCTGCAATCGGTGTTCTCAATAAAAAGAAATTTCAAAGGACGCTGCAGCACTGGGACGTCTGTCAAGTAGAAATGAAAAGTGAACTAGATGGATGATTAGAAATAAATAACAAACCATGATAGATACAAGAATTACGTGTACATTTTCTAGTTGTTTTGGATAAGCACAGGCAGTATAAAATGATGGTGCTTATAAGATTAGAACATACTTATGTGTCTGTTTGTTCAGCAGAAGAAAAATAGTTATCTAATAAATTTATAAAAGGAGAACAATCATCGCTAAGAAAAAATCAACCTTTGTCTGTCAGGAATGCGGCTACAATTCGCCCAAATATTTGGGACGTTGTCCTAATTGTTCGTCCTGGTCTTCTTTTGTTGAAGAAATTGCAGTTGAAGAGGTTAAGAATGCTCGCGTCAGCTTGACCGGTGAAAAAAGCAAGCCTGTCAAAATCAAGGATGTGGATTCTATTAACTATAACCGCACCAAAACCGATATGGACGAATTTAACCGTGTCCTTGGCGGCGGTGTGGTACCGGGCAGTCTGGTGCTCATCGGTGGGGATCCTGGTATCGGAAAGTCAACCCTGCTCCTGCAGGTTTCGACCCAGCTGGCTGATAAGGGGACTGTTCTTTATGTTTCCGGAGAAGAATCGGCTCAGCAGATTAAACTGCGCAGTGAGCGCCTAGGTGATATTGATAATGAGTTTTATCTCTATGCAGAAACCAATATGCAGAGTATTCGTGCGGAGATTGAAAAAATTCAACCTGATTTTTTAATTATTGACTCGATTCAAACCATTATGAATCCTGAAATCTCCAGTGTTCAGGGTTCGGTTTCGCAGGTGCGTGAGGTGACCGCAGAGCTCATGCAGTTAGCTAAGACCAACAGTATCGCCACCTTTATCGTTGGTCATGTGACCAAAGAAGGCACCTTAGCGGGACCGCGCATGCTGGAGCATATGGTGGATACAGTGCTTTACTTTGAAGGAGAGCGCCACCATACCTTTCGTATCCTGCGGGCAGTCAAAAACCGCTTTGGTTCGACCAATGAAATCGGGATTTTTGAGATGCGTTCAGGCGGGCTGGCTGAGGTTATCAATCCCAGTCAAGTCTTTCTGGAGGAACGTCTTGATGGTGCAACAGGCTCAGCAGTCGTTGTGACCATGGAGGGGACCCGGCCTATTCTGGCAGAGGTGCAGGCCTTAGTGACGCCGACCGTTTTTGGCAATGCCAAGCGCACAGCCACAGGCCTAGACTTTAATCGTGTCAGCCTGATTATGGCAGTTTTGGAGAAACGCTGCGGGCTTTTGCTGCAAAATCAGGATGCCTACCTCAAATCAGCCGGCGGCGTCAAACTGGATGAACCAGCCATTGACTTGGCGGTCGCGGTAGCCATTGCTTCCAGCTACAAAGAAAAACCGACCAATCCGCAGGAAGCCTTTATCGGTGAAATTGGTCTGACCGGCGAAGTCCGTCGGGTTAATCGTATCGAGCAGCGTATCAATGAAGCTGCGAAGCTAGGCTTCACCAAAGTTTATGCCCCTAAAAATGCTCTGCAGGGTATTGAAGTTCCCAATGGCATCGCTGTTATGGGTGTTGCGACGGTGGGTGAGGTTTTAAAAGAGGTATTCTCTGATAATTAAAGCAATCATAAAAAAACTTGATTGACATTTTTTAATTTATTCTAATATTTTCTTAGAAAATATTGCTTGTCATAATGTGACCTGCTATAATGGGTTTATTAAGAAATTTGGAGGGGTATATAACATGAATCAGCAAGAGTGGCTTGATTATTTTAAAGCAGTAAATGGCCGTGAACCTAGTATTCCAGAAATGGCAGAGGCTGCAAAACGCGGAGAATTTTCTACGGAGGCTAAGGTCTCAGAAACATCTGAGAGTTATACGCAGCAAGCGCAAGCCAATAGTCAGCAGACAAGTAAGGCGAGTGAGCAATCACAATTTACACAAGCAAATAGTAATTCTTCGCAGTCTTATCAACAACAGGTACAGCAGGGAGCAACTACTAACGAACAGTTCACACAATTTGCCAATCAAGCCAATCAGACTATTCAGCAGGCTGGTGATAACATTCAGGCTATGTGGAAAAAACAAAATAATTATACAAAGACGAACATTATCATGCTGTGTATTGGGATGATTCCAACATTTTTCATTTGTATGTTCATTTATGGGCTGCATCTGGAATCATCTTACAGTTATTCTGGTTACAGTGGACTTACCTTTGGTTTGATTATTACTGTCTTGCTAATCAGTCTGATAGCCAATCTGATTTATTACATCCCAGCTTTGGTTAATAAAAGTCCTTATAAATGGTTGATTTTCTTTCTAAATCTATTTTTTGCCTGGACAATCCTAGGTTGGTTGGTTATTCTCATTATTTCTATTTCTACCAATAGCAGCCAGTCACAGCGCCAGAACAGTGAGATGATGATGCATATGATGGCCAGTAATCAGGAAGCTAACCGTCAAATGGCGCAAAATCAATTCCAATCACAGCAGCAGTCATCTTCTAATAGGGCAACTGTTACTGATGAACTGATGAAACTGCAAGGACTTAAAGATGCCGGTATTTTGACCGAAGATGAGTTCCAAGCTCAGAAGGCGAAAATTTTAGGGCAATAATTTAAAAGAGAACAAGACTCAATCATGATTTTAAGAGAATCAAAGAGTCTTGCTCTCTTATTTTTATATCTTTTGAAAAATCATTCATCAAGACTCCATTGGGGTGATATACTGGCCTTAATAACGAATGATAATAAAGAGAGGCTCTAACATGAAACAGAACTCACAAGATCGCATTTACCAGCTTTACCGCCATGCCTTCCAGCTTTTGGAAGAACAAATCGCCTTTTACATCAAGGAACATTACTCCGGAGTCAGTAAGATTGAATTCTCGCCTATCTTTATAGATGGGGATGGACGATTTACGATGTTTAGTATAGATGTTGTACCAGTCATTTACGATAATGATGGCAATCGGGCAATATTAGGTGGGGAAATCGGTAATGTTATTTATGATTCTTATGGATTATTGAGTGGGATAGATTCACTTGATATAGATGTTTATGGTAATGATTTTATTTATTTATCACACTCTAATTCGGGTGAAGAAATCAATGTATCTAAATACGATCACCTACCCGATGAAGCTAAATTGTCTGAGGATGTTTGTACTGATGCGAATATTGAAGCTCTTGTCCAAGATGGACAATTACAATCAGTTCACAAAGATATTAATGGGAGTCCAGAGGCTGTCATCACATATAATCTAGAGATAAAACAAGGGGATTTTACAAAATGGCATTAAGTGATGAGAAAATTCAAAATTTACAGGGACTTGTTAAGAAAAGATCTAAAGATGCGACTGGCAAGGTATTTTTCTCTAGAAAAGATAATCAATTCTACCAAATTCCTCATAGCCTCAACGACGTCACCCAAGCCATTGCTGTTGTTCCGGTTGCTGATGAACTTGGTTCAACCCCCAACTACCAAAACACCGCCATTGTTGTAACCTACTTAAAAGAACCTGCCATAGTTTACACTTAAGACTCACTGTAATTGGTGGTATACTGACTTTAATAACAGATAATAAGAGAGGATTTAAGATGAACCAAGCCCCAAACGACCGCCTTTACCAGCTTTACCGCCATGCCTTCCAGCTTTTGGAGGAACAAATCGCTATTTACATCAAGGAGCATTACTCCGGAGTCAGCAAGATTGAATTCTCGCCTATCTTTATAGATGGTGATGGTCAGTTTACGATGTTAACTTTGAAAGTTGTACCGGTCATTTATGATAATGATGGAAATCGAGCATTATTTAGTCGAAAAATTGAGAATTTTCACCCAGGTTCTTATGGTCTACGAGGCGGGATATCAACTCTGCGATTTGATGGTTTTGGCAATGATGCTATCCGTTTGTCGAGTTCTGCAACAGGTGAAGAAATTAATGTGTCGAAATATGATCATCTACCTGATGAAGCCAAATTATCAAGTCATAGTTCTATTGATAGGAATATTAGATTATTAGTTGAGGATGGTCAAATTAAAGGGGTTGAAAAGGATGTATTAGGCAGTCCTCAGGCTGAAATTATTTACAATCTAGAAATTCAAAGGGGAGAGTATTGGGAATGGGATTGAAGATGAAAGACAAAGGACAAGACCGCCTTTACCAGCTTTACCGCCATGCCTTCCAGCTTTTGGAAGAACAAATCGCTATTTACATCAAGGAACATTACTCCGGAGTCAGCAAGATTGAATTCTCGCCTATCTTTATAGATGGGGATGGTCGATTTACGATTTTAACCCTAAATGTTGTACCAGTCATTTATGATAATGATGGCAATCGGGCATTATTTAGTCGAAAAATTGGGAAATTTCATCCAGGTTCCTATGGCTTGTCAGGAGGGATTTCTACCCTTGATATAGATGTTTATGGCAATGATTTCATTTATTTATTAAGTTCTGCAACAGGTGAAGAAATTAATGTGTCGAAATATGATCATCTACCTGATGAAGCCAAATTATCAAGTCATAGTTCTATTGATAGGAATATTAGATTATTAGTTGAGGATGGTCAAATTAAAGGGGTTGAAAAGGATGTATTAGGCAGTCCTCAGGCTGAAATTATTTATAATCTGGAAATTAGAAGAGGGGAACACTGGAAATGGCATTAACAGACGAACAAATGCAGGATCTTCAAGAAATTATAAAAGAAAAAGTGGCAGGTAATACAAACGAAGTTATTGAAATAGTCGGTAAAGATAAATTTTATCAAATGATCCATAACCTCAACGACGTCACTCAAGTCATTGCTGTTGTTCCGGTTGATAATGAACTTGGTTCAAACCCCAACTACCAAAACACTGCCATTGTTGTAACCTACTTAAAAGAACCTGCCACAATTTACACTTAAAACTTACTGCAATTTATGAAATATACTGGCCTTCGTAACGTATGGTCAACAGGAAAGGAATTACTATGAAACAGAACTCACAAGATCGCATTTACCAGCTGTACCGCCATGCCTTCCAGCTTTTGGAAGAACAAATCGCCTTTTACATCAAGGAACATTACTCCGGAGTCAGTAAGATTGAATTCTCGCCTATCTTTATAGACGGTGATGGACGGTTTACGATGTTAACTCTTGATGTTGTACCTGTTATTTATGATAATGATGGTCATCGTGTAGTATTTGGTAAGGAAATTGGAAACTTTATTCCACCATCATATGGATTGTTAAGTGGAATTTCTACTCTTGATATAGATGTTTATGGCAATGATTTTATTTATTTATCACGCTCTAATTCGGGTGAAGAAATCAATGTGTCCAAGTGTGATCATCTGCCTGATGAAGCCAAATTATCCAAGCATAGCAGCGTAGATGAAAATATTGAACTTTTGGTTGAGCATGGTCAAATTAAAGGGATTGAAAAAGATTCGTTAGGCAGTCCTCAGGCTGAAATTATTTATAATCTGGAAATTAGAAGAGGAGAGTACTGGGGATGGCATTAACTGATGAACAGATTCAAGAGATTCAAAGACAAGTAAAAAAGCTTGTAAAATTAACTGATGGTAAGGTGTTTAGAACTGAAGATGGGCGAGATGATTACTATCAGATTAAGCACCGTCTCAACGATGTCACCCAAGCCGTTGCAGTTGTTCCGGTTGAAAATATGAAAGGGGAAAACCCCAACTACCAAAGTACCGCCATTGTTGTAGCAGGAACCCAGCTCTATGTAAAGGAGGGGCTTCAGCCAACAGCTATGAAGTCCACCATAAACGCCATTGACGCTAGCGGTGTTTTCGGTTTGAAGCAAGGACATTTGACCAAGCAGTATGAGACGGTCAAGCGTTTTTATGAAGAAACGATGGCTAAGATTGCACCTTACCAGGGCCGTGTTTCCAATATGTCTGGTTTCAGTCAGTCTGGTCCAGCGGTTGCCAAGGTTGCAGCAGACTACCATGTTGAGAAGGTGACCAATTTCATGGATTGGGGCAGTCAGATGGCGGTCAAGAATGGCGATATCACTGCTAGTGATTTGGCCTATCTGAACGAGCATGCCACGGTTTACAGTGATGCAGGGAAAAATTTGACCTATATTGATGGCGGTCGAGGTCAGATTGCCTATGGGCAGGTCAAAACAGTGGAAGGAAGTCCATTTCCCAAAGTACCATGGAAGGATCATGATCCAGGCTTTCCTAATATTAGAGAAAACGACTTGGCTATTGATAAATACTTTCTCAAAGGAAGCTTTTGTTCGGGCATGACACAGGAGCAGGTTCAGCGTGTATCAGAGGTTAAGGCAAGTCAAGGGGGTCAGAGTGCAGAGAGCTATCTGGCTGCTTATGAAGGAGTATATGGTCCTTTTGCTTCCTCTGAGCGTCAGCACTTATCCAAAGAAGGTCGCAGATTAGGGACGGCCTCTGCCATATCAGCAGGGGAAAAGAGGACATCGAAGGAACAATTGCGAGAGGTTAAGCGAACGCGTCCTGAGGTAGTAGAGGCTACAAGGCGAGGTCGAGGCCGAGGCGGCGGTCGTGATGACAGAGGAGATGATGGCCGCGATTAGGGTGGCGGAAAACCCTGAAATCAAGGATTGGAACAGACAGCCATGATTGTTGTGCAACACCCGCAGAAGGTTGAAACCTAGAAGATTACGTATAAATAAATATCCTTTGGAATTATACTTCTCTGACAATGAGGACAGGAAGTAGACAGTTTATTCAGCTTAACTTATATTTTATTTTCAATATGGGTAGAGTGGTGAATGGTAGCTGAGATAGTGATGTTTCTATCTTTCAATCCGATTGAATCTATGGTATTAAAAGATATTCCATATGACTTATAACGATTACTTTCATTATAAGTCATATGTTTTTTTGTATATTCAAAAAAACATAATACCCTAAAGTGGTTTTATCCACTACAGATATTATGGAGTCTTTTTTATTATTTACCAGATAAGAAGTCTACCAAGGCTTGATACCATTTGGTCAACAAGGGAATCCAGAAAGAAGTTGTTGTCTTACTGGCTGAAGTTGTTCTCTGATTTATCGTTTTTGTTTGGTTTGGCTGATTTGAGATCTTTTCGTTAGTGGTTTCCCTTGAAACTGCTCTGTTTTTATCGCCTGCTTGCTGCTTGGGCATCTTGTAATCAGCTGTATTTTCTAATTGTGTATTAGAAAATGAAAGAGAAGTTTGCTGGCTATGGGCAGTTTCTGAAGCTGTTTTAGGATCTGACTGCCCAGAAGTACTTGTCTCAGAGCTTGAAGTTTTCGATTGGCTTGATTGAGAAGCACTTGTTGATTGATTCATTTCGAAAGCTTGCCTTTCAGCTGTTTGGCTATTGACAGCTGTGCTGTTACTTGATCTGGTCAATGTATTATCCAAAGCACTGCCATTTTCAGAAGTGACAGTACTTGTTCCACTTGAGAATGTTGGAACTGTTCCATTTGGAAGTGTCGGCGGAGTAGAATCGTCAGTTGGCAGTGTCATCTCATCTTGGGGTTTCATTTGTCCACCGAAACCACCAAAAGCAGTTGCTGTCGTTTCTTCAGTTGCAGTTGCTGTTGTGCTAGAGCCATTTGAAAGACTGATGATATAGTTTGTACCAGAAGTTAGGGTTTCCGCTGAAAAGATAACATTGCCAAAATCGGCCTCTGCAGTTGCTGCCGCAATGACATTGCCTTTTGAGTCGGTTACTGTAATGGTATCGCCAGCGGAGCCGGAAATATTTGCCATAATATAAGGCTGACTGGATCCTGTCGTAAAAGCTTGCGCCATACCTTGATTTCCAATAGCCCAGACTGTCCCGCCAGAAATAATGCCTGTACCATCATAGTCAAGAGCAGAATTATCAACACTCGTTTGGGTTACATAGAGAGAGCCGCTGGATATGAACACATTACCATTAGAATCTAAACCGTCACCGGCAGCAAGCACATGAACTGCTGCGCCTGCAATATTAATTGCTACATCATTTTCAATATCTGCTGTTGTGTTAGTTAGGTTTGAGAGATTGGCATCATCTTTGCTTGTCCATTCAGTTGCATTGATTCCATCATCACCAGCATCGATAGTTACACTTCCGCCTGTTAGATTGACATAGCGAGCTTCAATCCCCTCATCGCCAGAAGTAATAGTCACGTTAGAAGAACCCTGAACGGTAACTTCATCCCCCGCTGTCATTCCTTTATCGGTTGCTGTGATTATCACTGTCGAATCTGTAATGGTCAAATCAGCCGAATTGACATCTATATCGTCTTCTACTTGGATGCCATCATCTTCAGCCGATATAGTCACATTAGAATTATAAATGCTTACGCTGGAAGTTGCATGAATACCGTCCTTGGCGGCAGAAGTCAAGGATAAGTTTATGTTATCGGCAGTTACACTGCCTGCTTTAATAGCATGTACAGCTGTACTTGTAATAGTCAAAGTACTTCTATTTTTGCTTGAAATATAGAGTGCCCCTCCTGTCTCAATAGTATTAGTCAAAGATGATGAAATTGTGCTATCTGATAGAAGGTTGATGTGCAAATCACCCGACGCATAAAGATTAGATTCACTTAGATTAGCCGCATCAAGGTTGAGTGTTACTGCGTCAGCTACATCATCAGCTACTGTGATGCTGTAGCCACTGGCTGTTCCTGTAATGGTATAGGTTCCAGCTGATGTGATGGTAAGAGTTGTTCCCTCAACCGTGACAGCTGACGAGCTTGTCGTTACCCCATCACTGTCAAAATTAATGCTTGCGGCCTCGTCTGCAGCTGTCTCTGTTACTGTTGCCTCACTGGTCTGCTTACTTTGAGAAATAGCAGAGCTATTTTCACTGCTGGCTATCTCACTATTTGCAGTTTCGCTGGTCTGGTCAGTTGCCTGTTTGCTGGCTGAGTTTATGTCAGTCGTGTTATTTGCTATTTCAGAACTCTCTGCTGTAGATGTTGCTGTGCTTTCAACATTTTCACTGCTTGTGACCGCTTGGCTGTTTTCAGAAATAACCGTTTCTGCCGTATCTATCTGGGCACTGCTTGCTGTATTATCAGCTACAGTATCTGCTGTGCCATCAGTTACACTACTGTTTGCTTCAGTCGTTTCATCAGCCAAAACAACTTGTCCTGCCCCTAAGAGGGTAATTGCCCCTGCTAAGGCAACCCCTGTTGCCAACCCCTGCTTGGATTTGCGTTTTACCTCATGTCCTGTGACTTTTGCCAAAGCAGAGCGATTGAAAATATGTTTTTTATTCATGTGATTACCTATTCTTTCTAAAATTTATGGGCATCAGTTTAGTCAATCAGACTTAAACTATTCCTAAAAAATACTTTTTATTATTAAAATAATATTAAGCTTAAAAACACCTTATTTTGCTAACAGCTTAAAAAAGACAAGCAAGTTCATTTTTGGTAAGATAGAGGAACTCAGAAAAAAGGGTTATTATTAGATAGGAGTCTTTATGTCTTATTTTGAAAAATATCTTCAAGCCAATAGAGCCTATGTTGATTTGCATGGGACGGCTCATCTGCCAATTAAACCTAAAACTCGTGTGACTATCATTACTTGTATGGATTCTCGTCTTCATGTTGCACCAGCCTTGGGCTTGAACCTTGGTGATGCTCATATTTTAAGAAATGCAGGCGGTCGTGTGACAGAAGATATTATTCGCTCCTTGGTTATTTCCCAACAGCAATTAGGAACGCGTGAAATCGTGGTCATTCACCACACGGACTGCGGAGCTCAGACCTTTACCAATGAAGAATTTGCAGCGCAGCTCAAACAGAACCTTCATGTTGATGTTGGGAATCAAGATTTTTTGCCTTTCACGGATGTTGAAGATTCTGTTTGTCATGATATGAAGCTGCTCAAGAATAGTCCGCTTATTCCCAAGGATATTGTCATCAGCGGTGCTGTCTATGATGTTGATACGGGGCGTCTGACAGAAGTTTCTCTAAAAAAATAAATTTCACAAATACCAATTTGCAGCTATGTACAGCGCTTACTTGACAGTCTAATTTAAGAAGATTACAATATTTTTATCATCTAGATAATACATAGGAGGTTGCGCATGCCTGATAATCGTATGAATTTTGCTATTGACAGTAATATGCAGTTTCCCTTAGTGGAAATTGCTCTTGAAACAGGAGAATCGGCCTATATCCAACAGGGGAGTATGGTTTATCATACACCGAGTGTTAGTCTCAATACAGCACTCAATGGTCGCGGCAGCGGTTTAGGAAAACTCGTTGGTGCTATTGGACGCTCTATGACATCGGGAGAGTCGATGTTTATCACTCAGGCAGTTTCTAATGCTCCTGACGGAAGATTGGCCTTGGCACCTTCTTCACCGGGACAAGTTATTGCCCTAGAGCTTGGTGAAAAGCAATATCGTCTTAATGATGGCGCCTTTTTGGCAATGGATGGTTCAGCTTCTTATAAAATGGAGCGCCAATCATTGGGACGTGCTTTTTTCGGAGGTCAAGGAGGCCTGTTTGTCATGACAACAGAAGGCCAAGGCACCTTGCTGGCTAACAGTTTTGGTTCTATTAAAAGGATTGAACTGATAGGTCAGTCTATTACGATTGACAATGCACATGTTGTTGCTTGGAGCCGTGACCTCAATTATGAAATCCATTTGGAAAATGGCTTTTTACAGTCTATTGGAACAGGCGAAGGAATTGTTAATACTTTTGCAGGTTATGGAGAAATTTACATTCAAAGTTTAAATCTGCAGCAATTTGCTGGTGCCCTTCAGCAGTATATTACAACTGGCAGCAGCAGCTAATTAACAATTATTGTAAAAAAACACTTGCTATCTTATACAGGTAGCAAGTGTTTTTAACGAATAAGAAAATAAATGGCATTGAGCAGTCAGCTATTTTAGACGTTTTAAAATAGACTCGATATTATAACGTCCCCATTTGGCCAATTCTTCCAGAAATAATTTAAGATCCTCATCTGAAAAATGGCTTTTTAATAAATAACAGGCGCGCCCAGCGACTTTATAAAATTCATCAATTTCAGGACAGCTGTTTATAAATACCTCAAATGTCTGAAATTGATTGCTATCCATATAAACCATAATAAATTGCTGATTTGGATAATGAACATTAACAGAAAAGCCACTTATGAGACCTTCTTCTTGTAGCTTGATAATTCTATTGCCCACGGCTTGACCAGTTAAATGGACAGCCTTTCCAATCTCCTTGTTAGTAAGACGGCTATTACTTTTTAAACTGTTTAAAATTTGTTGATCAATCTGATCCATAATAAAAGATTCCTTTCAAGATGAAAATAAACAGTCCGTTCTTTTTTCATTGGCCTATGTTTATTTAATCAGCGAAGTATTATACTCATTATATCATCAAAAAAGGAGTTCTCACATGAAACAGGCATTGTTAGTAATAGATGTGCAAAATGATTATTTTAAAGGCGGAAAGTGCGAGTTAGTCAATCCGGATACTGCGCTGGCCAATATTAACCAATTAGAATCTTGTTTTTTGGAAACAAATCAACTGATTATTTATATTCAGCATGTTAAGAATGACAAGCAAGCAGATTTCTTTGCTAAAAACAGTGAAGGTGCTCGTTTGCATTCAAATTTATCCTTAGATTCTAACTCTATTATTATTTCAAAGTCCTATCCAAATAGCTTTATAGGGACAAATCTGGAGGAGATTTTAAAAGATTGGGAGATTGAACAGCTGGTTATTACTGGTATGATGACGCATATGTGTATAGATTCAACAACAAGAGCTGCCAAGGAAAAAGGTTATCAGCCTATACTCATTCAAGATGCAACAGCAACAAAAGCTCTTGATTATCAGGGTCAAATAGTTGGTGCTGAAGCTGTACAAAAGAGCTTTATTAGCGCACTGCAAAATTTTTCGCAAGTTAAAACGACAGCTGAATTTTTGTTGATCCATATTTAACTTGTTGGCAGAAGGATTTGTGTTATAATGTTACTGTTTAACAATATCATAGGAGAAATACATGTCACAACCTATTCGTGTGCGTTATGCACCAAGTCCAACGGGACTCTTACACATCGGAAATGCGCGGACAGCGCTCTTTAATTATCTCTATGCGCGCCATTATGGCGGAACATTTATTATTCGTATTGAAGATACTGACCGCAAGCGTCATGTTGAGGATGGGGAGCGTTCGCAGTTAGATAATCTGCGTTGGCTGGGGATTGACTGGGATGAAAGTCCGGAAACCCATGAAAACTATCGGCAGTCTGAACGTCTGGATCTTTATCAAAAATACATTGATCAACTGCTCGCAGAAGGCAAGGCTTACAAATCATACATTACTGAAGAGGAATTAGCAGCGGAGCGTGAACGCCAAGAAGCAGCAGGTGAAACACCGCGCTACATCAATGAATTTCTTGGTATGAGTGAGGAGGAGAAAGAGGCTTATATTGCAGAACGTGAAGCGGCTGGGATTGTACCGACGGTTCGCTTGAAAGTCAACGAAGCCGGTATCTACAAGTGGACGGACATGGTTAAGGGCGATATCGAGTTTGAAGGTAGCAACATTGGTGGTGATTGGGTTATCCAGAAAAAAGACGGATACCCAACTTACAACTTTGCCGTTGTTATTGATGACCATGATATGCAAATTTCCCACGTTATCCGTGGAGATGACCACATTGCCAATACGCCCAAGCAGCTCATGGTTTATGAAGCCCTTGGCTGGGAGGCGCCAGCATTTGGTCATATGACCCTTATCATCAACTCTGAAACAGGAAAAAAATTGTCCAAGCGTGATACCAATACGTTGCAGTTTATCGAGGATTACCGCAAGAAAGGCTACATGTCGGAAGCAGTCTTTAATTTTATTGCTCTGCTCGGCTGGAATCCTGGTGGTGAAGATGAAATCTTTTCACGTGAAGAATTGGTTGAGCTCTTTGATGAAAATCGTCTCAGCAAGTCGCCGGCAGCTTTTGACCAAAAGAAACTGGACTGGATGAGCAACGAATACATTAAAAACGCGGACTTTGATACCGTCTTTGAAATGGCCAAACCTTATTTAGAAGCTGCGAGCCGCTTGACGAATAAGGCTGAAAAATTAGTTGAACTTTACAAGCCTCAAATGAAGTCAGTTGATGAAATTGTGCCATTGACAGACCTCTTCTTTGAAGAGTTTCCGGCATTAACAGATCAAGAAAAAGAATTCATGGCTGGTGAAACTGTACCAACCGTTCTGGAAGCCTTTAAAGCTAAGTTAGAAGCTATGTCTGACGATGATTTCAAATCTGAAAACATCTTCCCGCAAATCAAAGCCGTTCAAAAAGAAACTGGCATCAAAGGAAAGAACCTCTTTATGCCAATTCGTATCGCTGTTTCGGGCGAAATGCATGGACCAGAACTTCCTGATACTATTTATCTACTTGGCCGCGAGAAATCAATTGCACATATTGAGAATATGCTTAAGCAATTATAAAACTAAAGAGAGTGGAACAAAGAAAATATCCAGAGAATATTTTCTTCATGAGCCTAAAAGCAAAAAAAGCGAATTGGTCATTCGAAGTATTTGCTGTTCCTTAGCCTCTTAGTTTGAGGCTTGGGTAAAAATCATCTGCTGGATAAAGATTATCCCATCTTTTGCACAGTTGGCTAAGATAACTGCTGTCATTTGCGCAGCAAGAGATAAGGAGATTTAACCTGCTACTGCGTTTTACAAGTAAAACAGTAAAATACAAGGGGTTGGGGACTTTGTACGATTCCCTAAAAATTAGACAAAAACTATTAGTGAAAGGATTTAGTTCTGTATTGCATAGAACTGAGTCCTTTTAGTGGCTCTTTGTCAACTGTAGTGGGTGACTTATAACTAAGCACGAGAGAGAATCAGATTGGTTCTCTCTCTTTGCATGTTCAAAGCGATAAGAATTTTAGTTTTAAAGTTTTTGAAGTTTCGAAAGCC